>NZ_JBTLRD010000059.1:0-2227 GCF_054584775.1 Polaribacter litoreus | reverse complement strand
CGAACAACTAAATTCAGACATTTTGGAAATTTAAATTTTCATGTTTCTGAGTGTTTTCCACTATTATTTACAACGTTGTTGTGTAAGAAAAGTTGCGTGGTTTAAGCAATAAAGTTTGTAAATAAAACACAAACCAAGAAAATCCGCGAGGATTTTCGTAAGTAAGCTTTTACCAGCAATTTTTTTTACACGGTGTTGGGTTTAGTTTTTTTATTCGTTTTTTTCAAATGTCTGAATTTTGTTTACAATAATTGAACGAGGTTTTTCAAAACCAGTTAAAAACTGATTTTCAAATAGGTGTAATTTGAATTCTTTCTCTTCGTTTTCAATAATATCTGCTAGAATTATAAAAAAGCCTCTTCTTAACTCTCCTTCATATTGCTTTTTCATTAATATAGTTTTATTATCTTTTCCTAATTCCCACTTATACTTTCCTACTTTTAAGGAATCTAGTTCAAATTCTATAAATTGTTTGCTTATTTTTATTTTAAGTTCTCCTTCAAAGAGTTCTGTATCTCCTCTTTCTATGTCTAATTTAGAAATAAAATTTCCATAATTTTTCGAATTGGAGTTTTTACTTGTCCAATTTCCAATAATATTTGGTTTCTTTACATTGCTTGTTTTTCTATAAAAATGAGTTTCACTAGTATTGTTATCATCTTCTACTGAAAAATGATTAGGTGCAATTTTTAAAATTTGATTTATTTGTTCCCAGTTGCCTTTCCCTAAAAAGTAATCTGAATAATAATATAAGAAGTAGTAGTTTTGATATTCTGCTATTCCCCAATTTTCGTTTTGTAAATATTCAATAGAATCTGTTTTTGACATTTTATATCTATAAACCATTGATTTATTTTTAAAAAATTCAGAACTATTATATTCAGAACTATCTTTTCCGTCTTTATTTTTCCAGATATTTGAAAGAAGTATGTTTTCAATTTCACTTTTAGAGTATTTAATTTTAGTATTCCTTGGTTTTTTAAAATTCAGCAATACAGTATCAACTCTAGTAAAATCCATAATGCTGAATTTATTTTTATTTAATTTATAGATTTTATAATTCAAACTATCAATATTTAAAGTTGAATCTGATTTTAAATACCATTTGACATTAAAGATTGTATCTTTTATTCCATATTTTCTTATTTGAAGAATATTATTTTTTTTGAAGTCAAAAATTATTGGTCTTCGATGTTTGAAATCAAAACTAGTATCTTTAATATATGATTTATTGATTTCGCTTTCAAACGCCCAAATTCCTTGTATAAACTTCTTTTCAATTCTGTTGTTATATGAAGCACAACCAATTAAAAATAAGACAAAAATAATTAGTAAAATGTTTATTTTCTTTTTCATTCGTAAATTAAACCCAACGTTGTTGTATATGATTTGTTGCGTGTTTCAAGCAACTAATTTAGTAAATAATTACGGACAAAGAAAGTCCGCGAGGACTTTCGTAAGTAGGCAAGAAGCCAGCAATAAATTATATACGGTGTTATGTGCTGTTTTTATTCCGATTTATCTAATTTTAGCATTCCTCCAAAGCAACTGTTTTCTGCAGTTAAAATTCCTTTATTAAACAAAGAGTGAGCGACCATTTTCATTTCTTTATCATTCGAGATTGTAATTCCCCAATCTTTTCCGTTTTCGATTCTGTATATGAGTGAGTCAATTCCGATTTGATTCTCAAATTCAGACAGTTCTTTCATAGAATATTTATCAAATGCACTTATATTCCAAATTGCACTATCGTTTTTAAATTCAAAATACCTTTCTTTATTTTCGATTGCAGTTTCATAGACTTTAATAATTCCGTCTTTTGAATATCCTAAATTCAATTCTCTATGCAATGCTCCTTTCAAAAAGTTTCCTTTCGTGCAATATTCTCGAATTTCTCCATTATTCAAATTTTTAACTTTAACTACAAGAAAATTTTGAAATGTACTTTCATTCTTTATTGCTTTTACATAATTTGGATAAAGTTCTTCGTCACTTAAACTTTGTTCATATTCAACAACTTCATTACACGAAGTAAAAAATAGAATAGTAAAAATCAATATTAGTGTTGTTTTCGTCATTTTTGGTAATTGCACATAACGTTTTGGTGTATTATTTGTTGCGTAAATTTAGCAAAAAAAACTATTTAGACTAAAACTTTAGCGTTTCCGAGGTTTTTCGTAAGAAAAACCAGAAAAAGCAATAAATTTTACACGGTGTTATGTTTTGT
>NZ_JBTLRD010000058.1:0-2297 GCF_054584775.1 Polaribacter litoreus | reverse complement strand
ATAGAAAATTCCTAAAGTGAATAAAATCAAAAATATTTTCCTTTTTTGGTTTTTCATTACAATTTTAGCTAACGTTTAGTATATGCAAAGTAGGCGATTTCGGGCTTCAAACTTATCAAACCGTTACAATTTTGAAGCGGGCTACAACCCTTGAATTTACTACTATTTCGCCTATTTTGTATATACATTGTTATGCAAAGTATTTAATTGTTCATTTTATTTTCAAAATCGTTTATAAATACGTCTATTTCTTTGCCATAAATGTTTTTAGCATTTTCATATGTCTGGTCGGGGAAAAAGGTTAGAAATTTGTCGTTACCATACTTGTCGATCAGTTCCCTAACAAAAAGTCCGGATAGGGGATAGGTCAAAGCATCAGGATATTTCCTAAAGTCTGTCCAGATTTTTTTAATATCAACCTTTTGGCCTTGTTGTGAAATCCACTCTTTAACCATCTTTTGTTTGTTTTGGTTTGAAAGGTCGAAACAAACTGCAGTACCTTCATTAATGAATTCGGTCTTGTTATATTTTTTAGCAATGAAATTAGAGATTACATGTGTCATTTCATGTCCTTTTGTCTGTTGGAAATGAGAGTGTATTATACAACTATGTGGATTAGAAAATCCCAAATTGGCTTTAAGTATTTTTTTTGCATCTTCACGAGAATCCCAAACAAAGAAGTCAATTTTTTTAGGCAATTTGCTTTTGAAAAATTTATTAATCTCGTTAAACGACTTTTCTCGAGATTCTACAAAATACTTTTTGTTAGACTCTGACATTTTCTGGAAATAGAACCGAAAATTGTCGGATTCGATGATGTCCCAGTCATCAAAAAAACTGTCGTAACCAAAAAGGTAAATTCTTTTGTATGCGTATCTAGTTGCGTTTTTTGTAGCATTTAAGTTAATACATTCTCTAAGCGCGGTTTCCGATTTCTCATGGTTGCCAAGCATAAATTGGCAAGTTCCAATATAGCCTAATGCCCATGCTTTTCTCCATAAATTATTGTTGTCGTCTTTGGCAGACTTATTCAAAATAGGGATTGCATTTTCAAAATCTCCTTTATCTGCCATTGCCCGTCCAAGAATGTGCAAGTAATCTAGGTTTGTTTTGTCCTCGTTTAAAAACTCATTTGCTTTTTCAATGGTTTTATCAAAGTCTTGAGATGCGTACAATTTTCCCAATAAATCCATATTGGAATCTTGGCTGAAGGAGACGAGATAAAAACTAAGAAGTAGTAGTGTAAGTTTCAATTTCATAGGTATTGTTATTAGTAAGTTCAGTGCTGTTTTATATTTTGCATAACGTTGTTGTGTAAGGTTTGTTGCGTAAATTTAGCTAAAAATAAGTAATAAAACCAGGCTTTTATGCTTGCGAGGTTTTTCGCCAGAAAAACCTTAAAAAGCAATAAATTTTACACGGTGTTGTGTGCAGTTTTTTAAATTCTTTCATTCCTGTTTTTTACTAAATCAAAAACTTTCACACCATTCGCAATTGCATAATCTGATAGACTAGAGTCAGATGTGATTAACAATTCACATTTTTTTGAATATTCGAATAACAAGGAGTCAGTTATTCCTAAATCATAAAATGTCTCGCTTTCAGTTGCTATTTTTGTTTCCAAAATTTTTTCTGTTGTTAACTTTATTGTACTTGTTATTTTCTCTATATATTCAGTTTTTCTATTTCCTTTGAAATTATTCAAAAGATTATCAACTTCTGTCCAAACGTTTGGTAAAACTACTAATTCATTAAAGTCTCCAACAAAAGAAATCAAATCCTCAAAATCTTTTTCCTCATAAATTGAAGTTCGTTTATGTTTATTAATTAGTCTTGGATCTATTAAGCCAATTATTAAAACTATTAAAGCATTTGTATCAATTAATTTCATTCTTTTTCATACATAAAAAAGCCTACAATTTCTTTTTCATTGTTAATAAGAACTTTTTTATAAGTTCTATGATATTTGAATTGAGTTGCCATAGCCATTAGAGGAGAACTTATTTTTGGATTTGTATTTTCTACTAGAAAGGACACAATAATTTCCCAATTTCCAGTTTCAGGAAAAAATTCAGCTTGTTCTATTCTAAAATCTGGATTATCTAAAGAAGATAATATATTTAAATTGGATTTAACAATTTCAATTAATTCTTTTAAATTCATTTTTCGTACGATTTTTTAATTGCACACAACGTTTTGGTGTATTATTTGTTGCGTAAATTTAGCGAAAAAAAAGCTATTTAAACTAAAACTTTAGCGTTTCCGAGGTTTTTCGTAAGAAAAACCCGAAAAAGCAA
>NZ_JBTLRD010000057.1:0-2309 GCF_054584775.1 Polaribacter litoreus | reverse complement strand
TTTTTGCAATCTTATATTTTCCTTCGGAAAATAACGATGGCACAAAATCGCAACTTTTAATACACATAAACGTTAGCCACAATTAAAACCAACCTATGCCCGAGATTAAAATTAACGAAGATTATTTACTACTGTTAATTGACAAAAATGGTCAAATAGAAATAGACAAGATAGAAATTGTAAAAAATTTTGATGAGGAAAATGTTCAACTTTCGGAATTATGTGGAGCTGAAGAAAATGATAATATTGACCAAATCATATCATTCATAAGAAATTCTCTTCAACCTAAATTACCTAATAAAACTTTCAAATATTGCAAAGAATTAGACAAAGCTTATCAAAGCATTCACATCAATATTGAGTTAGGTATTGAAAGTATTTTAAACGAAAGAGACTTAATTTTTATAAATCAAAAAATCGCAATACAAGAAGGTAAAGAATTTAATTTAGCTTCAAAATTTAGGGAGTTAAAAAATTGGATACAAAAAAAAATGGAATTGTGGTTTAAAGTTTTCGATATTGAAATTACCTATGTTAAAGCAAAAAAAATATCAAACGTATTAGCTTATTCTCATAGAATTAGCGGTTGGTCACGTCCAGAATATAAAATAACAGATAATTTAACACAAGAAGTTAAGACAAATTTCGGTTATGGCAAATCAAGTTATTTTTATTCCATATTGACCTATAAAGACATAAGAATAACTCCCCTCTCTGAATGGGTTGAATATAGATTTGCAGGTTTTTCTGAGATTATAAGATACACTCGTAGTTTTAAATCAAAAATCCCTGTATTAAATGATAATGGAAAAGTTTGGTATTATAAGCATAAAATTATAAACGAATATTGGTCTAATGCATTAACTTTCGCAAAAGATGCTGCTAATTTATCTTTAATAGATGAGCATAAATTTATAGAAAAATACATTATAGAAGAATGTGAAAAAATGGTAGAAGGCCTTAAAAAGTTTTATACAGATTCTGAATTTGAATTCTTAGATGAAAATGAAATTACTGAACTAAAAGCTTCAATAAAAAAATACAGAGTCAATTATAGTGGTTTTGAACTTATAAACTTTAGAACAGAAAAAATAATAGGTGCGCTGGACTTTATTGATAAAATCAAAGAATATAATTCCATAACTGAGACAAAAAAATATACTAACATAATCATTTCATTCTGTGATAAACTTATAGAAAATGTATATTTAGCGTTAAATAACCAAGAAAAAGAACTTTTAGAAGCTCAAAAAGAGTTAGATGATTTTATGATTACGAATAATGATATTATAGAAAAAAATAATTTCTTGAATGACGAAAGAGCCAGATTAAAAAAGGATTTTAATAAAGTATATGGGATATCTTTTAATGAGTTTCAAGTTAGCTATAATGAATTTTTAAAAAAATCCACACAGTTAAATCATTCAGTTAATTTAAAATCTGACAATATTAATCGTTTAAATTACCATATAGAAAAATATCACAATTATAAATCAAAATATGCTTAACAAATTCAGTTGGTATTTTTTAAAAAACCATTATTCATATTTTAATGAACTCTTTTCAACATTTAATGATTTTTCTGAAAAAGAATTGCTAAATCTCTCTGACAAACTTGAATTAGGAAGGCTAAAAATCTATAACGAAGATTTCTTTTATAGCCCTAGAAAATTTGGTTTAATTTTCAATAATAATATAGAGTGGACTACTGTTTTAAAGGAAAAATATTACAAAAAACCAAAAATAGTAAAAACTACAAAGTATGTTAATATATACAGTTATGAAATAAACTTTGACAGCCTACCAATTAGTATTTACACTGAAATGAAAAACGAACGAAATACAATAATTATAAAAAGTAATGAAGCATATGGAGGAATAATGTCTGATGAATGGGTAAATAATGAAATAGAAAGTATTAAAGCTTTTCACAAAATGCTTAATGAAAAATCAGACTTTAATGACAGTACTTTATACAGAATCGCTGAAAATGGCAATTTAAATTTTTTCTGTAATAATGATTTTTATGGAAAAATATTTGAAAAACTAAATAATGACATAAAAAACTTTGGTGTAATGAAATTTTATAATATGAATTAAAAACTGTGGCTAACACCGTATATAATTTATTGCTGGCTTCTTGCCTACTTGCGAAAGTCCTCGCGGACTTTCTTTGTCAGTAATTATTTACTAAATTAGTTGCTTGAAACACGCAACAAACCATATACAACAACGTTAGGCACAATTAAAGAATGAAAAAGATTACCTACTTTATAATTACAATAATTATAGTTAGTTGCGGAACTTTA
>NZ_JBTLRD010000056.1:0-2344 GCF_054584775.1 Polaribacter litoreus | reverse complement strand
CTCAAACGTATCGCAACAAAACATAACACCGTGTAAAATTTATTGCTTTTTCGGGTTTTTCTTACGAAAAACCTCGGGAACGCTAAAGTTTTAGTCTAGATAGCTTTTTTTTCGCTAAATTTACGCAACAAACAATACACCAAAACGTTAGGCAATATTAAAAACCAGATCCTAAATATTAAAACACTAACAAAAAAATGAAAAAAATTATAACATTATTTGCCCTAAGTATTTTATTAATGGCTTTTCAATGTGAAGATGAACCATCAGTATACGAGAATTATGAATTTAATAAAATCAAGGTAAATATTACCCCTAAATCAAGCTTCAAAAAAAGTGACACAATTTGGATTGAAGGGATTGTATCCTCGAATGTATATGACAAAATTATACAAGATTCTATTTTTTATGAAATTGGATTTTCTCCTGCAATCTCGCTATATAAATTAGTCAAACCTGAAAACAATGCTACTAATAGCAAAGATGCAGTTGACAAATTTGAAATCATTTATGATACAAATAAAATTTCGTTTTTAGGTCGTTGTGAGAACTCTACATTTTTTCCAGAAACTGAATTATCTGATAATGAAAAAAATTATAAATATAAACTTGGACTAAAACCATTACTCAAAGGAGATTATATTATTAATTTTTGGAATGATAGCAAAATTTTGAATACTAACTTGAATGATTACATTTTGAATGATTATCGACTAATAAATTTAGATACTAAAATAGGATTTAATTCTTGCGGACGTACTTCATATAAAAGTTTTGAAAATGAAAATACTCGTGAATATTTTTTTACAGTTGAATAAGAATATTTTTAATAATAAAATATAAACTCATCTAAATGTGAAACAAAGAACATTGCCTAACACCGTATATAATTTATTGCTGACTTCTTGCCTACTTGCGAAAGTCCTCGCGGACTTTCTTTGTCCGTAATTATTTACTAAATTGGTTGCTTGAACCACGCAACAAACCATATACAACAACGTTAGCAAAAATTAACCAATCAGACGTAAAAACTCAAATTGAAAGAAAAAGAGAATGAATAAAAAAGATATTATTCCTCCCAAAAAAGATTTATCTAATAAAGTTCACGAATATATAAACGAGGTGACAAAAACAGTAACTGGAGGATTTATAAATCCTTTAGTTGATTTTGTTTTACCATCACTACATCAAAAAAAGTTTGAAAATTGGTGTAATAATGTACACTCAGCAATTATGGAATTAGAAGGGAAAAAATTTCAAGAGAAGATATAATCTCAAACGAAGAATTTATTTCTTTGCTTAAGGAAAGTGTGTCTTTAGCATCTAAAACTCATCAGGAAGAAAAACATCTGTTATTAAAGAATGCTCTTATCAATAATTTTGAAAGTAATTTCACATTTGACTCAAAACTAATTTTCACAAGACTAATTGGAGATTTAACAGTTAATCATTTATACTTTTTAAAATTAATTGACAAATACTCGGAGAAAATAAAGGACATAAAATTATTCTCTGAAATAAAGAACATTTTAAAAAAAGATTCTCTTTCAGTTATAATACCAAATAATTCTTATCGAATAATATTAAGTGATTTGGAAAAATATAATTTGATTGAAACAGGTGATATTACATTTGAAAGTGTTGTTCGCAAATCTCTTTTATTATCGTCAGGAAGAGAAGATTTCAATTTACCTTACATAACTGTAACAGTTTTCGGGAAAGAATTTATTGAATATATCAAAAATGAATGAATTAAAAACTTTTGCTAACACCGTATAAAATTAATTGCTGGTTTTAGCCATTTTACGAAAGTCCTCGCGGACTTTCTATCTGTGATTTATTTGCTAACTTTAGTGCTTAAAACACGCAAATAATCTTATACATCAACGTTGTAAATAATAGTGGAAAACACTCAGAAACGTGAAAATTTGAATTTCCAAAATGTCTGAATTTAGTTGTTCGTGGGAATTTTTTAATCGCTTAAAATGGAATTTAACAATTGCTGAATTATCTTTCACTCGTGTAAAATTGTCTTGGGAATTTTATCTTAATTGTGGGAATTTTAAACGTGTGAATTTACTCTGACTGGAAAATTAAAACGTGGGAAAATTAGTAAGACGTGAGAATCAAAAACTGAATTTAAGCAACTTTCGGAATTGAATTTCTTTGTGGAATTTATTACTTAAAATGTTGAATTAAGCAAAGTGCGAAAAACTAAAATGGAATTATTAACTGGAAAAAAAACTACTATTTACAACACCGTGTATAAAAAATTGCTAATTTTAGCTTAACCAAAAGTTGTTGCTTTTTTTGCAATCTTATATTTTCCTTCGGAAAATAACGA
>NZ_JBTLRD010000055.1:0-2444 GCF_054584775.1 Polaribacter litoreus | reverse complement strand
TCTAAACGGCTAAAAAAATAATTTGAACGGTATAAATTAAACCTAAAAAAAGGTCAACCTATATCAGGATAATACAAACTGAACTATGAAACATCAATTAATATTAGTATTTCTAATAATTTTTTCAATAAAATCATTTTCGCAAAATTCTAAATTTAGTATTGAATTAAATTATCCAATTCCAATTGACGAGAACTTTATTGGTGAAAATTTCAACGGAATTATAGACGCTGGACTTAAATATCGTTTTACGAATTTAGATTTATTAAGCATTGGAGCTTCTTTTAATTATGGAATATTAAAAAACTCAAAAAATGATAGAATTGGGCTTATTGATGTGACAGCCTTCTCAATGCAACCAAGAATATTTGCTGAATTAAACTCTGAATCTATAAGTAGATTTCATCCTTCAGTTGGGTTAGGTTATACATTTATGACATTTAACGCATCTGATACTGAAAGTTTTAATTCAAATTCATCAAGTTTAAGCCAAACCGAAAGCGGATTCAATCTGAATTTAGGAATGGCTTATGACATAACAAATGAATTGTTTATCGAAGTTCAGTATGATTTTATCAAAATAGGAGTTGACAACGAAATACCTGACATAAAATACAATACGAATATTAATATTTTGAAAATCGGACTAGGTTACCGACTATAAAAACTACCTACAACACCGTGTAAAAAAAATTGCTGGTAAAAGCCTGCTTACGAAAATCCTATCGGATTTTCTTGGTTCGTGTTTTATTTACTAACTTTATTGCTTAAACCACGCAACTTTCCTTACACAACAACGTTGTGTGTCATTTACAAACAAAAACCTGAATACAAAAAATGAAAAATAAAACATACAAGAAAATATCTAATTGGTACCGAAAATTCCAAATTAGTAAATCACCTCAAATGAATTTAGTTTGGGGATTCTTTTTATATACGCTCATTGGATTTATTTTACTGTCTATTCCTTTTTTTCACAAAACCGACATATCCGTTTTAGATAATTTGTTTATTTCGACTTCTGCAATTTCAACTACTGGACTTGTAACTATAAGCGTTTTCGATTCCTATAATTTTTTCGGTCAGTTTGTTATTATGGCATTAATACAAATTGGCGGAATTGGATATATGACGCTAACGACATACTATTTAATATTTACCACAAAAAAAATAACTCATTGGCATAGTAAGTTAATAGGTACTGAATTTACTTTACCCAATACAATTCAGATAAAAGATTTCATCAAAAGCGTTATTGTTTTTACCCTAATAATGGAAACTATTGGAGCTATACTTTTCTACTTTGCCTTTACCAATTCAGGAATGGGAAGTTTAAAAGCAATTTGGTTTTCAATTTTTCATAGTATTTCATCGTTTTGCACAGCTGGATTTGGATTGTTTAATGATGGTTTCGAAAGCTATCAAGACAATACTTTTATTAATACAATTATTTCTGTATTAGCAATTTCTGGTTCTTTGGGTTTTATTGTAATTACAGATTTGTGGTATCGAATTAGAGGTAAATCAAAAGAAATTTCGTTTACAACTAAAATCATTGTTTATGGCTTTTTGTTTTTGCTTTTTTTAGGTACTTTACTCATTTACACAACAGAGTCATCATCTATTCTTGGCTCAAATAGTTCACTAATGACCTCTTTCTTTCAAGCAATGTCAGCTATGACAACTGTTGGATTTAACACGATACCTATCGGTGAATTATCTTTGCCAATATTGTTGCTTGTAACCTTTCTTATGTATATCGGTGCTTCGCCTTCGGGAACAGCAGGAGGAATGAAAATAACGACATTAACGGCAATGCTATCGATATTGAAAAGCCGATTGTTTGGTCAGAAAAAAATCACATTTTTAAACCGACTTATTCCATTTGAGAGAATATATGTTGCGACATCTACTTTTATGCTTTATACGAGTTTAATTTTCTTGTTTTCATTTTTACTTTCTTACTTTGAAAACTTTTCTTTTGAAAGCATATTATTTGAAGTAGCATCCGCTTTAGGAACTGTTGGATTAAGCACAGGAATTACAGGAGATTTATCTAATATTGGGAAAACATTGATAATTATTTTAATGTTTATTGGTCGAGTTGGAGTTCTAACTTTTGGATTTGCTTTGTTGCAACAAAAAGATAACGATTCTAAAAAAATCAGAGCTGATGATTTGGCTGTATGAAAAAATTAATATAAGGAAAAATAGAAAAAAACGCCACACAACAATGGCTATAAGTAATTGCTTGTTCTCGCCTTCTTTGGAAATTCCGCAGGAATTTCCAACTTGGTGTGTACTTGCAAAGTTAAGTGCTAACCCACGCAACTACTCATAGCCGAGACCGTTGGCAACAATATGAAAAATGTACTTTCCTGAAATAGGTTGACTAAAAATTAAACACTTAATTATAGTCACTTATGAAAACAAAAAAAGAACCC
>NZ_JBTLRD010000054.1:0-2566 GCF_054584775.1 Polaribacter litoreus | reverse complement strand
CTAAACGGCTAAAAAAATAATTTGAACGGTATAAATTAAACCTAAAAAAAGGTCAACCTATATCAGGATAATACAAAAATCCCGAATTGAAAAGAATAATAGGAATTATATTGACAATTTTACTTCTGATTTCTTGTAAAAAAGAGGAAGAAAAAAGGAATCCTTTAGTTATTGAATATCAAGAAAAAGGGATTGAATATCAAATGGAAAATAAATCTGACAGTGCAATTGTATTCTACAAAAAAGCATTAGGAATTGAACCAACTGATATTACAACAATTGAAAGCTTGATAAAAACTTATTGGTGGAATGAACAACCTGAATTAGCTTTGAAAATCTTAAATGAAGTTCCGAACGAAATTAAAGAAAGTAATTCCATTCTAACTTTAAAGGGAATGACTCTTGAAAAAATGGACAATTTAAATGACGCAATGGAATTGTATAAAAAAGCATTTAAAGAAAGCCCGAAAATTCGCTACGAAAATGAGGAGAATATTATGGAGTTTATTGGTTATTTAACTTTACAAGCTGTTGTCGGAGAAAAGGAAAAAGCACTTGCGGAATTAAAAAAACTGAAAGGAAAAAAATTGACCGAATCTGAAAAACAATATATTAATTCCATTGAACCGATTATTAGAAATTATAAAGGTGGTGGCTATAATGGAATTTTAGGAAATAAATAAAAACTATTGCCAACACCGTATATAATTTATTGCTAGTTCTAGCCTACTTACGAAAATCCTCGCGGATTTTCTATTCGGTTTTTATTTGCTAAATTACGTGCTAAACCACGCAACAAACCATATACAACAACGTTAGGCAACATTTGGTGGAACGAAAAAAAACTCATACCTTTGACGTTAGTAACGTAAAACAATAATATGATAATTTCTTTTGGGTCGAAAGAAACTGAAAAAATTTGGAACGGAATTCGAGTAAAGAAATTACCAAATGAAATCCAAAATGTAGGTAGGAGAAAAATGAGAATGCTTAATAATTCGCAAGATATTGCAGATTTAAGAATTCCTCCTTCAAACCGACTTGAAAAGTTAACAGGAAATCTGAAAGAATATTATAGTATTAGAATTAATAAACAATGGAGAATCATCTTTATTTGGAACAACGGAAACGCAAGTGAAGTTGAAATAGTTGATTATCATTAAATGAAAATATTATGGAAAAATTAGCGAATATTCATCCAGGAGAAATTTTATTTTACGAATTTCTTGAGCCACTTGAAATTTCTGCATACAGACTTTCTAAGGATTTGAAAATCCCTCAAACAAGAATTTCGGAAATAATAAAAGGAAATCGAAGAGTAACAGCAGATACAGCTTTAAGATTGAGTAAATATTTTGGAAATTCAGCAAAATTTTGGCTCGGAATTCAAGATGATTTTGATATTGAAAATCAAAAAGGAAAAAAAGAAGCTGAATTGAATGAAATAAAACATTACGAAAATAACAACGTTGCCTAACACCGTGTAAAAAAAATTGCTGGTAAAAGCCTACTTACGAAAATCCTCTCGGATTTTCTTGGTTCGTGTTTATTTATTAACTTTATTGCTTAAACCACGCAACTTTTCCTACACAAACACGTTGCCACCAATTATGAAAAACATCTTACAATTAACAATATTTCTTTTTTCTATCGGAATATTAGCTTGTGATTGCGGAGCTCAAAGTATAACTGAAAAATTTATACAGTCTGAATTTGTTTCTAACATTACAATAATCAAAATATATCAAAATAAAGAAAACGAATTAGGATATAAAGCAGATATAAGAATTAATGAATTATTTAAAGGAGAACAACTAAAATCCATCTATATCTATGGAAGAAGCGATAATGCAATGGGAAGTTCTTGTGACATTTATATCCCAACAAATACGAAACTAATAGCATACGCTCGAAAAAATAAAGATGGGAATTATGGAATAGGAATGTGTTCAGGTTTAGTTTATTTTAATAAAGAAAATCAAGCAGAGCAAAGTCGAGAGATAAATATATTAAAGGAATTTAAGTTAAAAAAAATAAATTATACAAATAAATTGAACTACCAAGAAATGGGTAATCTTGGAGAAAATTTGGAGGAATTTAAAGGAATAGAGCTTAATAAAACTTATGGAATTTATGAGATAATATTTGACTCAAACTTAAAGATTAAGAAAGTTAAGAAGATAAGTGGTTTTGGAAAAAAAATAGATAAAAAATTAATTAAAATTATAGAAAAAACAGAATGGGCTATTTTTGGAAAAAAGACAAGTAAAAATAAAGAGTATGATAATAAATTATTAATTGGAATTTACTATTATCCAAAAGGAAAAGAAAATCCCAGTTTTTTAAGTCAATTTTATTTATAATAAACTGGTGGCAACACCGTATATAATTTATTGCTGGCTTATTGCCTACTTACGAAAATCCTCGCGGATTTTCTATTCGGTTTTTATTTGCTAAATTTAGTGCTTAAAACACGCAACAAACCATATACAACAACGTTATGTTTTATTGCTCAGGAAAATCTAAACGCAGGAAAAAAAAGCTGAACAGTCTCTCGCGAATTTTG
>NZ_JBTLRD010000053.1:0-2586 GCF_054584775.1 Polaribacter litoreus | reverse complement strand
CTAAACGGCTAAAAAAATAATTTGAACGGTATAAATTAAACCTAAAAAAAGGTCAACCTATATCAGGATAATACAACCGCTATGAAAATTGAAGAATAACACAGAACTTTTAATTGAAAATTTAAATAAAATTTACGATTCTTTAATTGTAGGAAATGAAACTGAAAAAATTGAAGAAACAATTGAATTTGAAGAATCGAAAGTAATCGAATTTATAAAAACATATCTTCAAGATAACTTTGAAATTTTAGAAGATATATTCAAATATGAATCCCATAAATTTGAGAAATCAATATTTCAAAGCTACTTTGAATCCGAAAAAAAATCCAAAGAAGAAATTAGATTAGGAAAAATAAATAAATTAAAATCAAGAATTTCAAAGCTTCTTGACTATCTATCCCTAATTGAATTTCAAAACAAATATGATGGTATATTAATAACTTCAATTAATAAGAAGAAAGATTTTATTTTAAAAAAACTGAATCTTGTTTTTAATGATAATTATTATTCATTATCAAAAATTTTAGATTTAAATAATGTTCCAAATAGAAAAGGAGAAACAAGAGAAATTGCTGAAGATTTAGCAAAGAGAGGATATCTTATTTTATTCTCTGAATATGGAAATAATGGAGATGATTACGCTAAAATATCTGTAAAAGGAGCTTCTTATATTGAAAGAAAAACATCTATAAAAACTAAAAAGAAAAGTCAAGAATCTTTAGATAAAAAAATTGAAAAAATAACTCAAATGCTAATAAAATTAGGATATGGACAAGAAATTATTTTTAACGAAATGGAAGAAATCAGAAACTTACATTCTAAATTAAATAAAAAGAATTGGTCTGAATTAGTAAAAGGAAAATTAATAGATTTAGGATTATCTCAAGTTATAAATAAAGAAACTATATCGAAAATTTTTGAAACTTTAATAGACCAGAAATTTAAATTATTGAATTAAAAAAACTACAGCCAACACCGTATAAAATTTATTGCTTGCTTCTTGCCTACTTACGAAAATCCTCGCGGATTTTCTTTGTCAATAATTATTTATTAAATTAGTACAAAATTCACGCAACAAACCTTATACAACAACGTTGTGTGCAATTTGAGAAACAGAAATTATGTCAATATTGAACAAACTTTTTGGAAGAGATAAAAGCTATGATTTTAATCAAGATATTAAATCTGCTAAAAAAGAAAAGCTTCTACCAAATAGTTCAGCTCACGGATTCCCAATTCACAAAAGACATCGAGAAAAAATCGTCAATAAGATTGTTGAGATAGATGCAAAGGAATTCGTAGGTTCATTTTTAGAATGTCATTTTATAGATTGTGATATAAAAATTCGTTGCTCTTCCAAGTACACCTATGTCTTGACAAACAAATGCACATTTGAAAATTGTCTTATTTGGGCGCATACAAAACAAATTGGCGGAAATTGGAATCCAAAGTTTAAAAATTGTTCGTTTAAAGGACGTTTTGAATTGCGTTTTGAAAATAAATTAATTAATTGTGATTTTTCACAAGCCAAAATTAGTACTGTTGGTTTACTTAAAAATAATACTCTAGACGAAATTACTGGAGTGACTTATCCAACTATTGCAATACTTGATTTGAAAAACAATGTATCGGGACTGGAGAAAATTAACACAACTGACTATTTTAAAGATTTTATTTGGGCAAGCAAAAGAGATTCTGGACTAATAATTATAAACATAGAAGAATTTACATGTGAACCAGAAAAATTATGGAATTCAATAAAACACTTGGAATTTATAAAAACTGCACACAACAATGTATAACCGCAATTACGGCGGATTCGACTACGTCCGAATCCACTCGGAATTGCTAACGTCAGTGTCAAACCGAAAATTAACGCATATTAACCCGTAACTGACGGTTATACGAGACCGTTGGGCATAATTTAAACGAATGAACATAAATCGGATTTTTAGTTTAATTTTTACACTTGTAATTTTGACAAGTTGTGCAGACGATTATGAAAAACGGAAATTTCAGGAATCAGATAAGAAAAAACTGATTTTACAAGAAAATATTCTTTCCAAAGAATACCTGAAAAAAGCTGAATACAAAAACCATATTTATTCAAAAGCATTTGACTCTATAAGTTTGGAAACAAAATATGAATATAAATCAGAACTTTGGAAACAAAACAGAATCATTGGCGGATTTGTTGCGTCAACTTATATTTATCCAAAATCTGAATTAAAAAATATGAATGAATATTTTTTGAGTTATATAGCTGGTCATAATTTTGAGGAATTTATTTCCCCGAATTTTAAATATGAAAGAACTTACGAATTTAATTTACCTTTCGAGAAATATCGCATTTACAAAATGATTGCAAATGACACTTTGAATATGGGATTTGCGTTTAATATTTTAAAAGAGAACAAAATAATATTCACTTCTATTGTAAAAAATGAAAATCTTGAATTAAAAATTGAGGAATTAATTAATAAAATAAGTGAAATATAAAAAACTATGCCCAACACCGTACAAAATTAATTGCTTGCTTTTTGCTTACTTACGAAAATCCTCGCGGATTTTCTTTGTCAGTAATTA
>NZ_JBTLRD010000052.1:0-2673 GCF_054584775.1 Polaribacter litoreus | reverse complement strand
ATAAAACATAACGTTGTTGTATAAGATTAGTTGCGTGTTTTAAGCACTAAAGTTAGCAAATAAATCACAGATAGAAATTCCGCGAGGACTTTCGTAAATAAGCTAAAACCAGCAATTAATTTTATACGGTGTTAGGCACTGGTATTTTTAATTCGAACGTTGATTTCTTTATTGAATAACTTTATTAATTTAGGTAATCCAATACATTCAACATTTAATTCTTTACAAATCAAAGGGATTTTTTTGAATAATTTATTGTCATTATTAGAACTTGTTTCCTCAGTTACAACTGTGATTTGATTATCTAAAGTTTTTGAGATTTCTATTGATTTAAGAATTATTTTTGCATCAGCTGATTTGAGAAAATCATTTGTTAAAGATTCAATATCTGTTTCTGATAATAATCTTTTTTGGAATTGATTACAAAACTGATTATCTAATAAGTTATAAAATTTCCTAGTTGGAAGTAAACTTGCTGTTTTTGTAATAAATTGTTTGTCAATTATAAAGTCCAATTCTTTTGTAACGATTTTTTTTGAAACATAAGAACATTCTATTGATACTTCTGATAATAATATAAATTCTCCGCCTCTAATTTTTTGTTTGAAAAAATCATAAATTACAGAATTATTATCAAAAGGTTTGTAGTATCTAACTAATGAAACCCAAGTACTTGTATCAATTATAAATCTCATTAGATATATTTATCAATTTTTTCAGGTTTAATATTTAGTTTTTTACAAAAGTCATATTCATTAATAACTCCACCATATAATGCGGTTTGTAATGTGTTTACAAATAGTGGTGAGTTAATAGGTTTAGGAACAGAACCACCTTTTTTTATTCCTGAAATTTTATCTAATTCCTTTTTTTTGTTTTCTTCCTCTATTTTCTTTTTATAAAGTTCTTCAAGTTCATTTTTGACATTGTTATAACCTTTATAAGAAATCTTTTTAGAATACAGCAATCTTGTATATAATGCTAATGTGCTTAAGTTAGTTTCTTTTGAAATTCTTTGAATTAAATCAAAATGATAATCATTTGATGAATCTGCCTTATTTAGACCTTCAATAGTGTTTGCATAATTTCCAACTAAAAAGAAATAAGAAAATTCATTACACCAATTTTCTATTTTACTTAAATCTTTTTGAGATATTGATTTAACATCAACTTCTTCAATTTCTTCTTCATTAAGTAAATAATGACCTAACTCGTGAATTAAAGTAAAGATTTCTCTTCTAAATGATTTTTGTTGTCGTTTTAAAACAATCACATTTGGGTTTAGATAAAAGCCATTAATATTTGCAGTATCTTTTTTATTCCAAGTTTCTATAAACTCAAATACCATTATATTGTTTTCTGCAAACGTTGATATAAGTTCTTTTAAAAAGTCTCTTAAAATTGGCGAAAACTCATTCGGATATAATAAATCCCTAATTTCCTGAGCTACTTTTCTAGGACTATCTTTTATTGAGAAAATTGGAATTTTTCGCTCAAATTGTATGTCAGATAGTTTAGATATTGCAGTTAATGAATTTTTCAAATCTTCAAACTGATTCACGATTTTCTTAGCTCCAATATTTAAGTCAGAATTGAATTTATCTTTTCTAAAAAAAATACTAGCATCTTTGTTTTCTGAAATTGGTCGAGGATTAATATAGTACTCAAGACCTTTATTGAAAACTTTATCAATTTTCTTTAAATGACTAATTTTAATTTCACTAGAGTATAAGTCATCCTTAGTTATTGGGTTTTTCAGGCCTTCGCTGATTTTTTCCAATAATTCTTTCAAAGTTATTCTGTATAACTTTAGAAGATAATCTATTCGTGATATGTTGTGTTCAATTGTCAAGAATCTTTCTAGTGTTTTTTTACTAACTGCAAAGGTACATTTTTTTACTGAATTTTCATTCGTGGGTTACTTGTGCCTAACGTGTTTGTACAAGGTTAGTTGCGTGGTTTAAGCCTTAAATTTGCTAAATAATTACTAACAAAGAAAATCCGCGAGGATTTTCGTAAGTAGGCAAAAAGCAAGCAATTAATTTTGTACGGTGTTGTAGCACGTTTTTTTCATTCTAAAATTTTTGTAAAATCAACCGTGTTTTGAAATTCATTATATTTTCCAAGGTCTATTTTACTGAATTTCGGATTTTTCTTTGAATAATAAACAGTGAATTTTTCTCCTAAACAACCTTTTTTCCCATTTTCACATTTAAAAAACGAAATTCCGATTTGATTAGTATATCTTTTTCCTTCAACAAAATATTCATATATAATTGCATAATCTAAATTTGTTTTATGCAAAAATTCGATTACTTCTCCTGTGGTATTTTCCTTATTATTCTCAATCTCATTTTGACCATAATACTGATAAAAAATTCCAATAATAACAACTATTAAAATTAGAGCAAGAATTAATTTTCCAGAAAACTCGTCATTTTTAAGTTTTTTCAAATTGCTTTTAAGATTCATTGTTTCACAAATATTCTCTTCAAGACTAAAATTGTCTCATTTTATTAATTTCCAATTTTACTATTTTTAATATGTTATTTCAATATCTCTTTTTCTTATTATTTCTCATTTTTTAAATGTGCTACAACGTTTATGTGTATTAAAAGTTGCGATTTTGTGCCATCGTTATTTTCCGAAGGAAAATATAAGATTGCAAAAAAA
>NZ_JBTLRD010000051.1:0-2836 GCF_054584775.1 Polaribacter litoreus | reverse complement strand
CAGTGTTGTTTTTGGTTTTTCATAAGTGACTATCATTAATTGCTTAATTTTTAGTCAACCTATTTCAGGAAAGTACACCTGAGCAATAAAACATAACGTTGTTGTATAAGAAAAGTTGCGTGGTTTAAGCACTAAACTTAGCAAATAAATCACAGATAGAAAGTCCGCGAGGACTTTCGTAAATTGGCTTTTACCAGCAATTTTTTTTATACGGTGTTAGCAAAAGTATTTATTCACAATTTCCTTTACAATCTTCTGCGTTAACATAATCTTCGTTTGTGAAATTATAAGTATTATATTCTCTACAATCGTCATTATTTACTTGAATTCTTTTTGAAAGACTTGAATTACCTTTTAAGAGTAGTTTTCTTTTATTATCAAATGTAATTAATAAAGAGTCAGAATTAGTTATTATTAAATTTTGAAATTCAAAATTTCTACTTATTTCACTATTTTTATTAATGTTTAAAATATTTTCGCCTTTAAGAGTGCTTAAATGAAAACTACCCCATATATTAATTTTTAATTCGTAATCAGTATTATTCATTATGGTATCTGTAATATCTAGAATACCACTACAGCCTTTGTCAGTACAAGAAGTTAATAAGATTATGCTACTTAAGATTCTAATTATATTAATTTTAGTTTTTTTCATTATTTTATTGATTATTACAAAAATTATAAGTTTCATCTATATTTTCTTTTGTTGGATTGTTTGGATTCATTGATTTAATTTGGTTTCTCCAACCATTAAAAGTATTTATACCTTTCAAAGCATCTTCTAACTGTCTTATAGTAAATCCAGATACATTATCTGTGTAAGATTTAAAGCCAGTTGGACGTCTTAAAGTCTTACCCTCGTCTTTATCATAATATAAATTAGTACTTTTTCTGATACCCGGTCTATCAATTAAATCTTGAACAAAACCAGTATATCCTAATGTTGAATATTGTGGTTCATAACTAGGGTAGACCATCCTTGTTAATTCCCACTGAACTCCTCTAGCCCAAGATTCCGCAAGAATAAGTTTACTAACATTATGATTTACCCGTTGAAAATTCCAATGAGATGCATGTGCTAGTTCGTGAATCGTTGTAGCGTATGTTTGAGAAGATGACCTACCAAAAGTATAAATATAAATACCATCACCTAAACCCCATACTCTTCTAACTCCTAAATGACTACCTAACTTGCCTGCGTCTTGCTTTCTTGATGCTCTAATTCTTGTTTGTGATTTCCAAAAAGTGTTTTTTGGTGGTCTTCTTAATCCTTTTATATCTTTATAATAGTAATGATGAGCGGCTCTAAAAATAGTTCCATAATATTGATGTCTATCACCATTTCTTATTTGCCAATTCCAATCCCCTTTTTTATAAGGACCTCTGTATTGTGCAGATGCCCAAAAACCACTACGTAGAGCAAAATCGTAACGTTCCCAGTCCATTTTATAACGTACACTTCTTCTAAATCTCGCTGCAAAAGCATAACTACCATCTGCTTTTGTTATTGCTGTTCTCCATTTAAACCATCTACCAGCTCTTACTTTTACACCTTCAACGCCTATATAACGCCCTAAAGTTGTATCCCAAAGCGTTATTTTTCCTTTTGGTTGCCACTTGGAAGGACGACAGAACCAGCACCTCTGTAAAGTTGTACTATTTTCTTCTTTCTCTAAATTTCCTGTAATTCTTAATGCTTCTTCTTCTAATATACCTAATATGTTTTTTTCATTTAACTGAGATGTTGATTTTGATAATGTGTTCTCATCTTCAATATCATTATCTTCATTTTCATCATAAGGTATGTAAAGATTTGCTAATATTTCATAAGGTACATTAGGTAGTTCTTTGTCAACTTCTACTGAAGTGTATTGATAAGTTGGCAATTCATCTGGAATTTCTGGGTCTTGATAGAAATCTCCTTCTTCACTTATTTCATAATCCATAGGATGGTCAAAAAGGATAAGTGTAGTATCTCTTTCAATAAGATTTAATTCTTCTTCGTTTACTGGCTTGAATCTGATATATAAATGGGTAGTGGTAATTTCTAAAATCTCACTTGTTCCTTTTCTTTTTGCATATAATTTAGATTGCTTTAAATTATTTAAGGCTTTTTTCATATTCTCAACAGAATATGGGTTTTCTAATTTTTTACCTAAAATCATTTTCTTTAAACCATCTTGTTCATTTAGATTTATAGATTCTTCTACTTGTGTAGTAAAGTCATTTTCGTTTTGACAGGAATAAATTATAATTCCGATCAATGTTAATACTAAAAATTTCAAGGCATTTTTTCTCATAATTATTGTTTTAAAGTTACTAATTTTCTTTTACATTTTTGCTAACGGGGATGTATAAACTAAGAAGCGGAATTAAAACCATTTGCCATTTTATACAAACTCGAATTTGAAAATTCGCAAGATTTTCGCAAAAAGTTAAAATCGTAGCTTTTTATTTTATACGGTGTTGTAAAACGTTTTTAATTTCATTCATTTTGTTAGAACTTCATACCTTTTATACTCCTAAAGAAATAATTCAAATGTCTTTAGGCGCTTTTTAGGCGCTTTTCAAAATTTAGAGAGCGACAATAAGCCAATTACAGAAAATATTCTTTCAAATCATTTACTTGCATTAGGTCATGCACTTCAAATTCAGAATAAGAACCAATTTGGTTGTAAATCCGAATTTTACCAAAATCTAATCGACTTATGTCAAAACGCAATTTCTGTTCAAAATTCAAATTTAAAAGAATGATTTCATTGTATTATCCTGATATAGGTTGACCTTTTTTTAGGTTTAATTTATACCGTTCAAATTATTTTTTTAGCCGTTTAGA
>NZ_JBTLRD010000050.1:0-2951 GCF_054584775.1 Polaribacter litoreus | reverse complement strand
GCGGATTTTCCTATCAGTAATTATTTACTTACTTTTAGCTAAACAAAATCGCAACTAAAATATACACAAAAACGTTACCTAACATTTAGGAAAAGAGATTAAATGAAAGAAAAAATTGAAATTCCAAAAAGTAAGAAAAAAATAATTTGGATTATTTTAGGTTCAATTTTACTTACAATTGGATCATATAGAATGTTCATAGAACCTGAACCTACTTTAATTTATAGAAGAGGAGGATATTTTATGAAAATAAAAAGTGAGGAAATTATAAAAATTCTTGGTCTGTTAGGTATTATATTTTTTGGAATAATAAATGCTTTAGGAATTAAAAAGCTTTTTGAGAAGAAAGCTGGAATAATTATTAACAAAAAAGGAATTATAGATAATTCTAGTTTTTTTAAAATTGGACTTATTGAATGGGAAAATATAATTTCAATAAAAAAAAGGAGTGTAAATTCTATTGATTTTCTACAAATTATAGTTAAAAACCCTGAATTTTACATCAAAAAGAACAATATTCTATCAAAATTGATAATGAAATTGAATTTAAAGTTATACGAAACACCTATTAATTTTTCATCAAATTCAATAAAAATGAACTTTCAAGAATTGGAGGACTTAATACAAACTGAATTGAAAAGAAATAAAAACGTTAGGTAACACCGTATAAACTTTATTGCTAGTTATAGCTCACTTGGGAAATTCCTTCGGAATTTCGCCGTTCGTGTTTTATTTATTAAATTCATTGCTTAAACCACGCAACAAAGCTTATACAACAACGTTAGCATACATATGAAAAGAAGAACATTGAGTATCATAATATTATTGGTTTCTACATTTGGTTTCGCTACCGAACAAATTCCTGATATTTTGATATGGAAAAATGACACAATTTCTTTACATAGCAATCCATTAGGTTCATATCCGAAATTAGACGACTTGAATTTATTTGGAGACCAAGATGCTGGATATTCGACCGCTTGTTGGAGAGGATATATTGCAGAGTGGAAAATTATTGATAATAAACTTTACTTATCAAATATCTACAGTTGTGATTATTTCTATTCAGAAAATAAAATCAAAGCTGATTTGAAAAAGTTATTTCCAAAAGAATATGAAAATGGAATAGTATTAGCAAATTGGTATTCTGGAGAATTGTCTGTTCCTAATGGCAAATTAATTAATCAGGAATTAAAAGTTTACGAATCTGAATGGATATTAAGTTTAAAAAAAGGAAAAGTCATAGATGAAAAGAAATTCGACAATTCAGAATCTCACATCTCAATCTATACTCAAAACCAAGAGAGTTTGAATGATTTCATTTCAAAGAATATAAATTGGAATAATATACCTCATATAGAAAAAGGTAATCATAAAGTTTATGGACTCATAAAGTCTGGAAATTCAAAAACGAAATTTAGCGTAGAAATAAAATCAAGGACAAAGTACAAAGAATTAGAAAAAGAAGCTTTAAGAATATTAAAATCACTTCCTGAATTTGATTTTTATATCAAAGCAGGTGAAGTAATTAATGTAGCTTATACAATACCAATAATGTTTAATGAAGAATACAGACCGAAATAAATACGTATGCTAACACCGTGTATAATTAATGGCTAGTTCTCGCCTACTTACGAAAATCCTAGCGGATTTTCTATTCGATTTTTATTTGCTAAATTACGTACCTAAACACGCCACTAATCATACACAAATCCGTTGGCAACAATATAAAAAAAAGGAAATATAATGGAAATAGAGAAAGATGAAAGAGATTTAATACTTGAATTCATCACTAAAGAACATTTAAAACGTAATAATGTAAAGTCTGAAAATATTAGAACAAATTTATTTCCGAATTTAAACAAAGAACAAGTTGAGCAATTAATTTACGAAATAGAAAAACACGAACCGAAAATAGTTGGAGTTTTTAAAAGTGGAATGGAAGTTTTTATTAATTCTAATGATTTAACTGAACAATTTTTGAAAGATGGAGGTTTTACTGAAATTGAAAGAATTAAAAACGAAAAGGAAATTAAAATAGAAAAGAAGGAAAATTTTGATTTTAAAAATTCTAAATTCAAGTATTATTCTTCTGGAATAGTATTATTAATATTAATTGCAACTTTTATATATAGAAGTTGTGAATTTAGTGATAATGACAACGTGAATAATGAAGAATATCTAAAACAAGATTACCAATCAGAAAAAAATACAAAAGAAAATAATACAGAAGATGATGCTTTAATTTTAAGCCAACAAAATGACAGTCTTTTACTTCCTGCCAATTCTGAAAAATAAATTTAAAAAAAGAAAACATAAATAATTAAAACAAGTAAATATGAAAAAAGTAATATCAGTAACAGTAAAAAACAATAAGGTTGAACAATCTAAAACTTGTGAAATAAACGAACTTAAAGAACTTAATGATTATTTGAAAAAAGAAAGATTGAATATAATTGAAACAAAAACAACCTACAGTAATGAATCTTTTTACACTATTCTATGTACGTTAAGTGCTAGAGGAATTGTTAAGTAGTTTCATTAATAGTAATCGAACTATAAAAACAAATTCCTAAAAACCTGAATTTACTTACGGTTTTATATAGATAATGATCTCCATCTTCTGTGTATTTCCAAGTATTTTCAGTTGTTTTTTTGAGAGGAACGAATTTTGACATCACAATTAAATTTAAAGATTAATAAAAAATGTGCTAATAAAGGAAATGACAACTAAAAAATACTGTTGCCAACACCGTATAAAATTAATTGCTACTAATAGCTTATCTAAAAATAGACATTGCTTATTTGTGTAGATGTTGAACTAATTAAATTACTCTATTTTTACTTAATTAGCAACTTATTTTATACATTAACACGTTGGCATTCATTAAAAACTGAAAATGAGAAAAATAATTTGCATTTTAATATTAACATTTCTAATTTCTGAAAAC
>NZ_JBTLRD010000005.1:0-293631 GCF_054584775.1 Polaribacter litoreus | reverse complement strand
ATATTTGAAAACAGGATTAAACTATGAAAAATCTAATCCTGTAATTTTTAACTTACACACTTGATGGGAAAGTGTCACCATTTTTCAAATATGGGAAATTTATATCTTTGATATGTATCAAATAAGATATTTCCGTAATCGTTAAAATGATAAATTTTAATACTTACAAGACAGCCTCATTTTAAATTATTTTCCAAACATTAAAAGTTCATTCACAACTACTTCTGTAATATATCTTTTTTCACCTTCTTTGGTCTCATAAGAACGAGATGTTAACTTTCCTTCAATAGCAACTTCTTTCCCTTTAGTTACATATTTCTCAACAATATCAGCTGTTTTGTTCCAAGCTACTAGATTATGCCATTCAACTTTATCAATTTTTTGACCAGATGTACTGGTGTAACTCTCATTTGTTGCGAGAGAAAATTTTGCTAGTTTTTTACCAGATTCTAAATTGATGATTTCTGGATTGTTTCCTAAATTTCCAATTAATTGTACTTTGTTTCTTAACGTATTCATAAGATAAGGTTTAAAATTATTATTTTGTTTTTGTCAATTCGTTTCGACACTGCAAAGATGTACTGTGATGCGTATAAAAATCGGTTATTAAACATTTGTTTTCGTTTGTAAATGAATGTAATCGTTTAAATTTTTTTAATACCTTTGTATTCAATAAGTTAATATTATTTTTAAAAATCGTATTTTTTGGAAGAAAGAAATTGTCTTGAATGTTCGGAAAAAGTAATTGGTAGAATTGATAAAAAATTCTGTTCAGATTATTGTAGAAATACCTATAATAATAAAGTAAACAAAGAGAGTAAAAATTTAATTAGAAATACAAATAACAGACTTCGAAAAAATTATAATATTTTATCGAAACTAAATACATCAGGAAAAACAAAAGTGTCTAGAAGAAAGTTATTTGATAAAGGGTTTGATTTTCATTTTTTTACATCGATTTATAAAACCCAAACAGGTAACGTTTATTATTACATTTATGATCAAGGTTATTTGGCTTTAGAAAATGAAATGTTTTTATTGATTAAAAGAGATTGATAACCAATTAATTATATCTATTCTGAATTTGATAATAACAAAAATCAAACAAAGCTTCAAAACTTTTAAGTCATTGTGTAATCGATAAAAAATGATATTTGATTCATTCAATAAAAAAAGGTTATTTTATAATGTAGTTTTGTAAGTAACTACTTCCAAGTATTTCCTTTTACTTTAATGGCAGCTTTTAAAACATCTTTTTGACTTAACTGTCCTATGAGTTTTCCATTTTCAATTACAGGAAACCTTCGTCTGCGAGAACTGATAAACTTAAAGGCTGCATCAAAAATATTCATGTCTTTATCTATAGTATCTACATCTTTAACCATATATTTTCCTACAGTATTATTGGTGTCAGATGGCATATTGTAATATTTGCTTTCAGAAATGTGTTTTATACAATCTGTTTCTGAAATAATACCCACTAATTCGTTTTTATCATTAGTTACAGGACCTCCAGATATTTTATATTTGATTAACTGGCTAATTACGTAATCTAAAGAATCTTCTGCTTTAAAAGTAACTAACTTGGTGGTCATATAGTCTGCAACCAAAATTTGTTCTTCTGTTTTACCTTGAGACTCGTCTCTTTTTCCCTGAAAACTTTTAATTCCCATAATTGTTTGATTTTATTCTCAATAAATGTAGTGTTTTTTTTGTTTTATTCAAAAATAACGTTAAATTTTTTTAAACTTATTATTTTTATTAACATGTTTTATACATATAAGAAATATCTATAAAATTTATTGTTGTGTACATACTCATTTTTTTGATGGGATGCATTTGCAAACTGTGCTACAATTCTGAAAAACATGAGTTCAGTATAGCTTTTTAGGTTGATACAGATTTACTGTACTTAATAACAGTAGATTGTTATTTCCAATACTACTGAGATAAAATAAATTTTTATTAAAGGTAGCTTGCGAAGTAGTAGTGTGGCTGGGAAATCTAAAATTTAGATTTCTCTATTTCAGTAGAAATGACATTCGTTTTAAAGAATAAAAATTATATTACATTAATAATTAGTGGTTTTTAAATTGATTCTAAAGTACTAATCATAAAAGATATAAGATATGTTTTTCCATAAAAAAAGCGTTTTGAAACCTATCAAAACGCTTTTAAATTTATTATGTATGTATTATCTATTCAATTTCTGTAACACGTAAAGTATTTACCATACCTTTTGCCTCTGCTGGCATTGATGCTAAGTTGATAATTAAGTCACCTGGTTTTACAAACCCTTTTTCTCTAGCAATGCTGTTAATATCTTCAACAGTATCATCTGTAGTTAAGTTTTTATCATAAAAATAAGCTCTAACTCCCCAAAGTAAATTTAATTTTCCTAATATTCTTTTTTCTGTAGAAAATGCTAAAACATGCGTTCTAGGTCTCCAAGATGAAATTTGAAATGCAGTATAACCACTATTGGTTAATGTAGAAATTGCAGAAGCGCCAGTATCGTTAGCCATCATTGCTGCATGATGACAAATAGATTTTGTAATAAATCTATTGGTTCTAATATGTGGGGCTTCTTGAGGCACTTTAATCATTCTTGAGTTTTCTACACTTTTAATGATCTCAGTCATTTTTTGGATCACTCGCAAAGGGTGTTTTCCTACAGAAGTTTCACCTGATAGCATTACTGCATCAGCACCATCCATAATAGAGTTGGCAACATCATTTACTTCTGCTCTTGTAGGTACAGAATTATCAATCATGGTTTCCATCATCTGCGTAGCAATAATTACAGGAATTCTTGCTCTTTTGGCTCTTCTTACTAATTTCTTTTGAATAAGAGGAACTTCTTGCATTGGTATTTCTACACCTAAATCACCACGAGCTACCATTAAACCATCGCAATAAGGTATTAATGCATCTAAATTTTTAACTGCCTCAGGCTTTTCTATTTTGGCAATTACAGGAATTCGGTAATCAGAATGTTGAGCAATTAAATCGCGTAACATTCGTAAATCATCTGGTGTTCTTACAAAAGACAAGGCAATCCAATCTACTTGCTGCCCTATAGCAAAAACAGCATCTTCCATATCTTTTTCTGTTAATGCAGGTAAAGAAATTGCTGTGTTTGGTAGGTTAACTCCTTTTTTAGATTTCAAAGGGCCACCCACAAGAACTTTAACAACAACTTCATTTTCTTTATTGGTAGATACTACTTCGAAAAGCAATTTACCATCATCAACCAAAATATGTTCTCCTACTTTTACATCTTTAGGAAAACGTTGATAGGTCATAAAAGCTTTTTCTTTGGTACCTATACACTCATCTGTAGTAAATTTAAACGTATCTCCGTCTTGCAATTCTACATCGTCTTCCATAACACCAACTCTAAGTTTTGGGCCTTGTAAGTCTGCAAGAATAGCAATATTGTAGCTATTTTCTTCATTTATTTCTCTAATTCTATCTACGTTTTGCTTTACAATATCGTAGTTAGCATGAGAAAAGTTAATTCTAAAAACATTAACACCAGCTTCGGCAAGCTCTTTCATTTTTTCTTTAGTATCTATTGCTGGTCCTAAAGTTGCTACTATTTTTGTTTTATTGTTTTGTGGCATATTTTAAAATATTAAAAAATCTTTCGATTTTAAGGTGTTTTTATCTATTGAATAAGAGGTAATTATTTGATCTATTTTTTTGATTTTTTGTATGGTTTCTATAAAAAAGCTGTAGTTAATATTTCCTGTAATTTTTACAAAAAAATCTACTTTTTTCTTTTCTGGAATTAAATATGTTTTAGTTTCTGATGTTAGTAAAAGCTCATTAGATACTGTTAAGTTTTCTCTTTTTGAGCTATTTGCTATCAAAAACCATTCGAAATCGTATTTTTTATTCAGATACTTGAATATAGAAAAAGATGCTTGTTTTTTCATCTCTCCAAAACTTAAATCTTCTTTAGATTTGTAAAAGCGCGTTCCTAAATTTTTATTCAATACATAGGCAAGTTTGTAGTCTTCTAACGTTGTGTGAATTCCTATTAAAGAATATTCTTCTTCACATATATTTAAGCCTAATGAGTGAATTTGCATAAATAGAAATTAGCTCTTACTTTGTCTTTAGGTTGCTAATTTACTAATAGTTTGCGAGTTTTTAATTTATTTTAACGAAAACGTTATCGCTTTTAGCTTGCAGAAATTTGATTTTGAAAAGCGTAATAGACTCTTTTTGAGGCCTGTTCTTCTGCTTTTTTCTTAGAGGTTGCTCTGCCTTTAGCAATTTGTTGACCATCTATACTTACTTTTACACTAAAGTGTTTAACGGGGTCATTACCAGTATCTTCGTAAGTGTCAAATTTGTATTTCTTTTTTTGTTTTTGACACCATTCAATTATTAAACCTTTGTAGCTTGTTATTTTACCTTCTAATTTTTCAATATCCACATAAGGTAGAATTACATTTTCAAAGATAAATTTTTTAGAAAACTTATAACCTTTGTCTAAGTAAATAGCACCAATTAAAGCCTCGAAAATATTACCATGAATGTTTTCGCCCACATTAGCTTCATCTACGTTACTGTTCACAAAACGTATTAAATCTAAATCTTTTCCTAGTTCGTTTAAATGTTCTCTACTAACAATTTTAGAACGCATTTTAGTCAAATATCCTTCAGAGCCTGAAGGTACTTTTTGATAAAGGTAGGCTGCAATTACGGCTCCTAAAATAGAATCGCCCAAAAACTCTAAACGTTCATAATTTATAGGATTTCCTTTTGCGTCTGATAATTGAACAGATCTATGTGTAAACGCTTTTTTATATTTGTTTAGATGTCTTGGTGTAAAGTTTAGCAATTCTTTTAATTCATAATATAAAGCTTTATCTTCTTTGTTTTTAGGTGGTCGCTTTATAGCTATTTTAGGAATTAGCTTCATTTTTTTTACTCCTCTAACTTCTTAAAAGCTACACAAGCATTATGGCCACCAAAACCAAAGGTATTGCTCATTGCTACTTTAATTTCTCTTTTTTGAGGTTGATTAAGTGTAAGGTTTAGTTCAGTATTAATGCTTTCATCTACATTTTTGTGGTTTATAGTAGGTGGCACAATGCTATTTTCCATTGCTAAGATTGAAGCAATAGACTCAATAGCACCAGCAGCACCTAATAGGTGACCAGTCATAGATTTTGTAGAATTTATATTGATGTTTTTAGCATGCGATCCAAATACTTCTGATATTGCTTTTAATTCTGCAACATCACCTAAAGGAGTAGAAGTACCATGAGTATTGATATGATCTACATCTTCTGGTTTTATACCTGCATTTTCTAAACAGTTTTTCATTACTGCAATCACTCCAATTCCTTCTGGATGTGGAGCTGTCATGTGATACGCATCAGAAGACATACCACCACCAATTACTTCTGCGTAGATTTTTGCACCTCTTGCTTTTGCATGCTCGTATTCTTCTAGAACAATAGCACCAGCACCTTCACCTAAAACAAAACCATCACGTTCTGCATCAAAAGGTCTAGAAGCAGTTTGGCAATCATCGTTCCTTTCAGATAGTGCTTTCATGGCATTAAAACCACCAACACCAGCTTGTGTAATAGCTGCTTCAGAGCCACCAGTAACAATAATATCACAATGTCCTAATCGAATATAGTTTAGTGCATCTATCATGGCATTTGCAGAAGATGCACAGGCAGATACTGTGGTGTAGTTTGGCCCCATAAAACCATTTTTGATAGAAATGTTTCCAGGCGCAATATCTGCAATCATTTTAGGGATAAAGAATGGGTTGAATCTTGGAGTTCCATCACCAGCGCCAAAATTAATGGCTTCGTCTTGAAATGTTTCCAATCCTCCAATTCCTGCTCCCCAAATTACGCCAACACGTAATTTGTTAATTTCGTCTAAATTTAAATCAGCATCAGCAATAGCTTCATCAGACGCTACCATTGCATACTGTGTAAATTTATCCATTTTACGGGCATCTTTTCTATTGATAAAATCGGTAACCGTAAAATTCTTTAATTCACATGCAAAACGAGTTTTGAACTTGGCAGCATCAAAGTGTGTGATAGGTGCTGCTCCACTAACTCCGTTAATTAAAGCGTTCCAATATTCTTCAATATTATTACCAATTGGCGTTAATGCGCCAAGTCCAGTGACTACAACTCGTTTTAACTGCATATAAATATTACTTTTTTGCTTCTTCTATATAGCTAACTGCTTGACCTACTGTACCTATGTTCTCAGCTTGATCATCTGGAATTTGAATATCGAATTCTTTTTCGAACTCCATAATTAACTCAACAGTATCTAAAGAATCTGCTCCTAAATCATTTGTGAAGCTAGCTTCTGTTGTTACTTCGTTATCGTCTACTCCTAATTTGTCTACGATAATAGCTTTTACTCTTGATGCAATGTCTGACATAATTTTTTTGTTTTTTAAAATTTAAATCGGCGCAAAAATACGAATCTTTATAATTATAACTAATTTTTGCTCGAAAAATGATTACTAAAAGTAAATAAAAAAAATTAATCTCCCTTTAAAAATCATCATTTTGTTAATATTTATTCTTTTTTTTGTAGCTTAGAAATGTAGTTATGAAGCGTATTGTTGTTTTTGCTTCTGGTTCTGGAACGAACGCAGAAAACATTATAAAGTTTTTTAATCATACTAAAACCGCTAAGGTTACTCAAGTGTTATGTAACAATGAGCATGCCAAGGTTTTTGAACGGTGCAAAAGATTAAAAACCAAATCTTTACACTTTAATAGAACGCAGTTTTTTTCTTCGGATTTTATTCTTAATCTTTTAAAAGAAGAAGCAGATTTTATTGTTTTGGCTGGTTTTTTATGGAAAATTCCTGAAAAAATAGTTGATGCTTTTCCTAATAAAATTATAAATATTCATCCTGCTTTATTGCCAAATTATGGTGGAAAAGGAATGTATGGCATGAATGTTCACAAAGCTGTTGCTGCAAATAAAGAAACAGAAACAGGAATTACAATTCATTATGTAAATGCCAATTATGATGAAGGTGCTATCATTTTTCAGGCAAAAACAGCGTTAAATGATACAGATACTCCAGAAAAAATTGCAGAAAAGATTCATCTTTTAGAACAACAATATTTTCCGAAAGTTATTGAAGAAGTAATTGTATCTACAAATGCCTAAAAAAAAGTTTTATGTAGTTTGGAAAGGAAGAAAAACAGGTGTTTTTACTTCTTGGAAAGTTTGCAAAGCACAAATTGATGGTTTTGAGGGTGCCCAATACAAATCTTTTGTCAATTTAGACGAAGCCGAAAAAGCATCCGAAGGAAAATATGAAGATTATAAAGGGAAAAACACTAAAAAAACCACATTATCATCCAAAGAAAAAGAAAAGTTTGGCAAACATATTTTAGAAAGTATTTCTGTTGATGCTGCTTGTGCTGGAAATCCTGGTAAAATGGAATACAGAGGTGTTTTTACACACAGCAAAAAAGAAATTTTTAGAAAAGGACCTTACCAAAATGGAACAAATAATATTGGTGAGTTTTTAGCTTTAGTGCATGGAATTGCGTTATTAAAGCGTAAAAACAAAGAAAACATTCCTATTTATTCTGATTCTAGAATTGCCATGAGTTGGATTCGTCAAAAAAAATGCAAAACCAACCTTCATTTTGATACTGCTAACAAAGACTTATTAGAGCTGATTAAAAGAGCCGAAAACTGGCTTAAAAACAATTCTTTTAAAAACCCAATTTTAAAATGGGAAACCAAAGCTTGGGGAGAAATTCCTGCAGATTTTGGTAGGAAATAATCATGGTGTCTTATAAATCTTCTTAATGTTTCTTTTACTAAAGAGCAAAGATATGTATCATTTGCGTTAACTCATACTTTGTGAATCTTATATGTTTGTGATGAACTTAAAATAGAAGTATTATGAAAATTATGAATATAAATTCGGTAAAGACAATGTTAATGCTGCTAATTCTATCAAGTATTATACTGACGTCTTGCAACAAGACAAAAAACAAAACTGAAATAGAAGATAAAAAAGAGGTTAGTAAAGCAATAAAAGTTGAGAAAGATAATGTAGATGTTAAAGTGAAAAATGAAGATTTCAATACAAATCAAATAAAAACACGTACTTACAAACTAAAAGATAGGGCAACACCAATTGTGTATGATTTGGATATAAATGGAGTTGTGGGTTTTGATGATTGGGAAGATTTTACAACAGTAAATAATGAGCTGGTAAACATCAGAAAATCAAACGAGCCAAACACCAAAGAAAGAATTGAAAGTTTAAACTACAGAGTAGCTAATTTAAGAAATACAATTCCAGATTGGTTGCAAACAGAAGAGGTTTTGGAAGATGTTGCAGATGTTCAAAAAGAGTATTTAGAGCTAATATCAGAAAAATATGTATCTGAAAATGAAATGAAAGAAAATTTAGAGGAGGTTTATGAGAAATTTGATGATTTAAAAGAAGAGTTATACGAAACTATAGAAACGTATATAAAAGCACATGAAGATGTAATTGAAGAATTTAACGAGGAAATTAGAAATTTAGATAAGAATGTAGAAGACAAGCCATAATCTTTATTCTGCAGTTGAAATAGAAGAAAAAAATGAGGTTATTTAAAAAGTAGGTATATATGTGATTTTGAAGAAAGTTGAAAATAATACATTTGATTATCAAAGCGTAAATTTTCTTTATTGCAGGCAAAATGATAAGTTGTAATACTTTTAAAACAACCTCATTTTTTTTGACTATTTTTAGGATGAAAACTGATAAAATAAATCAATATGATTTTACGGTTTAAGTAAAATGTATTTAGATACCTAAAATCATTTTTGCAATTAAAAAATAAATTAAAATACCAAAAATATCATTTGAAGTAGTTATAAAAGGACCAGTTGCAATTGCTGGGTCAATGCCTCGTTTGTTTAAAAATAAAGGTACAAAAGTACCAATTAAACCAGCCACAATAATTACCACAACTAAAGAAGACGAAATTGCTAAAGCTGTATTTATTTTACCTTCGTACGCCCAAACAAATAGAAATAAAAATAGCGCTAAAATAACTCCGTTTAAAGCCGCTAAAAGCATTTCTTTTATCAACCTACTGTTGATACTACCTTTTACATCATCATTAGCCAAACCTTGCACAATAATTGCAGAAGACTGTACACCAACATTACCAGCCATGGCAGCAATTAAAGGTGTAAAGAAAAATAGGGCAGCGTATTTTGCAAAAACACCTTGAAAGCCTTCCATAATTAAAAAAGCACCAACTCCGCCAATTAAACCCAAAAACAACCAAGGCAAACGAGCTCTTGTTAGTTGTAAAATACTGTCATCAGAGTCTACATCTTCTGTTAAACCTGCTGCTAATTGGTAATCTCTTTCCGCTTCGTCTTTTAGTACATCTACAATATCATCAATAGTAATTCTGCCTAATAATACATTATTGTCATCAACAACAGGTATAGCTTCTAAATCGTATTTAGCCATTATTTTTGCAACCTCTTCATCATCTTCGTGTACGTTTACAGCATCAACTTTTGTTTTTAAAATATCTGCAATATGCTGGTCTGATTTGGCAATGATTAAATCTTTTAAAGACAATCTGCCTACTAACTTGTCATCCTTATCCACTACATAAATAGAGTGCACTCTTGTAACATCTTTGGCTTGGCCTCGAATTCTACGCATGCAACCAGCAACTGTCCATGTTTCATAAACTTTTACCAGTTCTTTGGCCATTAAAGCACCAGCAGTATTGTCTTGGTAAGATAATAGTTCTTTTATATCTGCAGCTAATTCATCATCGTCTAAAGCATTAATTACATGTGCTTGGCGTTCATCAGAGAGTTCTCCAATAATATCAGCAGCATCATCAGTATCCATTTCGCCAATTTCGTCTGCAATTTCTTGGGCTGATAAATTTTCAAGAATTTTTTCACGAATATCATCTTCTAATTCTGTAAGAATTTCAGATGTTTTTTCACTATCTAAAAGTTTAATAATGTAAATGGCTTCATCAAAATTTACTTCGTCTAAAACCTCAGCAACATCTGCATAATGCACCTCTTTAAACAATTTTGTAATTGCTACTTCGTTGTTAACTTTTATAAGTTCACTAAGCTTTTCTAAAAATTCATCTGTGATTTCAAATGCCATTTTCTGAGAGTTTTTTGGTGAGTGAAATAAACTCCAAAACAGAAAGTTGTTCTGGTCGCATGGCAAAGATAGGGTCTTCTTTTAAAGAATCCGAAAGTTTGAAGCTTTTTAAACTAGAACGTAACATTTTTCTACGCTGATTAAAGGCTGTTTTTACCACACGAAAGAATAATTTTTCATCTACAGGTAATGTAAAATCTTTTTTTCTGATAAATCTAATTACGCCAGAATCTACTTTTGGTGGCGGATTAAAAACGGTGGGAGGTACTGTGAATAAATATTCAACATCAAAAAAAGCTTGTGTTAAAACAGAGAGAATTCCATAAACTTTGCTGCCTTTTTTTTCTGCAATTCTCATAGCCACTTCTTTTTGAAACATGCCTGCAAATTCTGGAACTATTGCTCTGTTTTCTATTGCTTTAAAAACAATTTGAGAAGAAATATTGTAAGGAAAATTACCGATAATAGCCACTTGCTTTTCGTTGAAAATTTGTTTGAGGTTACTTTTTAAAAAATCACCTTCAATAATTTCAAATTTTTCTTTAGATGTGTTTACTTGAATCTGCTCAACAGGAAAAACATCTTTTAAATACATAACTGATTCTGTATCAATTTCAAAAACAGTAACTTTCGGTTTCTTTTGTAATAAATATTTGGTTAAAACCCCCATTCCTGGACCAATTTCTAAGATATTTTCATAACCGCTTTCGGTTAAAGCATCAGCAATATCTTTTGCAATACTTTCATCCGTTAAAAAATGCTGACCTAAATGTTTTTTTGCTTTTACAGACATATCTTTTTTTCATTCATTACAAATAATACATACTAAAATTAAACTAAAGTATTTAGTATTTGAACAAAGATACAGTTAAAATCGGCATAATTATTGTTGATATGTGATTTAAAAAATCGATAAAAATGCTAAAAAAATTGCTGCTGGTAACTGTTTTCTTGTTTGGCGCACATTGTTCTACTTTGGCTCAAGAAGGAAAATTAAAAAAAGGAAAAGAACGTTTAAAAACTACAAAATCTACTAGAAATACAGGTAAGAGAACAACAAGAACCACAGGTAATGGTAGAAATAGAAGTCATTTTAGTGATGATATTTCTAACCCTTTTGCTAGGATTATTTGGAGTATAGCTGCTCATACATTTTATGGAGTTGCTATTGAATCTGTTTATGAAAAAAATGGACGTATGCACGATGCTGAGATCTCAAATTATAGTTATAAAGCATCTAATTATGGCAACTTTATTTATACAGATTCTACAAATTATAATAGTACAAGGTTTGATGTTACCAATACTTTTGTGAGAGAAAACAGAAATTTATATGGAAACAATTTTGGAGTAAATTTTCGATTTTTTAAGCGTTTTGCTCTTGATTTAGAATATTTGTATTTGACTGAAAAAGTGCAAAATCATCACGAATCGTTTTCATTATATTCCGCATTATTAAAATATCATAGAATTAGAACTCAGCGTTTTGATGCTTGGTTTGGTTTAGGAATAATGCACGTTGGTAGTGATGTTGATAAATCTGGTTTTGGTGTGGGGGTGGGAGCAGAGCTGTTTGTTGTAAAGCCAATTAGTATAGATTTTTCTCATAAATGGACAAATATTAACCAAGAAGAAGTTCATAAAACAAAATTGTTGCTAAAATATCACATCAAAAATTATCAAATTTTATCTGGTTACGAGCATTTTAAAATTGGAGTTTCTAAAATAGCTACTTTTTCCGTAGGTGTTGGTGCTAGTTTTTAATATTGTTATCCTTTCTTTAGTGATAAAGAAAAAATAGCTATAGATAAACCAATACCACAAAATGTACCTGCAATGGTTTCTTGGGGTTCAATGCCCCAAAACACAAAGGCCATTACAGCACCAATAATTAGTAGTAATATGGCTATTGCTAAAATTAGCTTTCTATTTTTAGAAAAGAATGCATTCATATCAATTTTTAGTATTAGTAGGAAAAAACTCTTTAACTAAACGTAACTCTGTTCTAAAAGCTAGCATTTTATCGCCAAACTTTTGCAGACTTTTAATTTGTAGATTTTCAGCATCTTCTAAATAATACGCATCTAAATCTTTACGTGAATTTGTGGTGTATTGTACAGAATAGGTTTTGCCACCCATTTCTTCTTCTACCAAAACTTGCGTAAGCTTTGCAGAAGTAAACTTACCAGTGTTTAAAACCTCTAAAATATGGGTTTCCATCCAAGTTAACCATTCGTTATGAACAGTATCATCTATATTTATAGTTACGTTGTATATGTACATAGTTGGTTTTTAGTTATTGGTTTTTAGTTGATAGTAAAGTTGCCATTAATTTTTTTTAACAAATAACAAACAACCATTAACGACAAACTAAATGGTATCTCCTCTTAATTTTCTGAATTTTTTTCGTGCATCAACCAAATAAATGCTTGAAGGATGTTCGAAAATTATTTTTTGATAGTATTCTTTTGCTTTTTCAACTTCACCAAGTTTTGTATTGTAGGTTTCTGCGATTAAAAATAAAACATCATCTGTTAAAAAACCTTGATTATCTGCTGCAATAATTTTTTCTAAACTCGTAATGGCATCCAAATACTTTTCTTGTTTGATGAGTAATTTTGCTTGTAAATACAAAACATCATCATAAATAACTTCGCCAGGCACCAAACCATTTATTAATATTTCTTTTGATGAAAATAGATTTGCAATTTCTTGTAAAGCTTCTTTATTTTTGTTTTGATATGCCAATAATTCTGCCTTTGCAAACTGTTTTAAGCCAGAAGGAATAGAATCTACAGGTTCGTTATCTGTAATTTTTAAAAACAAATCTACAGCATCATTAGCAATTAGTTGAGTTGTAGAGCCTTTTAATACTTTTAACTGCGCTTTTGCCCATTCAAAATCGCCTTTAAAATAACTGGTTTGTGCTACTTTAAATCGTGCTTGTTGTGCTAATTCAGATCCTTTTAATTGGGTTTGAATTTGAGAAAAGTAAATTAAAGCTTTGTTGAAACGTCCTCTAAACACTAAAACATCACCTAATTTTAATTTTATTCTGGCTTTTTCAAATTTTGATTTTGAATAACCTAAGGCTTCTTCTAAAACAACTGTTGCTTTTTCTGGTTTGCTTTTACTAAAAGTTAAATAATCTGCATATGCTACTTGTAAGTCTATACTTGCCTGGTTTTTACCAAACTTTTTGAATAAATTTAGAAATAAAGCTTCTATTTCTTTGTTTTTAGTAGCTACAGCAATCTTAGCGAGGTATAAATTGGCCTCAATTTTTTCTTCTTTATAAACTGATTTTTCATCAATAAAACGAAAACATTGCAAAGCAGTTTCATAAGCTTTATTATTAAATGAAAGTTTACCTAAACTAAAAATTTCAGACAAATCAACAGGGTTTCTTTGATACAAAGCCTTTTCTTGAATTAACGCTTTACCATAATCTTTTTGTTGCGCAAATAACCAACTCAACAATATATTCCATTCTTCTTTGGGGTTGCTTATCGATTTTCTTAATAAGGTTTTTCGGAATAAAATATTGGTTTCATTTTCTGCATCATCGGTAATAAACCTACTTGCATAACGTTGCACTAAATTTAAATAACTCCCGTTTTTATCAATTAAATTAATGTAATACTCAAACATTTGCTTAAAATCACCCTTTTCTCCATAAATCTGAGCAATTTGAAAGTTGTAGTTTGAGTTTTCGTTTTGTTGCATTGCCTTTTTATAAGCTAAAATGGCAAGATCTAACTTGTTGTAGTCTTTAAACAATCTTCCTATTATTCCTCCATAAGCAGCAGTAACATCTAAAGAATTTAGGGCTTTATCGTAATTCGCTTTTGCAAGTTCGTTGAGTTGCTGTTTTTCGAAATTATAACCTAAAAATACATAGAGGTAGTTTTGAGTTGGGTTTTTTTTAATTTTTTCGGATAATAAATTTTGGGCAACTAAAAATTTTTCTGTTTGTTGATAACAGCTGATTAATCGATTTAAATAGGTGGTGTTAAACGGACTTTTATCATACAATTTTTTGTAAATCTGAGTAGCTTTTTCGTATTCTCCTTGTCTGTAGTAGCTTTCTGCTAAGAAAAAATCGTTTTGATTTTCATTTTCTTGGCAAAAGGAAATGGCACTACAACTTATAAATATGATGAGGAAAAACTGCTTCATAAAATTCAAAGATAACTAACATAAATGTTAAATTTTTGCTAAACCAATCTTATTTCATTTACTTCTTTGTAACGTTTTGGCACGAAACTTGTCTATAGGATATATAACCAATCAAAACAAAATTATGAACGAGCTAACCAACAAATACGAAAACGCAAAACAAAACTCTATTGAGTTTATGAAAAACGGACAAATTAGTGCTTATTTAAATGCGCTTTTAGAAATGAATAAATATAAAAGATTAATGGTAGCTGTTTTGGCTAACTAAAAAACAGTTTGCAGTTTATCAGTATTCAGTAAGCAGTCAGTTTATGACTGAAAACTGCCAACTGAAGACTGTTTACTTTATAATATCAAAACCAGCATAAGGAATCAAGACTTCCGGAACTTGAATTCCATCTTCTGTTTGATAATTCTCTAGAATTCCAGCCAAAACACGTGGTAAAGCCAAAGAGCTACCATTTAGTGTGTGTGCTAATTCGCTTTTACCTTCTTTATTTTTAAAACGTAGTTTTAATCTATTTGCCTGAAAAGTTTCGAAATTAGAGGCAGAACTGATTTCTAACCATCTGTCTTGTGCTGTAGAAAACAATTCAAAATCGAACGTTAATGCAGACGTAAAACCAGTATCACCACCACACAAACGCAAAATTCTATAAGGTAATTTAAGCTCTCTTAAAATATTTTTAATGTGTTCAACCATTCCATCTAAAGCTTTGTAAGAATTATCTGGATGTTCTACTCTTACAATTTCTACTTTATCAAATTGATGCAATCTGTTTAAACCACGTACATGCGCACCATAACTACCTGCTTCGCGTCTAAAACAAGGTGTGTAACCAGTTAAAGTGATCGGAAAATCTGATTCTTGCACTAAATCTCCACGAAACATATTTGTAATTGGCACTTCTGCTGTTGGTATTAAATACAAATCATCTATGGTAGAATGATACATTTGCCCATCTTTATCTGGCAATTGCCCAGTTGCAGTTGCAGAAGCCGTATTTACCAAATGAGGCACTTGTACTTCTGTATAACCAGCAGCTGTATTTTTATCTAAAAAATAATTGATTAAAGCACGTTGTAATCTTGCACCTTTTCCTTTATAAACAGGAAAACCAGCACCAGAAATTTTGGTACCCAATTCAAAATCAATAATATCATATTTTTTGGCTAATTCCCAATGAGGAAGTGCATGATCACCTAAATCAGGAATAATACCTTCACTAAAAATGTTCTCATTATCTTCTTCAGAAGTACCCGCTTTTACAGAAGCGTGAGGAATATTTGGTATTTGATACAAAAGCGTTTGCAATTCATCTGCATAAACATTCAATTTTTCAGACAATTCTTTGGCGCTTTCTTTTAATTCACCAGTTTTTTCTTTTAAAACGTTTGCTTCTTGTGCTTTTCCACTTTTGTACAAATTTCCAATTTCTTTGGATATTTTATTAGATTCAGCTAATGTATTATCAAGCTCAACCTGAGTTGCTCTTCTGTTTTCATCCGCAGTTAAAACTTGTTCAATAATTGTTTCAGCATCAGCAAAATTACGTTTTGCCAAACCTTCTAAAACAGTGGCTTTGTTTTCTCTAATAAAGTGTACTTGTAACATTTTCTGTAGAAATTTAAAACAGCAAATATATAATATAATTGCCATGAATACACGAATATTAATCGATCTTAATTTCTAAAAAAGAGAAATTTTAGCACGAGAGATTTTTCCCCTTTGGGGAATTAAAGGGGCTTATTCTTTTTAATATAATTTCGAGTAGTTTCTTCATCTTTTTTAAGTTGATGAATTAACAAATCTACAGAATCAAATTTTTGTTCATCTCGCAAAAAGTAAATCAATTCTATGGTTAGGTTTTTGTTATACAAATCTTCATTAAAATCAAGAAAATGAACCTCAATGGTTTGATGATTACCATCTACAGTAGGTCTATTACCAATATTCATCATCCCAAAAACTGTTTTTTTATCAATTAAAGATTTTATCACATAAACACCTGTTTTAGGTATTAATTTATAAGTTTCTTTAACGTCTATATTTGCTGTTGGATAACCAATTTTACCACCTAACTGTTTGCCATTTATTACTTTACCATTTAGCATAAAGTAATATCCTAAATAATTATTGGCAGTTTTTAAGTTACCAGCATGTAAAGCGCGTCTAATTTTTGTGGAACTTACAGAAACATCATCGATATCTTGTGCGGGTATTTCTTCTACTTTAAAATCGTACACGTGGCTGTATTCTGTAAGTTGTATAATATTACCTTCTCTATTTTTACCAAAATGATGATCGTAGCCAATAATTAATTTAGAAATATTTAATTGATTTACTAAAATATCTCTAACAAACTCTAAAGCAGAAGTTCTAGAAAACTCTTTACTAAAAGGATGAATTATTAGATAATCTAACCCTGTTTTTTCTAACAAAAAAGCACGTTCGTCAATGGTGTTAATCATTTCTATGCTAGCCTCTTTTTGAAGCACCATTCTTGGATGAGGAAAAAAAGTAAGCAAAACCGATTTTTTATTGGCTTTTTTTGCCTCAAAAACCAATTTTTCTATTATTTTTTGATGCCCATAGTGCACGCCATCAAAGGTACCTATAGTTACAAATGTCTGACTATCAGAAGTAAAATTTGAAATGTCTTGTACTATCTTCAAAAACAAAAATTTAATATTACAAATGTACAATAAAGGCTTATTAAAAAGAACATTAAGATTGGGTTTTCAGGTATCTAAATGGCAAATTAATTCGGTTTAATTTGTTATAATCATAAATTAAGTGATGATTTATTTAGAAATTCAAAAAAAGTCGTATTTTGCACAACCGTTAACAAATTAATTCAAATTATGATAAAAAAGATTTTACTAATTGTATTTGCAGTTTTCAGTAGTTTAGCAATGGTGGGGCAAACCGTTGTTACTGGAACAGTAAAAGACGCAAAAACAGGAGAAACACTTCCTGGAGCAAACATTAAAATTTCTGGAAAAGCCGTAGGTACTACTTCAGATTTTGATGGAGATTTTGTTTTACAAGTTACAGATAATCCACCTTTTACTTTAGAAGTTTCTATGTTAGGATTTCAAATAACAAAAGTCGAAATCACCAAAAATAATCAAAAAGTTGAGGTAGCACTTAATGAAAACGAAACCGCATTAGATGAAATTGTAGTTTCTGCATCGAGAACTCCTGAACGAATTATGGAATCTCCAGTAACCGTAGAAAGAATGGACATAAGAGCCATAAAAAACACCTCATCTCCATCTTTTTATGATGGTTTAGAAAATTTAAAAGGAGTAGATGTAAACACCAACAGTTTAACATTTAAATCTATTAATACTCGTGGGTTTGCTACGTTTGCAAATACCCGTTTTATGCAATTGGTAGATGGTATGGATAACTCATCACCAGCCTTAAACTTTGCATTAGGTAATTTATTAGGAATGTCTGAACTAGATGTAAAAACAGTTGAATTGTTGCCAGGTGCATCCTCTGCATTGTATGGGGCAAATGCATTTAACGGTATTATGTTTATGACTAGTAAAAACCCTTTTGAAGATCAGGGTATTAGTGTTTCTATTAAAGGAGGTGCTACTAGTCAAGAAGCTGCAGGAAATAATTTATATACAGATGTAAATTTAAGAATGGCTTATGCTTTTTCAGAAAAGTTTGCAGCAAAAGCAACTTTAGCATATTTAGATGGTACAGAATGGTTTGCCACTGATTATAGAAACAGTAGAGAGGGTTCTGCATTAGATGGAGATTTTATTCCTGGAGATAGAAACTCTGATAGAAATTATGATGGTTTAAATGTATATGGAGATGAGGTGACTACCAATATAAAAGGTGTCGCAGAAACCTTAGAGGGTTTAGGAATTATACCAAATGGAGCATCAGCTTTAATACCAAGTGAAAATATCAGTAGAACAGGTTATGATGAAAGAGACTTGATGAATTACGAGGCAAAAAGCGTTAAATTTGGAGGTTCTTTAAACTATCGTCCTTTTGGAGATGATCGATTAGAGGTAATTTGGAACTCTAAATTTGGTGTGGGTAATACCATTTATCAGGGTACAAATAGGTACAATATTCAAGACTTTTTTATGGAGCAGCATAAATTAGAATTTAGAGGTAGAAATTTCTTTGTAAGAGGATATTTAACAAGTGAAGATGCTGGTAATTCTTACGATACTCGTTTCGCTGCAATTAATATCAACAGAGCATGGAAAGACGATAATACATGGTTTGGAGAGTATGTTGGGGCGTATTTACAAAGTACTTTGGCAGGTGCAAATTCAGACCAAGCACATGCTGTAGCAAGACAAACAGCAGAAACAGGAAGGTTACTGCCAGGTACAGAAGAGTTTCAAGAAGCTTTTGATAGAGTTACTGCTGATCCAGACCTAATTACTGGTTCAAAATTTCAAGACAATACAAAATTGTATCATGCAGATGCAAATTACAATTTTCAAGACCAAATAGATTGGGCAGAGTTTCAAGTTGGTGGTTCTTACAGATTGTATTCATTAAACTCTAATGGAAGTATTTTTACAGATTATGACGGACCTATAAATTATGATGAATTTGGTTTATACACACAAATGCAAAAGAAATTTTTAGAGGACGATCGTTTAAAACTAACAGCGTCTGTTCGTTATGATAAAGCACAAAATTTTGATGGTAATTTTTCACCAAGAGTATCTTTAGCTTATGCAGCTGGCGAAAATAAAAATCAAAATTTCAGACTGTCTTTTCAAACAGGTTTTAGAAACCCAACAACACAAGATCAATATATTGGATTAAATGCAGGTAGAGCCTATTTAATTGGTTCTGCACCAGATAATTTAGATAGATATCAAACACAACCTTTAATTGTTAGCGGTAATGGGCAAAACTTTACAGGATCACCAACAATTGCAGTTTCTGGTAGAGATGCTTATGAAAACGCATTTACTGCATCTTCTGTAACCGCTTTTGCTGCAGGGCAACTGGCTGTGCCAGAAACAGTGAATGTAGATTTGGTAAAGCCTGAAAGAGTTACTGCTGCAGAAATTGGGTATAGAGGTTTAGTAAATGCTGGTGATCAAAGAATAACCGTAGATTTAAGTGTGTATTACAATAATTATAAAGATTTTATCGCTAATAAAAATGTTGTTGTTCCTTTTTATGGGCAAACAGATTTATCAGATACAGCACCAATTGGTCCAGGAGGTGCCCCAGTTCCTTTAGCACTTGCTGCATTAGCTAGTGATGATTTTACTGTTTTTCAAACCTATACAAATTCAGCAGCCGATATCAATTCTTATGGAGCATCAATTGGTTTAAATACCAGAATATTTAATGGTTTTAATTTAGGCCTAAATTATACGTATGCCAAGTTTGATTTTGATCAATCTACAGATCCAGATTTTGAGGCAGGTTTTAATACACCAGAGCACAAAGTTAAAATACAGTTTGGTAAAACAGACTTATTTGAAAATTTCGGATTTAACATCAATGCAAGATGGCAAGATGAGTACTTGTGGGAGTCTACTTTTATGGATGCAACTATCGAAGCTAGAACTGTTATTGATGCTCAAATTAACTATGCAGTACCAAGCATTAAATCTGTATTTAAATTAGGTGGTGCTAACTTAACAGGGCAAGAGTACTTAAGTGCGCCAGGAGTTGGTGCAATTGGTTCTCAATATTATTTAGCTTGGACAATTAATAACTAATAAAAATTTTAAGTATTTTATGAAAAATTATAAATATATAGGCTTATTTCTTTTATCATTAAGCATTGTTTCTTGTGATGTGAATAATGATTTAGATGAAATTGAAGCTGAAGTCGTACCAGTAGTAGAATTAAATACAAACGGTTTAGACTTTTCTAGTTACGTTGCTCTTGGAGCGTCGTTTACAGCTGGATTTACTGACGGAGCGATGTTTAAAGCAGCTCAAGAAAATTCTTTTCCAAATATTCTAGCATCAAAGTTCGGTACAGATTTTGCTCAACCATTAATGAATGATAATATAGGTGGTTTGGTTTTTAACGGAACTGTTGTTCAAGAACCAAGGTTTTTCTTTGATGGCGCAGGGCCAGCAGTATTACCAGCTGTGCCTACAACCCAATTAGGAGTACCAGCTTCAGGTGGGCCATTTCATAACTTTGGTGCCCCAGGTGCTAAAAGTTTTCACTTAGGTGTTCCTGGATATGGACAGTTAAATCCTTACTTTGGAAGAATGGCGTCTAGCCCAACAGCTACAGTTATGGGAGATGCTTTAGCTCAAAACCCAACCTTTTTTACGTTATCTGAAATAGGAGGAAATGATGTTTTAGGATATGCTTTGTCTGGTGGTTCTGGTGTTGATAGAAGTCCGAATACACCAGAAAATTTAAATCCTGCGAATTATGGAGTAAATGATATAACCAATCCAAATGTTTTTGCACAAGTATTTAGTGATATGGTTACAGCATTAACTGCAAATGGTGCTAAAGGAGTTGTGGCAAATGTGCCATACATCACAGATTTGGCAAACTTTACAACAGTGTCTTATAATGCTATTCCTTTAGATGCAGCTACAGCAGGTCAATTAAATACTGCTTTTGCAGCATATAATGCAGGCTTACAACAAGTTTTAGATTTGAAAAATGCAAATATGTTACCTGCTCAAGTTTTACCTTTGTTGGCTAATTACGATCAAGCTGAAGTAGATAGAAGACAAGTTAATTTTGTTGCTGGTCAAAATGCAGTATTAATTTTAGATGAAGATTTATCTAACTTAGCACCAATAAATCCTGCATTAACTAATATGAGACAAGCAACTGCAGACGATTTATTATTGCTTTCTAGTTCTGCTGTATTAGGTACTACAGTTGGCGGAAATCCGCAATTGATAAATGGTGTTTCTGTACCTTTAGCAGATCAATGGGTATTAACACCAGAAGAGCAAGCAGCTATAAAAACAGCAACAGATTCTTACAATGCAACAATATCTTCTATAGCATCAGCAAACCCCAATATTGCTTTAGTAGACTTTAAAGGAGTATTAGCTGAAGCTTCAAATGGTATTGTTTTTGATAATTATACACTTACAACAAGCTTAGTTACAGGTGGTTTAGTAAGTTTAGATGGTGTACATTTAACAGCTAGAGGATATGCGCTAATGGCAAATAAAATTTTAGCAGCTATGGATGCTGAATTTGGTACAAACTTTACAGAAGCAACCAATGGTTTGGCAAAAGCAGGAGATTATCCTACAAATTATTCTCCTACATTAAGATAGAAAATTTGAAAAGATTAGAGGAATTAAAAAAGGTTGAGAAATTTTCTCAACCTTTTTTAATATTTAAAATCATCTTTTATTTAAGATAACATCATTTTTGCACGTTTTACACCCGCAATAAAAATATCTATTTCTTCTTTTGTATTGTAAAAACTAAAAGAAGCTCTTATAGTACCTGGAATTTGATAATAATCCATAATAGGTTGTGCACAATGATGCCCAGTTCTAACAGCAATACCCAGTTTGTCTAAAATAGCACCAATATCATAAGGATGAATAGCATCAATATTAAATGAAATAACAGCCGTTTTTTTTGCTGATGTTCCATAGATTTTTAAACCATCAATTTTTAATAATTCTGATGTTCCATACTCTAAAAGCTCATTTTCATATTTAGCAATAGCATCAAAACCAACAGAATTCATGTAATCAATTGCAGCTCCAAAGGCAATTCCACCACAAATATTAGGTGTTCCTGCTTCAAATTTATGAGGTAAACCTGCATACGTCGTTTTTTCAAAAGAAACTGTGGCTATCATTTCTCCTCCACCTTGATATGGAGGTAATTTTTCTAACCATTCTTGCTTTCCATACAGCATTCCAACTCCTGTTGGCCCACATAATTTATGTGCAGAAGCTACGTAAAAATCAACATTTAAAGCTTGTACATCTGGTTTTATATGTGGTGTGGCTTGTGCACCATCTATTAAAACAGCAGCACCAAATTTGTGAGCAGCATCAATAATTTCTTCTATAGGATTCACAGTTCCTAAAGCGTTAGAAACGTGATTTGAGAAAACCAATTTTGTGTTATCATTCAATAATTTATGATAAGTTTGCATATCTAAACTACCTTCATCAGTCATCGGAATCACCTTTAAAATAGCTCCTGTTTTTTCGCACAACATTTGCCAAGGCACAATATTAGAATGATGCTCTAAGGCAGAAACAATAATTTCATCACCTTTATTTAAAAGAGATGCAAATCCTGATGCAACCATATTTATACTATGTGTAGTGCCCGAAGTTAAAATAATTTCGTAAGCTTCTTTTGCATTAAAATGATGTTGAATTTTAATGCGTGCTTCTTCATATTTATCAGTAGCTTCCTGACTTAAGGTATGCACGCCTCTGTGAATATTTGCGTTGTAATTGCTGTAATAATCTACAATCGTATCAATTACAATTTGTGGAGTTTGTGAAGTTGCGGCATTATCAAAATATACCAATGGTTTTCCGTGAACAGTTCTTTTTAGAATTGGGAAATCTTCTCTAATTTTATCAACATTAATCATACAAATCATTTTAAATACAAAGATAAACGTTGATTTTTGAAAGCCATACAAAAGACCATATGATTTTCCTATTTTTATATAACCAAATCATTAAGAAATGAAAATTTTTAAACGAATTCTGCTATTATTGCTGATAGCTATTATTTTAATCGTATTTTTCAATTATCCAAAATTAAATATTTTATCTGGGTATTCAGCAAAAAATACTGCGTCATCGGTTTTTGTGGCTAATAGAACCTTAGAATTTACAGATAAAACCGACAATAATTTTTCGCCTGTAAATTTGGCTTCGGATGAAATTGATACCAATAAAAAGGTAGCAACATCATCAGCATTTGGTTTATTGACTCGAAAAGCAATCTATAGAGAAGGTTTGGGCACTGTTTTAACCCTTACTAAAGAAGATGAAACAGCTACGTATTTATCACCTAAAAGAACACAACCAGATAATGTAACTCCATATCCTTATGGAAATGCAGCACAGAAAGATACCATTTTTGCAAATGTAGATTATACAAATCTAAACGAAACTGTGGCTTCTGTTTTTGGAAAAAATAAATCTCGAGCAGTTGTGGTGATTTATAAAGATCAAATTATAGCAGAAAAATACGCAGAAGGTTTTACTAAAGATTCTAAAATATTAGGATGGTCTATGACCAAAAGCATTCTAAGTACGGTTTTTGGGGTGATGCAACATCAAGGAAAGTTAAATGTATCAGACAAAGCACCAATTGATTCTTGGCAAAATGACGAACGTAAAAATATAACGATTCATAATTTACTGCAAATGAATTCTGGCTTAGAATGGGATGAAAACTACGATGAAATTTCGGATGCCACTACAATGTTATTTTTAGAAAGAGATATGACTAAAATGCAAGCAGAAAAGCCCTTAACAGGTAAAATAAATGCATCTTGGAACTATTCTTCTGGAACTTCAAATTTATTATCTGGTATCGTTAGAAGTCAGTTTAAAACCCATCAAGAATACTTAGATTATTGGTATTCGGATTTAATTGATAAAATCGGAATGAATTCTATGGTTTTAGAAACAGATTTGGCAGGCAACTATGTAGCGTCTTCATATGCGTGGGCAACTCCAAGAGATTGGGGAAAATTCGGACTTTTATATTTGCATAAAGGAAACTGGAATGGACAACAAATATTTGCTAAAGATTGGGTAAAATATGTAACAACACCAACACCAACTTCAAACGGAAGCTATGGTGCACAGTTTTGGTTAAATGTAAATGGAGGTTTTAAAGATGTACCAAAAAACATGTTTTATGCTGATGGATATCAAGGACAAAGAGTCTATATTTTACCAGATCAAGATTTGGTAATTGTTAGAATGGCATTATCTTGGATGGATGAAAATACTTTTTTAAAAGGTGTGCTTACTTCTATAAAATAGTAGCTTTAATAAACATCATAAATAATGAAACCTGCCAAAACTACCGAAATTCATTTTGGTACGTTTTTGGTAATTAATAGGTTAAAAACATTTAAAATGAAAACCTTTTTAAAAATTTTATTAACGGCTGTTGCTGTAGTTATTTTGGCTAATATTTTACCAGGTGTAGCTGTTACAGGCTATGGAGCTGCAATAATTGTGGCAATTGTAATTTCTTTATTGAATTTGTTTGTTAGACCTCTTTTAATCTTTTTTACACTGCCAGCAACCCTTGTTACGTTTGGGTTGTTTTTGTTTGTAATCAATGCAATTATTATTTTGTTGGCAGATAAATTGGTAGATGGTTTTGCAGTATCTGGTTTTTTTGCAGCCTTCTTTTTTAGTATTTTACTATCAATTTTTAGGTCTTTTCTCTTTTCGTTATTGAAAGAAAAAGAATAATTATTCTTGAAATGCGGCTCTTTGTAAACGGTCGTTCATTGATTTACCTAAGCCAGTATCAGGCATTTTTTCAACAATAATAATGTCTAAATTTTGATGATCTAATACATGCAAAGCATCATATAATTTTGAAGCAGCTTCTTGTAGGTTGTTAGTTGTTGATAAAACTATTGTAGTATGTACAACTTTATCTTGATAAGAATTGCTTAAGGTTAATAGCCCAATTTTTTTATTAGGGTACTGTTCAACAGTTTTTACAACATCAGAAGTTAATAAGGTTGTAGTTAATGGCGAATAATGTTTCTGTAACATTCCTGGGGCATCTGGGCCTTGTTCTTTCTTGTTTTTTATACTAACTTTTCCAACAACAGCTTCTATGTCTTCTAAAGCTAAAGCACCTAATCTGTAAATTATGGGTTCTCCTTTATCAAAACCAATAATGGTAGATTCTATGCCGTTTTTACAAGCACCACCATCTAAAACCATTTTAATGTCATTTTTAAAATAACGTTCTACATGTTCTGGTTTTGTAGGGCTTATGTTGTTAAACGGATTTGCACTTGGTGCAGCCAAAGGAAAGTTCAACTGATCTAAAAGTGCTAAAGTTGTTGCGTGATTTGGTACACGAACAGCAACAGTATCTTTTCCTGCTGTTATTAAATCAGGAATTTTAGGATGTTTTTTTAACACTAAAGTCAAAGAGCCTGGCCAAAAAGTTTCGGCCAATAGTTTTGCTTTTTGTGGTACTTCTGCAACAATATCATTTAAACGATGTATTGAAGAAATATGAACTATTAAAGGATTAAAAAATGGACGCTTTTTCGTTTCAAAAATTCGTTGAATTGCTTTATTGCTAAAAATATTTCCAGCCAAACCATATACAGTTTCTGTAGGTATGGCAACCAATTCTTCGTTGTTTAAAAGAACAACTGCTTTTTGTATGTCTTTAGAAATAATACTCATCTTTGCGATTGCAAAATTACACATTAAAATGAATAGTTTTTTAAAAATCGGCAGCAACTCTAAAACTCATTTTTTTTTGGTTTGATGGATGTAAAAACTCAATATATTCTGCATGTAAATGTAATCGGTTTAATTTTTTACCATACAAATCATCGCCTAAAATAGGGGTGTTTAAGCCGTTTTTATGTGCAGCATGTACTCTTAATTGATGCGTTCTGCCAGTAACAGGATAAAAATAAACACGGGTTTTGTTATTTTTTATATTGATGATTTCCCAATTAGTTTCTGCATTTTTGCCATATTTAAAATCTACCAATTGCTTGGGCCTATCTTCTAAATCTACTCGAAGAGGAAGCTGAATCGTTCCTTTTTTCTTTGTTACAACTCCATCTAATAAAGCAATATAACGTTTTTTCACTGTTCTTTTTATAAACTGACTTTGTAAAAAAGCATTGGCTTCTTTGGTTTTTGTTAATACTAAAATACCAGAGGTAGACATGTCTAACCTATGCACAATTAAAGGGCCAGTTGCATTTGGGTATTTTTGTTTAATTCTAGTATACACAGAATCTTTAACCGCTTTTCCAGGTACAGATAAAAACTCAGCAGGTTTGTTAACAACCACTAAAACATTATCTTCATAAATAATTTTAAGTTCTTGGTTTTTTGCTAAGTTTTCTAATAAAACATTTTTATCCATTTCAATACCTTGAAGCATGTGTGTTAAAATGGGTTTACATCTGCCTTGGCAAGCAGGATAATAGTTTTTATGTTTTCTTACAGCCGAGTTTGGCGATATTCCCCACCAGAATTCTGCCATTGTAATCGGTTTTAAATCATTGGCAAAAGCATATTGTAATAATTTAGGAGCAGCACATTCTCCAGAACCCGCAGGTGGTTTTACGTTTGGATCATCAAAAATAGCTAACAAATGTTTTTGCTTTTTTTGTTGATTTAAAAAAGCATAATGTTCAAATAAAGTTTGCTGTAAATAATTTGATATTTCTTTTCGTTGTTTTTTTAAGGCTGCAATTTTATCCTCATAAACAGAAAGTTGGTTTTGTATTTTATCAGTTTTAGTTTGATAATATTCTTGTAATTCTTTGTAGAAAAACTGTTGATTGTAACTTTCTTGCTGTAACTCTAAAACTAGTTTTTTAAAATCGTTTTGAGGTAAACTTGAAATACCCTTTTTTTTTCTTGCTTTTCTATCTGCTTTTGCAAGCTTCATTTTCTTTCTTTGTAAAGCTAAATCGGTTTGTATTTCTATGGATAAGTTATTGAGCTTTTCTCTTAAATTTAAATAGGTTTTATTTTTTTCTAAAAGACTAAGATTAGTATTGATTGCATCAATTTCGGATTCTCCTTTTGTATAAAAGCTTCCATCAGTTCTCATATTAAAAACAGGCGGAACAAATTTTTCAGGCAAACTATTGTCGTCTAATTTTCCTGAGAAGGCTGCTAAATAGCCTATCTCGTTTTGTTGAGTTTGTACCACCAAAACGCCAAACATTTTACCAATGGCTTCGTTAGTGTTGCTTTGTTTTAATCCAAAATTATGTTTAAAATCGGTTTGATGTTCTAAATATTCTTGAATTTCGTTAGCCGCAATTTGTGCCAAAAGATGAGGTTCATAATAAAAAGGAAAAGTAAATTTATTAGGCAATTGAATGCCAGACACATCTCTTTTAAAATGTAAAAAGTGTTTTAGTTTCATTTAAAAAAGATATCAATACTCTAAATTTACAATACGTTTGTTGTGTTTTAATAGTGTTTTATTAACTATTTTTTCTCTTTAATCAAATACATATAAACAGGGTAATGATCTGAATAACCACCTGTATAACCACCCCAAGAAAAGCTTCTAAAAGGATACCCTTTAAACTGACCTTTTTTACCGGTTAAAAAACGCTTATTAAAAATATTAGCTTGGTACATTTTATAGGTAGAAAAATCTTTTTTGCCTTTGTCTAATAATGGAGATGAAATAAGAACCATATCAAATAAGTTGATATTATCTCTGTAGCCTAGTGTGTTAAAACCTCTTCTATGCAAATCTTCATACGGGTTGTAAATGTCTAACTCGCCTACGTTTTTCTTTTTTGCTTTGGTTTTTAAAACCTCTTTAAAACTCGAGTTGGTTGGGTCATCATTAAAATCGCCCATAATTAAAATTTTTGCATTGGGGTCTTTTTCACGCACTTGGGCAATTATTTTAGTGTTTTGATAAGCTGCTTTTTCACGTAAAGGTCTGCTTTTTGCTTCACCACCACTTCTAGAAGGCCAGTGGTTTACAATAATATGAATCAATTCGTCATCTAGATAACCAGAAACTAATAATTGGTCTCTTGTATACACCTTTCTATTATTTCTGTATATATTTGGATTATAAGCCTCATGAAAAACCGGTTTAAAATATCTTTTTTGATATAATAAGGCTACATCAATACCACGTTTGTCTGGAGAATCGTAATGAATAATGCCATATCTTTTTTTAGCCAAGTGTTTGTTTTTTACCAAATCTTCTAAAACATTTAAATTTTCTACTTCAGAAACTCCAATAATAGCAGGACTTGTGTTGGCTTTATCTGCTCCAATTTGTGCAATTACACTGCCTAATTTATCAATCTTATCCCAATATACTTTAGATCTATTTGATTTTAGTTCCATCATTGGGCTGGCTTCATCATTTATAGAGGTATCATTTATAGTGTCAAATAAATTCTCTAAGTTATAAAACGCAATGGTTCTAATATTATATTGTTTACCTTTCTTTTGGGCAGTAGTAACTGAAATTCCCAACAAAAGAAGCATTAAAAAAGGGATGTATTTTTTCATTGATTGTAATTTATGTCGCAAACTTATAAAACAAAATGCAAGTCAAAGATGATATAATGTTATTTTAACATAGGTGTTTGTTAAAAATTGTTAATTTTGCCGATATTATTTTCGGTAAATTTAAAAAAATCAATCAAACATTTATGAGAAAAATTGTTTTATCAATATTCATGATGTTATTTCTATTTTTAGGAATTAATGCACAGAATATTGTAAAAGGAGTCGTTTCAGATAGCGATTCAGAAAATCCTCTGCAAGGTGTTTTGGTAAGTATTGTAAATGCCAATTTGAGTCAAGTAACCGACTCTGAAGGGAAATTTGCAATAACAAAAATACCAAACGGAAGCTATATTGTAGAGCTAAAATTAACGGGTTACGAAACTCAAAACTTTCCTGTAGAACTTTCTGGAAAAACTGTAGACTTAGGTAGTATTCTTTTTTACAAAGACATCACAGAAGACCAAGATTTAAGTTTAATTACCATTACAGACGACGAGTTAAATGATGATGCTAGTGCTGCAGATAATATAGCAGGTTTACTACAAGCTACTAGAGACATTTATTTAAGAACAGCCGCGTTTGAATTCAGTTCGTCATTTTTTAGAATTAAAGGCTTAGATTCTGGAAATGGTAAAGTACTTATTAATGGTATAGAAATGAACAAACTTTACGATGGAAGAGCACAATGGAGTAATTGGGGTGGTTTAAATGATGTTTTACGAAATCAAGAATTTAGTAACGGTTTGGCGCCATCTAACTATACATTTGGTGGTGTTTTAGGGTCTACAAATATAGATACTAGAGCTTCAGCACAAAGAGCAGGTACTAGAATATCATACTCATCTTCTAACAGAAGTTACGTACACAGAGTTATGGCCACTCATTCAACTGGAACTTTAGAAGGTGGCTGGTCTATGACATTTTCTGGAAGTAGAAGGGCAGGTTTAGAAGGTTTTAATGAAGGTACAAGCTATAATGCGTATTCTTTATTTGCATCCATAGAAAAACAGATTGGAGAAAATCATAGTATTAATTTTACATCAATTTTTACTCCTAATAGAAGAGGTAAATCATCACCAAACACTCAAGAAGTTTTTGATTTAAAAGGTATTGCTTATAATGATTACTGGGGCTATTTAAATGGAAGAAAAACCAACTCTAGAATAAAAGAAGTAGAAGAGCCAATTTTAATGCTGAATCATTATTGGAACATGTCCGATAAAACAACTTTACAAACCAACGTAGCATATCAATATGGTAAAATAGGAAATAGTCGTATTGATTTTAACGGAGGTGCAAACCCAAGCCCAACATATTATCAATATTTACCAAGTTTTTACGAAAGAAATGGCGATTTGGCAGGTGCTTACGAAGCAAGAGAACGTTTTGAAAATGATGGTCAATTAGATTGGAATAGAATAATTGATGCCAACGTTACCAATGCCAACAATGGACTTGATAATGCCTATGTTTTGTATGAAGACAGAAATGATGATAAGCAATTAACGGTAAACAGTATTCTTAATACAGAAATAACCAATAATATTACCATCAATGCAAAATTAGAATACAGAAGATTACGTTCTAACAACTTTGCAGAGGTAATTGATTTATTAGGAGGTACTGGATATTTAGATATCAACCCTTTTGCAGATACAGAAAACAAACAACAAAACAATCTTTTAGCACCAAATAGAGTAGTTGGTGAGGGAGATATGTTTAGATACAATTTCCTTTTAAATTCTGATGTACTGAGCGCTTTTACTCAAGCACAATTTAAGTACAATAAGGTAGATTTTTATACGGCTTTTAACGTATCTAGAACTACACATCAAAGAGAGGGTCTGTACCAAAATGGACGTTTTGAAAACAACTCGTTAGGTTTATCAGAAAAATTAGACTTTACCAATTTTGGTGTAAAAGGGGGGCTAACGTATAAAATTACGGGTCGTCATTTATTAGACGTAAATGCAGCTTACTTAACACAAGCACCAACTATCAGAAACTCATTTTCTAACTCAAGAGAAAATAACAACGTAGTAGATGATTTACAAAGCGAAAAAGTGTTTTCTACAGATTTTAGTTACATTGTTAGAAGCCCTATCATTACCTCTCGATTAACAGCCTATTATACCAATATAAAAGATGCTACTGAAATATCTTTTTATTTTGCTGATGGAGTTGGAGGTGATAATACTGCCTTTGTACAAGAAGTGTTATCAGGTATAGAAAAAGATCATATTGGTGTAGAATTAGGAATTGAAGCCCAAGTTACACCAACCATTAAATTAAAAGGAGCAGCTTCAATTGGGCAGTTTACTTATGCAAACAATCCAGATTTATACCTTACTTCTGATGTAGCAGATAATGGTGGTTTTGATAGCGATTTTAGATCTAAAGATTATGTGTCTTTATTAGAGAACTATAAATTAGCTTCTGGTCCACAGAATGCCTATTCTGTAGGGTTTGAATATCGCGACCCAGATTATTGGTGGTTTGGTGCAACAGCAAACTTCTTCTCTAACATATATGTAGATGTTGCTCCATTAAATCGTTCTGCAAACTTTTACGAAGATGCAGATGGGTTGCCTTTTTCTGATTACGATCCTGAGTTAGCAAGAGAATTACTACAACAAGAAAAATTTGACGATTATATGGTTGTAAATTTAATTGGTGGAAAATCATGGAAAATCGGTGACAAATTTATTAGTGTATTTGCAACAGTAAATAATTTGTTGAATACAGAATACAAATCAGGTGGATTTGAACAAGGTAGAAACGCAAATTTCAGACAATTAAGAGACGATAAAGCGTTAGATAAACCAGTATTTGGCAATAGATATTGGTATGGTAGAGGTACAACCTACTTTTTAAACATAAACTTAAGATTTTAAATATTATAATTAAACGAATATGAAAACAAATACAATAATCATCTTGGCTCTTGCCTTTATTATGGGGGTTTCTTTGAACTCTTGTGTAGAGGATGGAGATTATACAGTACCTAACGATTTAGGACAAGTAGAAAACGAAGAAGTTGAGAAAATTATAGCAGATTTAAACAATCCTAATGGAAGTTTAGATTTAATCTCTATTACTAATCTTAAAACCTTGTTTACAGGAGAAGCTACTGAAATTACCTCAGACTTAGTAGTAAAAGGCTATGTTACTTCATCAGATAGAACAGGAAACTTTTTTAAAGAAATATTTATACAAGATGCTGCAGAAAACCCAACAGCTGCCATTAAAGTGGTGCTGAATTTAAATGACACCTACAACAAATACAATTTTGGTAGAGAAGTTTATATAAAATTAAATGGATTATTGATTGGAGAAACAAGAACTGGAGATGGTGTAATTACTATTGGTGGTGTTGCTAACGGAGATGCCGTTGATGATTTATCAGTAAAACAAATAGAAGAAAACGTATTTAGATCTTCTGTAACTGCAGATTTGGTTCCTAAAATCATGAATTTATCCGAAATTTCTTCTGCACATTTAGGGATGTTTGTACAAGTTGAAAATGCACAATTTGATAAAGAAATTATGGACTTAACTTTTGGTGATCCTGATGAGCAATTCGATACACAACGTTTTTTAGAAAGTTGTACAGATGGGGGTTCTATTTCTTTAGAAACTAGCTCTTTTGCTACCTTTAAATTTGCGCCATTACCAGCAGGAAGCTTTACAATTAATAGTGTAGTTTCAAAAACTTTTGATGGTAGCAGCTTAATTTTAGTGTTAAATGATAAGAACGATATTACTGTAACTGGTGAAAGATGTGATCCACCAGAATTAGATTGTGGTATCGCAACTGAAGAAGGTACAACAATTCTTTTTGAAGATGCGTTTGAAACACAAAGCACGAATAGCCCTATCTCTGGAAACGGTTGGACAAACTACCAAGAAGCAGGTACAGAAACATGGGAAGCATACAGAGCAACAGGTTCTAATGCATCTCAGGGAATTTCTGCAGCAGTAGGTTCTTTTAGATCTGGAGACGATAGAACAGTGGCTTGGTTAATTACACCAGAAATTGATTTAGATGCAAATAACAACGTTACGCTTTCTTTTGAAACTTCAAACAGTTTTGCAGATTCTAGTACTTTAGATTTATTATTTTCAGAAAACTGGGATGGAACTACAGAAGGAATAGCAACTGCAACTTGGGGTGTAGTTCCTGCAGCGTACATCACTCAAGATACAGATTCATTCTCTTCTTGGTTCGAGTCTGGTATTGTAGATTTATCTTGTGGTTCAGGTACAATACATTTTGCATTTAAGTATACAGGAAGTGGCGAAACTGCTTTTGATGGTACTTATGAGTTAGACAATATTAAAATAGCTGCAGATTAATTTGTAAATATTTTAAAATACAAACCAGTAGAATTTTTTCTACTGGTTTTTTTATTTTTACAAAATGAATAAAATAGAACATATTGGTATTGCAGTAAAAGATTTAGAAAAATCGAATACCTTATTTGCATCACTTTTTGGTGAAAAGCATTATAAAACAGAAGAAGTTTTGTCAGAAGGTGTAAAAACTTCTTTTTTTAAATCAGGACCTAATAAAATTGAGCTTTTAGAAGCTGCAAATCCTGAAAGTCCAATTGCAAAGTTTATTGCTAAAAAAGGCGAAGGAATTCATCATATTGCTTTTGCTGTTGATGATATTGTTTCAGAAATAAAAAGATTAAAAAAAGAAGGTTTTATCATTTTAAATGAAACTCCGAAAAAAGGCGCAGACAACAAGTTAGTAGCTTTTTTACATCCAAAATCTACCAATGGCGTACTTATAGAACTATGCCAAGAAATCGATTAGTTAAAATACTGCAAACAGATACTATCAACTGATTTCTAATTATTATCTTGCAACCATTATTTAAAGGACTCTTGTATGTCATCAAAATTTGACTCTTATCAAAAAAGACGTTTAGCATCTTCTTACATTTCTGTTGTAATTAGCATTGCTTTGGTGCTTTTTATGGTAGGGGTTTTAGGGTTGATTGTCTTAAAGTCTACAAAAGTAGCTAACTACGTTAAAGAAAAAGTAGCTATTACTTTATTTTTAAAAGATAACGTAACTCAAAAACAAATTAAAACCTTTAGAGAATCGCTTTTAAAAGAAGCGTTTACAAAAAAAGCAATTTATACCAGTAAAACACAAGCTGCAAAAAAATATAGTAAAGAAATTGGTGAGGATTTTTTGGAATTTCTTGGAGAAAATCCACTAAAGAATGGAATTGATATTTACTTAAAATCAGAGTACGTTACCCCAGAAAAAGTAGCAGCATTAGAGCAAAGATTTACCAAAAACTTATTTGTGGCTGATGTTTCTTATGATAAACCACTGATAAATCTACTAACAAAAAATATCAAAAGAATTAGCTTTTGGTTATTAATTGTAAGTAGCTTTTTCGCTTTAATTGCAATGATTTTAATTAACAGCTCCATACGACTATCTATTTATGCAAAACGTTTTAACATTAAAACCATGCAAATGGTGGGTGCTACCAAAAGCTTTATTAGAAGACCATTTATTTGGCGAAGTATAAAATTAGGAATGTTGGGTGCACTTTTGGCGCTAATAGGTTTAGCAGTTTTAGTGTATTACTTAGATAAATACATACCAAGCTTAGATTTTATAGAAGATTATTATACTTTAGCATATATTGCAAGTGGTGTTGTTTTATCAGCATTTATCATTACTTGGATAAGTACATTTTTTGCAACTCAGCGTTTTTTAAATTTAAAAACAGACGAACTTTATTATTAAAATATGAAAAAAGAAACCAATCCAAAACAAGAATTTTTATTTGGTAAAAAAAATTACATCATAATGCTTGTAGGAATTTTGTTTATTACAGTCGGCTTTATTGCAATGGCTGGTGGTGGTAGTGATGATCCTACTGTTTTTAACGAAGAAATCTACAATTGGCAACGAATTCGATTAGCACCAACCTTAGTAATTATAGGCCTTGGAATAGAAATTTATGCAATATTAGTAGACCCAAAAAAATAAGCTATGGATGTTTTAGAAGCAATTATATTAGGCATAATACAAGGGTTAACCGAATTTTTACCAGTATCATCTAGTGGTCATTTAGAATTAGCAAAAGCTATTTTAGGTGATACTTCTGTACCCGAAGAAAGTTTAACTTTTACAGTAGTTTTGCACTTTGCAACTGCTTTAAGTACTTTGGTTATTTTTAGAAAAGAAGTTGCAGAAATTTTTAAAGGATTATTCCAATTTAAATGGAATGATGAATTTAAATTTTCTATAAAAATTATCATTTCTATGATACCTGCTGTTATTGTAGGTTTACTTTTCGAAGAACAATTAGAATCGTTTTTTGGGGGTAAAATTTTATTAGTGGGTGTTATGTTATTGGTTACTGCTGTACTTTTATTGTTGGCAGACAAAGCTAAAAACACAAACAAAGAAGTTTCTTTTGTAAATGCAGTAATTATTGGGGTTTCTCAGGCAATAGCAATGTTACCTGGTATTTCTAGATCTGGAGCAACCATTTCTACCTCTGTATTATTAGGAATTGATAGAACAAGAGCAGCTCGTTTTTCTTTTTTAATGGTAGTTCCGTTAATTTTTGGAAAAATTGGAAAAGATGTTTTAGGAGGCGATTTAAATTTTCAATCTTCAGAAATGATAGGAATTTCAGCAGGATTTATAGCTGCATTTTTATCTGGTTTATTAGCTTGTAAATGGATGATTGCTTTGGTTAAAAAGAGTAAATTATCTTACTTTTCATTATACTGTGCAATTGTAGGTATTATTGCAATTGGGTATGCTTTGTTAAGCTAAGCTTCTTGTTATTTCTGCAAAAGCAGGAATCTACTTATAAATATGAACAATACTTGTGATTAAAACAGAAGAAGATTATAAAAACGGCCAGGTTTTATTGGTTGATAAACCGTTAACTTGGACCTCTTTTCAGGTTGTAAATAAAATCCGTTGGCATATTAAACAACGTTTTAATATCAAAAAAATAAAAGTAGGTCATGCAGGTACTTTAGATCCGCTTGCAACAGGTTTGTTAATTATTTGTACTGGTAAACAAACTAAAGAAATAAACACGTATCAAGGTCAAATAAAAGAATATACAGGCACTATAACTTTAGGCGAAACAACACCAAGTTACGATTTAGAAACTGAGGTTAACGAGACTTTTGCTACAGATCATATTACAGAAGCTTTATTAAAAGAAACTACACAACAATTTATTGGTGATATTCAGCAAAAACCACCTATTTTTTCTGCTATAAAAAAAGACGGAAAACGTTTGTATGAATTAGCAAGAAAAGGGGAAACTACCGAAATAAAATCAAGAGAAATAACAATTTCAGAATTCGAAATTACAAATATTAATTTACCAAAAGTTGATTTTAGAGTGGTTTGTAGCAAAGGAACCTACATCCGTTCTTTAGCTTACGATTTTGGAAATGCGTTAAATTCTGGTGCACATTTATCCGCATTAAGAAGAACAAAAATTGGTGATTTTTCTGTTGATGATGCAGTTTCTGTAGATCGATTTATAGAAGATTTAGTGTAAATATCCTTTAAGATAAGTTTGTAAAATAACCTGTAATACCAGTTAAAACACTTTGTACTGCATAAGCTGCCAAAATTAATCCCATAATTTTACTAATTACAGTAATTCCGTAGTTTCCAACGCGTTTTTGTAACAAATTTGCACCCAAAAGAATACTGCAAGTAACCCCAATTACTAATAAAACAATTGCTGTTGTTATCACTTGTTGTTGAATTGTATAAAGATGATTATCAGTCATTAAAACAACTGCCATAATTGCTCCTGGAGATGCTATAGATGGTATTGCAATAGGAAAAATAGTAACATGTTTGTAATCTGTAATTCCTTTTTTTTCAAGTTCAGGTTTGCCATCACCAAAAATCATAGTTAGGGCAAATAAGAATAAAATTACTCCACCAGAAATCTGAAAAGCATCCAAAGAAACAGACATGCCTTCTAAGATCAATTGCCCAATTACAATAAAAAATAAAAGAATTAAAAATGCAATTACAGAAGCACGAATTGCAATTTTTTTCTTGTATTTTAAATCAAATTCTTTAGTAGCCTCTAGGTAAACAGGTATAGTTCCTACAGGATCTATTACAGCCAATACAAAAAAAATGGTTGTTAAAAATTCTGCCATTTTAGTTTATTCTATACGTTTAGCTTGTGTTGTAAAAGATAACCCTTGTTGACTCATTGTAGAACTCATAATTGCTTCAAAAATTGGTTCAGGACTTCGTTTGGGTATTTTCCATTCAAAAATAAAATTAGAGCCAGTACCTCCAGAAACATCTATTTCATCTATAATTATTTCTGCTGTTTCTAAAGGTTTTAAAAAAACAGGAAAATCAAAATATTTTCGAATCGATTTGCCTTCTGTATCAAAATATTCAGCTTTTAAAAGATATATGGTATCTAAATCGCTGGTATTTCTTAAACTTATCATTGATGTTAAACTTATTTTTTTGCTTTCTGTAAAGCTGTAAATTTCTGAATAAATAGATAAGTAAGATTTACCATATTCTAATGAGTCTTTTAAAGCTGTATGTACTTTTCGTTTAGACCAATTTTCAAAGTTAAAAGTATCTATCCCTTTTTTTTGATTACAGCTAAAAAATAGAAGTAATAACAGTATGGTTAAATATTTTGGTTTCATAAAAGTATATATTTTAAGATCTTAACCCATTAATTTGTAAAATCAAATATATTATTTTTGTGTTGATATGTTTTATCTTTACCCAAGATAATAACGTAAAACTTCATTTTTAGACTTGTTTTGTAAACGTCTAATGGCTCTTTGTTTTACCTGTCGTACACGTTCTCTAGTTAAATCGAATGTTTCTCCAATTTCAGTTAAACTTGATGGAGTGTGGTTGCCTAAGCCGTAAAACATTTTAATTACCTTAGCTTCTTTGTGGGTAAGCTTACTTAAAGCTCTATCAATTTCGGTAGTTAAAGATTCTTTCATTAAATCTTTATCTGGTCTTGGAGATTCATCAGACCTTAACACATTATATAAATTAGAATCTTCACCTTCTCTAAAAGGCGCATCCATAGAAAGGTGTTTTCCAGAATTTTTCATAGATTGTGCTACATTGCTAACTGTTGTGTCTAACTCATTAGCAATCTCTACATAAGTTGGTATTCTTTCGCTTCGTTGCTCTAGTTTAGAGTACACCTTTTTTATTTTACTGATGCTACCAATTTTATTTAAAGGCAAACGAACAATTCTTGATTGTTCTGCTAGAGCAGACATTATAGACTGTCGAATCCACCAAACTGCATACGATATAAATTTAAAACCTCGTGTTTCATCAAAACGTTTAGCAGCTTTTACCAAGCCTAAATTTCCTTCGTTAATTAAGTCAGATAGTTTTAAACCTTGGCCTTGATATTGTTTTGCAACAGAAACAACAAACCTTAAGTTTGCTTGTACTAGTGTATCTAAAGCTCTTTGATTTCCTTTTTTAATTTTTATAGCCAACTCTACTTCTTCATCAGCAGTAATTAAACCTATTTTACTAATTTCTTGAAAATATTTTTCTAAAGATTTTGCATCGCGATTGGTTACTTGCTTTGTAATTTTAAGTTGTCTCATAGTAAGATTTTGAATTTAAATGTTGAATTTTAAGAATAGGTTGTACAAATTAAACTTATGAATGAAGCTTAAAACTTATAGACGAAAATGTACAGGTAGATAAATTAGAAAACGAAATTTAAGAAGTAATCAGTTTTGCTTTGAAGAAAGTTAGTAGTTTGCAACTGATATAAATTTGTTTTTTTCATCGTTTGCAAAATTACAAAAATTAAGTCGATTTTACTAAAAAAAGACCGTTTTTATTATTTTTAGGTCAAAAATAGCCAAAAATGGAGCGGTTTTTGATATTTTTGTGGAGTTTTTGAAATCAGTGAATTGCAATTAAAAAGTGTTCTTAGTTAAACAAATATGATACATTAGTTCAGTAATTAATAGAAAGAGCTAACAATCGATCTGTTTAAGGTAATAAATAATTTGTTTATAAAATACCTTTGTTGTCAATTAAATACAATATCAATATTATGAATAAAATAAAGTTATTAACAGTAGTACTTATCGTGGTTTTTAGTTCGTGTTCTACAAAAAAACAGGATAAAGCTATTTTTTTAGATAATCCGAATGTATTTAGAATTGAACTAGAGAATGGAGAAAAAGAAATTGTTAAAAAAAATTATGAAGATGATTTTATTTTTGAGGATTGGAATGCCTACAATATGGTGCATACACAATTATCTTTAATGAAAAACGAAGAGTATAAAATTTCTAAAAATAGAATTATTTATTTAAAAAAATTTATAAATAACCTGTCTACAACCATGCCGAATTGGTTGCAAAATACTAGTGTAAATCAAGAAATTGATGATGTTGAAACTCAATTTGACACATTAATTGAACAATTGGATGAGTCAACTCAGGTAATAAGAGCAAATTGTAGGGAGTTAAACCAAGAGTTTAATGAGCTGCAAAAAGAAGTAAAAAACACTGTTAAAAATTACACCAACAGTTAATTTTTTGTTGATGAAATAAAAAAAAGAGGCTATCTGAAAAAGTATTAAAACTTGTCATTTCAATTTTGTTTAAAATGACTTATAAATTTATTTTTCAGACAGCCTCTTTTACACTTTAATTGGCCTAATTTTTTAGAATCTTAATGTGGCTCCTAACAAAAAGTTTCGTGTAGCTTGTGGGTAATAATATACAAATCCGCCACCATAATCAATAGCATTAGAAGAATATTCTAAGTCAAAAATATTATTGATTAACCCAGTAAATACAATAGATTCAAATATCGAATTTGGTTTAATTTCGTAAATGATATTCAAATCATTTACAAAATAAGAATCTAAGATACCTCTTTCATCATCTATATTATTTAAAGATTGCTCACCAACATATTTGCTTAAAAATGATATTTGTAGGTTTTCTACAGGAGTATAATTTAAGGCATTACCAATAACCAATTCTGGTGAATATGCAATGTTTGTATTTCCTAAGTTTAGTAAACCTGCACTTGTAGTGGTATTAAAATCTATATTTTTGTTACTACTTAATGCAATATTGGTAGACGTACTAAAAATATCATTTAATTTTACATTAGCATCTATTTCTAAACCTAATCTATAGCTCTCGCCACTTGTGGCTCTAATTGGGCTTCCTACATCATCAACTTCACCAGTAAGTACTAGTTGATTTTGATAAAACATATAATATAAATTGGTGCTTAAAGCCACTTTTTCAGTATTATATCTCCAACCTAATTCAATATCATTTAAAGTTTCATTTTCAGTTACTCCATTTTCAAAATCGTTTCTATTTGGCTCACGATTTGCTCTTGCATAAGACAAGTAATAGCTGTTATTTAGGCTAGTTTTATAGGTTAAACCAAATTTTGGATTAAAAAAACTAAAATCAGTATCTGTAATAAATGGTTGACCTTGAGAGCTTAAACCGTTTGTTTTATAGTTTACAAAACGCCCTTGTAAATCTACAAAACCTAGTAAAGAATTGCTGATTTTAAAAGTTGCTTTAGAAAAAACGCTAAAATCGTTTTTTGTAGCATCTCCTTCATAATATCGATCTCTAATGTTAGCAGTATTTGCAAATTCTCTTGCCCAAATTACTTCGCCAAAATGATCTCCAGAGTAGTTACTGTAAGATAAACCAGAAATTACTTCTACTTTACTATTTTTATAAGTTACATTGGCATTGGCTACATAAAAATCGTTGTCTAACCAACGTCTTCTAATAACATCTGTAATCGGGATAAATACTGGATTTCCATTTTCATCCTCTTCTTCTCTAAGGTCTGTTGCTAGTACAATACCATTATAGCTACTAATCTCATCAGTATCATCTTCATATTGCTCAAAATATCCTCTACCTTTTGTGTAGTTTAAACCTATATTAGTGGACCAGTTGCTGTTAATTTGTTCATTCCAATGCAATTGGTAATGATCTTGCCAGTAATTGTCTGTTTCATTATCATATGTATAAGGATTTTGACGACGATTTTCTTGAAGTTGATCTGCTGTAATACCAAACCAAGATTGGTAGGTTTGTTCTTTATTACCAAAAGTAAGTGCTTTAATTAAGGTATTATCATCTTGATAAACACCTTGCAAAAAATAAGATTTTAAATCGGTAAAAGCTCTATCTATATAACCATCAGAGTAAATGTTAGATAGTCTTCCAGAAATTTCAATTCTATCATTTAGTTTACCTGTACTAAACTTTACTGTATGCTTTCTGGTATTAAAAGAACCAAAAGAGTTTGAAATTTCTCCAAAAGCATTTTCGGCTACAGCGTCTGTTAAAATGTTTAAACTAGCTCCAAAAGCACCAGAACCGTTTGTAGAAGTTCCAACACCACGTTGTAACTGTAAACTTTCGGTAGATGAAGCAAAGTCACCCAAATTTACCCAAAAAGTGCCTTGACTTTCAGCATCATTATAAGGTATTCCATTAATAGTAACATTTACACGAGTTGCGTCTGTACCACGTACTCGAATTCCTGTGTACCCAATTCCTGCACCAGCATCACTGGTAGTTACTACAGAAGGTAAAAAATTCAATAAAATAGGAATATCTTGCCCTAAATTACGTTTTTTTAATTCCTCCTTGTCTACATTAGAATGTGTAATTGGCGAATCTGCATTTACACGAACAGCAGATACCAAAACTTCATCTAAAAGTGCAGTATCAGAATTTAGTTGAACTACATACTCTTCATTTTGAGTAACTGTAATTTTATCAACAATTGTTTTGAACCCTAAAAAAGAAATTTCAAAAGTATAGGTTCCTTTTGGTAATTGAATACTAAAGTTACCTTTGTTGTCGGTAGAAACTCCTTTCTTCATTTCTTTGATTAAAATACTTGCACTTGGCAATGGGTTTTTGTTTTCATCATATACAGTTCCTTTAATTGTAAATGATTGGGCGTTTGCAAGTATACTTGCAAACAAGAATAAAAAAAAAGTGATTTTTTTCATTTTAAAAATTTTAAAACGAATAAAAAGAGGTAATTATTCTTGTGGTTAATATTGAATAATTAAATACGCGAAGTATAACTTCGCTTTTGCACTGGTTAAAAAGGTCTAAAAGACCTTTTCTTAACGCTCGCTTCCTAAACAGCATTACCTGTTCTAGGTTCAATGGGTATGATCTCAGCCGATTTTCAGTGATTAATTTACAGTGCTCAGTGAACAGTGAAATACTGCCTACTGATTACTGTTTATTAATTACCAATAACAGCACCCCTTTATGAGAACGATGCAAAATTAAGTTGGATTTTTTTAATGCGAAACAAAAAAGTGATTTTTTTAATTTAGAAGTACATTTTAAGGATTTTATTTTCCAAATAAATAGTGTGACTTTAATAACTATTCAATAGATTTGTTAAGATTAACTTTGTAGTTGATTGTAGTTATAACAGAACATAAAGCCAATTAGTTACATCATAAAATTTGCTTATGAATATTTTACAAAGGTTCTTAATTTTAATCTGTTTCGTATGTTTTGGAGCAAATTTACATTCTCAAGAAAAAGAGAATGGTTTAGATAAGTTTGTAGATTTTTTTACATTTCATCCTAATAAAAAAAGTGTAGAAAAAGACTCAAGTATATACCCATCTAAAATTATAACAGCCCCAATTATCTATTATTCACCAGAAACAAGTTTAGGATTTGGTATTGGATCCAAATACCTCTTTAAATTTAAAGGAAGTGGTGAAGAGACAAGAACATCTAATATGCCAATTTCGCTATTGTACACTTTAAAAAATCAGTTTTTTATTTTTTCGGGTTTTGAGGTATTCACCAATCAAGAAAAGTGGGTAATTACAGGAAACGTAATATTTCAAAACTATCCAAGACTGTTTTATGGAATTGGAAAGAGTACTCCAGAAAGTAATGAAGAAGCGTATGATAGTTATCAATTTTTGATAGAACCCATACTGATGAAAAGAGTGTTTACACGTTACTTATTTTTAGGTGGTGGCTTGCGTTACAATACCATTTACAAAACCGAAATAGAAGCTGGTGGATTGTTAGACACAACAAAGCCAACAGGTTTTGATGGTTCAACTTCGGTAGGACTAGAATTTGCAGCTTTATATGACAGTAGAGATAATATTTTAAATGCCTCCAAGGGATGGTACTTAGAATTTACAAGAGGCTTTTACTACCCATCTATGGGGAGTACGCATAAATTTGATTTAACAAGATTTGATGTACGTTATTATAAAAAACTGAGCGAAAATAATGATGGTGTTTTAGCTTTTCAAGCAAAAGGACATTTTTCAAACGGAGATGTGCCACTGGCTGAGCACGCCATTTTTGGAAGCGAAGAAATTATGCGTGGTTATATTGAAGGAAGATATATTGAAAAAAACCTATTGGCAACACAGGTTGAGTACCGAAGAACATTTAAAAATAGCAGGTTCGGATTTGTTACTTTTTTAGGCTTAGGAGATGTTTATGGTGATTCTAAAGAATTGAATTTGAGTGATATAAAGCTAAATTATGGTTTAGGTTTACGTTTTATGTTAGATAAAAGAGAGAAGTTAAATATTAGATTCGATTATGGTGCTGGAAATGCATCTTCAGGAAACTTATACGTAAATATTGCAGAAGCTTTTTAAGATATTATTCTAATCTTGGTTTTTTTCGCAAAGTTTTTTTAAGAGAATTACGTTGCTTGTTTTCTGCCTTTTTTTTGATGGAAGAAAAACTTGGTTTTGTAGGCTTTCTTTTTTTAGGACGTTTTAAACCATTTTCTATAATTTTTAAAAAACGTTTGATGGCCAGTTCTTTGTTTTTGTGTTGAGAACGGGTGTCTTCACAAAAAAGAATTAAAACATGCTCTTTTGTTAATTTTGAAGCTAACTTTTCTTTTAAAATTGTTTTTTGATGTTCAGAAAGTACTAGCGAGTTTTCTAAATCAAAAGTCAATTCTATTTTAGAAGACGTTTTGTTAACATGTTGGCCACCAGCACCAGAACTTCTAATGGCTTTGAATTTTAGTTCTAAGAGAATATTTTTGGTAGTCATCAATTAATTTTTCTTAGTGTAAGCGTATAAATTTTCTTTGGTAGCAATAATTTTATCAATAGCAGTTACTGCCGTATTTAACCTTTTTTCTTTGTCTCCTTTAAGTAAAATATATGGTTTGTTGTGGTTTATTAAAGCTTGTTCAAAAGCAGTAAACATCTCTAAACGTTGTTCTGGTCTGTCTCTTAAATCATCAGCTTCCCAAGGGGTATCTATATAAGTTAGTAAATACAAATCGTATTGATTTTCGTATGCTGCTTTGTCTAGCAATTTATCTACAAAACCACCGTAAAACTCTTGCGAATAGACTTTTGTTTCCAGTAAATCTGTATCACAAATTAATACTCTATCTGCTTTTTTTGCCAACTTATTCTCTAATTTCATTTGCCCAATGGCAATAGGTAATAAATCATCAGCTTCACAAGTTTTACGTTCTTTATTCCATTTTTTTTGAAGGTATTCTCTAGCGTATTCAGGCGCCCAAACTGTATGGTAATGATGTGCTAATTGTTTAGAAAGTGTTGTTTTTCCTGTAGATTCGGGCCCAAATAAAACAACTTTTACAATGTTAATGGGTTTTTGTTTAAGCTTTTTTTCCATGCTAAATAACCAAATATTGCAATAAACGTAAAACCTAAGTATTGAAAACTGGTAAACGTAAATCCTTTATAGAAATATAAAGGTACAGAAATGATATCTCCTAGAATCCAAAAAAGCCAATTTTCTATTTTACGTTTTGCCATTAACCACATACCTACAAAGAAAATTGCAGTGGTAAGAGTATCTACATAAGCCACCCAAGACGTCCATTTATCAAAACTTTTATATACTAAAAAAACAAAAATTAGGGTTGCTAAGAAGATATAAATAGCAATTTTTTTTTCTTGTTTTGTTACTTTAGAAATAGGTGTAACATGTGTTTCATCAACTTTTCTTGTCCAAATGTACCAACCATAAACACTCATAACAAAGTAGTAGATGTTAATCATCATATCTCCTAAAAGTTCCCATTTTAAAAGAAGGTATACAAAAATAGAAGTACTAACCAAACCTGTTGGAAATACCCATATTTTATTCTGTTTAGAAAACCAGACAGAAAGAAAACCAAAAAAAACAGCTGTTATTTCTAAAATGATATCAGTTGTTGCGTAGTCTTTATATTGCCCAAAAAAGAAATCAAAAATGTTTAACATTCGTTAATTTGTAAAAATTAAAAGTAAAAAAGTGAAATTGTAATATTTTATTGTTGGTAAAATGTTACGTTATTTGGCAAATTAAACAAAATTCTCTGCAATGCATTTAGCGATTTCTACAAATTCGTTATCAGTAAACGGCTCTTTTTTGGTAAACTGCATATCAGCCATAATATTTGTGGGTATTAAATGCACATGAACGTGAGGCACTTCTAATCCAACAACGCTTATCCCAATCCTTTTACAGGGTATTGCTTTTTCTAATGCTTTTGCAACTCTGTAAGAAAAATCCATTAACGCTAAATATTCTTCTTTAGATAAATCGAAAATTTTATTTTCTTCTTTTTTGGGTACTACTAAAGTATGTCCTTTTGCATTCGGATTGATGTCTAAAAAAGCAAAAAAATTATCATCTTCTGCTACCTTATAACTTGGTATTTTTCCTTCAATTATTTTGGTAAAAATGCTCATTTATGCAATATTAAAAATTTAATTCTTTAATCTAAGTAAATATAAAAAAGAATTCGGGTTTTGGTGATTCCAAAACCCGAATTTATGATTTGTAGATGCTTGCTTTCGCAAAAAAATATAGAAAGTACTTATCTTGAAATTTCAACAATTTCAAATTTCATAATACCACTAGGTACATTAATCTCTGCAATTTCACCTACTTTTTTACCTAACAATCCTTTACCAATTGGCGAGTTTACAGACAGTTTTCCATTTCTAACATCTGTTTCTGAATCAGCAACAAGTGTATAGTTGAATTCCATTCCGTTTGTAGTATTTTTTATTTTTACTTTAGAATGAATCAATATTTTAGAAGTATCTAGTTGGCTTTCATCTAAAATACGTGCATTTGCTACTATATTTTTTAACTTGGCAATTTTGGTTTCTAAGTGAGATTGTTCTTCTTTTGCGGCATGATATTCCGCATTTTCACTCAAATCACCTTTATCTCTGGCATCTGCAATTTCTTGAGTTACTCTTGGTCTTTCAACTTGTTCTAGTTGATGCAATTCTTCTTTTAATTTTTTTAATCCTTCTGGAGAATAATATGAAATTTCGCTCATTTTCTTTATATTTAAAACTTATCCTTTTCTTTGCAAAACATACAATTTATCAAAAAAGAGATAGTACAACTATTTTTTAGCCCTATAAGGGTTAAATTTAAAAATCTCATTGCCTTCGCAGGAATGAGATTGTACTACAAATGTACAAAATATTTGTAACTTGCTCACGCATATATCAATAAACTATTATTAAAAATGATTAAAAAATCACTTTATTTGCTCTGTTTTTTGCTGTTTTTTAGCTGTTTAAATGATAATTTGCCAGCCAATTGTATTAGACCTTTATCCTTAAGTATTACCAAATCTTTAAACACTTCTGAACTTAATGGTGTTTTAACGGATAGGGGTTTTGTTTATATTAATGGAGGTTCTAATGGTATTTTTTTATTGAATAAAGGTCTCGATAAGTTTGTTGCTTTTGATAGAAGATGTCCTGTAAATAATTGTAATGTACCTATGAGTTTCGAGGAAAATTTGGTGTTAAAATGTTCTTGTGATAATAGTGAATACAGCGTTGATTTAGGAGGAACACCACAGACTGAAGGATTTGAATGCCCTGCAGTAGAATACAATGTAGTTAAAGTGGGTAACTCAATTCGAATCAGTAATTTTTAATAGTTTCTTAGCTTTTAGATGCTTATTTTTGCTAAAATACAATTACAATTATCGTGAAAAATTATTTTTCTTCAGACTTTAAATTAGGCGTTTTAGGTGGTGGTCAGCTAGGTAGAATGTTGTTAGCAGAAACTCAAAAATTCGACATTCATACTTCAATTTTAGATGGCAATGCAACTGCACCTTGTGCAGAAATTTGCAACACATTTGTTGTTGGAGATTTATTAGATTTTGATGCCGTTTACAATTTTGGTAAAACTGTAGATTTAATAACCATAGAAATTGAAAACGTAAATCTGGATGCTTTAGATAAACTGGAGGATGAAGGCTTAACCATTTATCCAAAGCCAAAAGATTTAAGAATTATTCAAAGTAAAGCAAGACAGAAAAATTTTTATATAGATCATCAAATACCAACAGCAGAATTTTCTCATTATGCTTATTTAGAAGAATTAAAGCATTCTTTTGAAAACAATATTATCGATTTTCCTTTTGTTTGGAAAGCTGCACGTTTTGGTTATGATGGTAATGGCGTAAAAATTGTAAGAAATGTAGAAGATTTACACAGTTTACCTAATGTAGAATGCATTACAGAAAAATTAATTCCGTTTAAAAATGAATTGGCAGTTATTGTGGCTAGAAATTCTGATGGAGAACTATCTACTTATCCAGTTGTAGAAATGGAATTTCATCCAGAAGCAAATCAAGTTGAGTATGTAATTTGCCCAGCAAGAATCGATTTTAAAGTTGCAGAAAAGGCAAGAGAAATAGCGTTAAAAGTAGTTAGCGAATTAGATTTTGTAGGTTTATTGGCTGTAGAAATGTTTCAAACAGTAGACGATAAAATATTGGTAAACGAAGTTGCTCCAAGACCACATAATTCTGGTCATTATTCTATAGAAGCCAGTTATACCAATCAATTTGAGCAACATTTACGTTCTATTTTAAATCTTCCTTTAGGAAACACAGAAAGTAAAGTAGCAGGAATAATGGTAAACCTTGTTGGAGAAGAAGGTTTTTCTGGTGATGTAATCTATGAAAACTTAAATGACATCTTAAAAATTGATGGAGTTACGCCTCATATTTACGGAAAGAAAGAAACGCGTCCATTCAGAAAAATGGGACATGTAACCATTGTGAATTCTGATATTGATAAAGCTAGAGAAATAGCACAAAAAGTTAAAGAAACGATTAGAGTGATAAGCAAATAATTATGGTAGGAATAATAATGGGAAGCGATTCAGATCTTCCAATAATGCAAGAAGCAATAGACATTTTAGAAAGTTTTGACATACAAATAGAAGTAGATATTGTATCTGCTCATAGAACTCCAGAAAAATTATTCGACTATTCTAAAAATGCACACAAAAGAGGTATAAAAGCAATTATTGCTGGTGCTGGAGGTGCTGCTCATTTACCAGGAATGGTGGCAAGTATGAGTCCTTTACCTGTAATTGGAGTTCCTGTAAAAAGCAGAAATTCTATAGATGGTTGGGATTCTGTTTTATCAATATTACAAATGCCAGGAGGTGTGCCAGTTGCAACTGTAGCTTTAGATGGTGCAAAAAATGCAGGTATTTTAGCAGCTCAAATTATTGGTGCTTCAGATAAATGTGTTTTAGATAAAATTATCGCTTACAAAGAAGGCTTAAAACTTAAAGTTGAAAAAGCCGCTAAAAAAATTCAAAATTCCTAGTTCAGGATTCAAAGTTACCATTGAATATTAAATTTTAAACATTGAACATAACAGAATGAACCCACTTTTACAAGATTTTAATACAGCTCCGTTTACAAAAATATCTTCTGATGATTATAAACCAGCTATTAAAAAAGGGATAGAAATTGCAAAAGCAGAAATAGACGAAATTGTTAATAATACAGAAGCACCAACTTTTGAAAATACTACTGTTGCTCTAGATTTTACAGGTGAAAAACTGAATCGTATTACTTCTATCTTTTTTAACTTAAATTCTGCTGAAACTAATGATGCTATTCAGAAAATAGCACAAGAAGTTTCGCCTTGGTTAAGTGAATTTAGAAACGACATTACTTTAAACGAAGCCCTTTTTGAAAGAGTAAAAGCTGTTTTTGATGATAGAGAAAATTTAGATTTAACACCAGAACAACAAATGTTGTTAGAAAAGCAATACAAAGGTTTTGCTAGAAATGGTGCAAATTTAAGTGATGATAAAAAATCGAAATTAAGAGAAATAGATTCAAAACTATCTAAATTATCTTTACAGTTTGGCGAAAATGTATTGGCAGAAACCAATGCTTTCGAACTGCATTTAACCAATGAAGAAGATGTTTCTGGTTTACCAGAATCTGCAAAAGAAGCTGCTCAACAATTAGCACAAGAGCAAAACAAAGAAGGTTATATTTTTACATTGCATTACCCAAGTTACATTCCTTTTTTAACCTATGCAGACAATAGGGAATTGCGCAAAAAAATGGCAATTGCAGCTGGTAAAAAAGCGTTTCAAGACAATGAGTTTAACAACGAAAAAATAGTTTTAGAAATTGTAAACTTACGTCAGCAAAGAGCAAATTTATTGGGATATAAAACGCATGCTCATTTTGTTTTAGAAGAACGAATGGCAGAATCTCCAGAAAAAGTAATTGAATTTTCCAACAATTTATTGGCAAAAGCGAAACCTGCTGCTCAAAAAGAATTTGAAAATTTAGAAAAATATGCTAAAAATTTAGACGGAATAGATAAACTCCAAAAATGGGATGGTGCTTATTATTCAGAAAAATTAAAGAAAGAACTATTCGATTTAGATCAAGAGGTTTTAAAGCCTTATTTTAAATTAGAAAATGTAATTGATGGTGTTTTTGAAATCGCAAATCGTTTGTACGATTTAAATTTTGAAGAAGTAGATACCATCGAAAAATATCATCCAGAGGTAAAAACCTATAACGTAACCGATAATGATGGTAATTTTATTGCTGTTTTTTATGCGGATTATCATCCTAGAAAAGGCAAAAGAAATGGTGCTTGGATGACGAGTTACAAAACCCAACAAATTAAAAACGGAGTAAACCAAAGACCTCACGTTTCTATTGTGTGTAATTTTACAAAACCCACAGCTACAAAACCCTCTTTATTAACTTTTAATGAGGTTACAACTTTGTTTCACGAGTTTGGTCATGCTTTGCATGGGATGTTAGCAAACACCACTTACAACAGTTTGTCTGGCACTTCTGTTTCTTGGGATTTTGTTGAATTACCAAGTCAGGTTTTAGAAAACTGGTGTTATGAAAAAGAAGCTTTAGAGTTGTTTGCAAAGCATTACGAAACAGGCGAAGTTATCCCTATGAAATATGTAGAAAAGATTAAAGAATCTGCAAGTTTTCATGAAGGAATGCAAACTTTACGTCAATTAAGTTTCGGACTTTTAGATATGAAATGGCACTCAGAAGATCCATCAGAAATTACTTCTGTAAAAGGTTTTGAAATTGATGCTTTTTCTGAAACCAGATTGTATCCTGATGTTGCAGAAAACTGTATGAGTACAGCATTTTCTCATATTTTTCAAGGTGGATATTCTGCTGGATATTATTCATACAAATGGGCAGAAGTTTTAGATGCTGATGCTTTTGAATATTTCTTAGAAGAAGGAATTTTTAACAAAGAAGTAGCTACAAAATTTAAAGAAAACGTACTTTCTAAAGGTGGAACTGTAAAACCAATGGAATTGTACAAACGCTTTAGAGGTCAAGAACCAAAACCAGAAGCTTTATTAAGAAGAGCAGGACTTATATAATTACAAATTAATAATTTTCAATTACGATTTATGGTTATTCGTTTTCATAATTCGTAATTGAAATTTTGTAATTAACTCTTATTTTTAGCCTCAATCCATTTACTCATAAACTTAGTTGCTTGTAATGTTTGATGTTGCAACATGCTTCCTAAAAAATTCTGAGATCTGTGTTGTTCTAAATTATTTTGAATTTCTTTTATTTTATTCATAAAAGGGACTTCTAATTTTTCTTTATTATATATATGATTGATGATTTCCACTCCAGTTAATTGTGCATTTTCCCAAAGAGATTTGCTTATGTACAATTGAGTTGCAATTAATGCAAAATTTGAGAAATCATCTTCAATAAAACCTGGCCAAGGAAAATTACCACACATTCCTTCTGCTCCAATTGTTGTGGTTACACTTGGTGTTCCACAAAGCATGGCTTCTGTCAATTTCCCTTTTATACCTGCTCCAAAACGCAAAGGTGCTAATACTAATCTTGCATTTTCAACAACTTCTCTTGAATTTTCTGCAAAACCTTTAATTAGAAATCCGTCTTTTTTATTGTGCAATTGCTCAATTTGTTGATTTACATATGCTCCATAAATATGAAGTTCTGCTTTTGGCAAATATTCTCTGATTTCTTTCCAAATTTCATTTTTCAAAGTAAGTACAGCATCAACATTTGGTTTGTGGAAAAAGTTTCCAATAAAAACAAAATGTTCTCTTTCTTCAAATGATTTCCATTTTTTTGTTTGATGTTCATCAAGCTTATCTAACAAAAAAGGTAAATAATATAGAATATTTTCATCAATCTTAAAAACAGATTTTAGCAATTCCATTTCATAAGTTGATATAATTAAAGACAAATCGCATCGTAAAATAGAAGCAATTTCTCTTTTAGTTTCATCGGCTTTTAACAAAGCTTCGTTAGTAAACTCCTCTCCTTTTTTTAATTGTTGATGTCTGGCTTTTCGTAAAAAATGTAAATCTTCTGTATCTAAAATTCGTAGAGCATTTGGGCAGTTTTCTGCAACTCGCCAACCAAATTGTTCTTCTATCATAAATCGATCAAAAACAACAATATTTGGGTTTAATTTTTGAATAAAATCATCAAAAGAAGATGAATTCAGCTCAATAGCTACTGTTGCAATCCCTAAAGAATCTAGGTTAAAAGCGTTTTCACTTTTTTGAGCAGTAGCAGCAAAAGTAATTGTAAAATTATGTTTTAAAAAAAGTGCAATCAATTGCAACATTCTACTGCCAGCAGCAGAAGAATTGGGCTCTACCCAAACTGCACCAATAATTAAAATAGATTGTTTTTTCAACTATTTTGCGGTCATTTGTTGCTTGTAATCTGCCTGTACTTTTTTACCCCAAGTTACAATTGCATTAATTTGTTCTTGTGTTAAATTTGCTTCAGAATGCGTCCAAGTATAAGAATCTAAAGGCATTTCACCTTTCTCAACTTCTTCATACAATTCATCCATTTTATGCTCTTTTCTTTTTAATGAATATTCGCTCCATTTAGAAAAATCTAAATGTTTTTTTCCATCTCTAATATGCTCATCTAACCAATAATTTACTGGAGTTATTGCATTGTACCAAGGATAGTTTGTTTTGGCTGAATGGCAATCAAAACAACTTGTTTTCATAATAGCAACTACATCTTCAGGTGGATTTGTTTCAGCAATAAATGCATTTACAGTATCTAAATTCCCATCATTTTTCTCAGGGCCAAAAAACTGTGCTATAATCAATATTAAAAGTAAAACTATCCCTATTTTTTTTAAAACTTTCATCAGATTTGCTTTATAAATTATCAAAAAGTAAATCTACATAATTTGAATAGTATTCTCTAAAAATATATGTATTTTTGTTGTAAAATTTCCATTAAAATACATTATGAAATACGATATTATTGTCATCGGTTCTGGTCCTGGAGGATATATTGCTGCAGTTAGAGCCTCACAATTGGGTAAAAAAGTGGCCATTATAGAAAAGTATAGTACTCTTGGAGGAACCTGTTTAAACGTGGGTTGTATTCCTTCTAAAGCATTACTAGATTCTTCTCATCATTATTATGATGCAGTGCATCATTTTGAAGAACATGGAATTTCTGTAGAAAAACCTACTTTTGATTTTTCTAAAATGATTGATAGAAAAGCCAAAGTTGTAGAAACAACCACTGGTGGAATCAAGTATTTAATGGATAAAAATAACATTGATGTTTACGAAGGTTTAGGATCTTTTGAAGATGCTACCCATGTAAAAATCACAAAAAACGATGATTCTTCTGAAGTAATTGAAGGTACAAACATCATTATTGCAACTGGTTCAAAACCGGCTACTTTACCTTTTATCGAAATTGATAAAGAACGTATTATCACTTCAACTGAAGCTTTAAAACTAAAAGAAGTTCCTAAGCATTTATTGGTAATTGGTGGTGGTGTTATTGGTTTAGAGTTGGGTTCTGTGTATAAAAGATTAGGTGCAGAGGTAACTGTTATAGAATATGCTCCAAAAATTACACCTGGCATGGATGCAGATGTTTCTAAAGAATTGCAAAAAGTATTCAAGAAACAGGGTATGAAATTTAACGTAAATCATGGTGTGACTGCTGTTGAGAGAAATGGTGATGAAATTACCATAAAAGCCAACAACAAAAAAGGTGAAGAGGTAACTTTTACTGGAGACTATTGTTTGGTTTCTGTAGGAAGAAAGCCATACACAGCAGGTTTAGGCTTAGAAAAGGCAGGGGTAAAAGTAAATGAAAGAGGTCAAATTGATGTGAACGATCATTTACAAACGAATATTTCTAATATTTATGCCATTGGTGATGTTGTAAAGGGTGCAATGTTGGCTCACAAAGCAGAGGAAGAAGGTGTTGTAGTTGCTGAGTATTTAGCAGGACAAAAACCTCATATCGATTATAACTTAATTCCTGGTATTGTATATACTTGGCCAGAAGCAGCAGCTGTTGGTAAAACAGAGCAAGAATTAAAAGATGCTAAAGTAGATTATAAATCAGGTAAATTTTCAATGCGTGCTTTAGGACGTTCTAGAGCAAGTGGAGATATAGATGGCTTTGTAAAAGTGTTAGCAGACAAAAAAACGGATGAAATTTTAGGAGTACACATGGTTGGTGCAAGAGTTGCAGATTTAATTATGGAAGCTGCAGTTGCTATGGAATATAGAGCGTCTGCAGAAGATTTAGCTAGAATTTGTCATGGACACCCAACCTATTCAGAGGCAGTAAAAGAAGCTGCAAAAGCGGCTTGGGATGGTAAACCTTTAAATGCTTAAAATTATAAAATAGTATACTAGACCTCACAGGTTTTTAAAACCTGTGAGGTCTTTTTAATTTAAGAAATGCAGAGAACCATAAAATCTTTTTCTATTAAAAATGTTCCAAAATTTAAAGAACATTTGTTGTTATGGGCTCAACAATTTGAAACTGCAATTTGGTTAGATTCTAACAATTACAAACAACAATATTCTAGTTTCGATTGTGCTTTGGCTGTTGAAGAATTTACCTCAATTAAAACAGATTATTTTAATGCTTTCGATAAATTAGAAGAATATCAATCCACAACTAAAGATTATATTTTTGGGTATATTTCTTATGATGTTAAAAATGATGTTGAACAACTTTCTTCTAATAATTTTGATGGGTTAGACTTTGCTGACTTGTATTTTTTTCAGCCTCAAAAACTGTTTTTTATCAAAGGAGATACAGTAGAATTCCATTATTTAAGAATGGTTGATGATGAAATGGAAAGTGATTTTGATGATATATCTAAAATGTCATTTCGAGCGCAGTCGAGAAATCTAAAATCTGAAAATGATATAAAAATAAAACTACGAATTCATAAAGACGAATATCATCAAAAGGTAAATCAACTTTTAGAGCATATTAAAATCGGAGATCTTTATGAAGCCAACTTTTGTCAAGAATTTTATGCTGAAAATTCGACCATAAATCCGATTAAAGTTTACCAAGATTTAAATAACATTTCTGAACCACCCTTTGCTGTTTTTCTAAAAATGGAACATCAATATTTATTGTCTGCATCTCCAGAAAGATATCTTAAAAAAGAAGGCAATAAAATAATTTCTCAGCCTATAAAAGGTACAGCTAAACGTTTACGAAGCAAAATTGACGATGAGAAAATAGCATCAGATTTATCTAGCGACATTAAAGAACGCTCAGAAAATGTAATGATTGTAGATTTGGTAAGAAACGATTTATCTAAATCTGCAACAAAAGGAAGCGTAAAAGTAGAGGAATTATGCAAGGTATATTCGTTTAAACAAGTGCATCAAATGATTTCTACTGTGGTTGCTGAAATTGAAGAAAATATACATCCTGTAACAGTTTTAAAAGACACATTTCCTATGGGAAGCATGACAGGCGCTCCAAAATTTGCTGCTATGAAAATTATTGAAAATTTAGAAGAAACCAAGCGTGGTTTGTATTCTGGTGCTGTGGGTTATATTACTCCAGATGGCGATTTCGATTTTAATGTAGTGATTAGAAGTATTTTGTATAACGAAGAAAAAAAGTACATTTCTTATTCTGTTGGTAGTGCAATTACAGTAAAATCTGTGCCAGAAAAAGAGTATGAAGAATGTTTACTAAAAGCAAAAGCAATGAAATACGTATTGCAGAATTCTAAATAATTTTACAATTCCTTAATTTTTAGATAAACAAATTTTGTTTGTTCTAAAATATCTTGCAATAAAAATGATGACTACAAAATTATCAGAAAAGGAATATAAAAAACTCGTTATCGACATTGCCAAAAACATAAGTCCTGTACTTGTGCAAAGAGAAAATGATGTAGTTTTTAATGCCGAAAATATTGCCTTACAAGCCAAACAAATTGCAACTGCAGTAAATGAGGTTTTAGCAAATCAAAACACTTAATATTTGCTGTATAAATTGAATTCTTTTTTGTGAAATGCTATTGTATAATAGCCTATAGAGATATACTTTTATATTTATATCTTTACAAGATGATTACAAACAAAGAAGAAAAATTTCAAAATATTTTTGATAGTTTACAGGATAAAAAAACAGAACAAACCATGTTTAGGAGTTTTTTAAATAAATATCCTGATGACTGGAAGCAGCTCAAAATTTCATTTTCTAAATTTAACAGGAGTAAACAATTTGGAAAAACGATTCCATTACCAAAACCAGAACAGTCTTTAAAAAAAGAGCTTCGTGTTTGGTTAAAAAAGCAATAATTATGACTCAAAAAGAATTCAATTTTACTATTTATAATACTGAATTTTATGGTCAATATTGGCAAGGAAAAGAAACCAAAGCTGTAGTTGTTTTAGCACATGGAATGGGCGAACATTCTAATCGTTACAAACACGTTGCAAAAAAATTAACTGAAAATGATTTTGCTGTTGTTGCTTTTGATCATTTTGGCCATGGAAAAACGGAAGGCAAAAGAGGTCATAATCCTAATTTTGAAGCGGTTCTAGAAAGCATTTCAAAAACCATTGCTAAAGCAACAGAATTGTACCCTAACAAACCCGTTTTTTTATACGGCCATTCTATGGGTGGCAATGCAGTTATCAATTATACCTTAAGAAAAAAGCATTCATTAAAAGGAGTTATTGCAACTAGTCCGTTTTTAAAATTAGCTTTTCAACCACCAAAAATTAAATTGGCAATTGGTAAAATTTTACAAAAAATTGCACCCTCAATTACGTTGAGTAATGAATTAAATGTAAATCATATTTCTAGAGATCAAACAGAAGTTGAAAAATACAAAAATGATGATTTAGTACACGATAAAATTAGTCCGAATTTTTCGCTAACCTTTATAGAAACTGGCAATTGGGCTATAGAAAATGCAAACAAATTACAAACCCCAATGTATCTTTTACATGGAACCGATGATAAAATTATCGACTATAAAGGTACAGAAGAATTTGCAAATAATTCAGAATTTGCCTCTTTAAAATTGTACAAAGGTGGCTACCATGAATTGCACAATGATCTTTGCAAAGAAGAAATGCTGCAAGATGTTGTAAACTGGTTGAATTCTAAAATTTAAATGACAAGAATTGCGTATTTTTGATGCGTAAATGCTTCAGAAATTCAAAGAACATATCACTAAAAATTTTCCTTTTTTAAAGGATAAAAAACTATTACTTGCCATTTCTGGAGGTATAGATTCTGTTGTTCTTCATCATCTTTTTAATCAATTAAAAATAGACATTTCTTTAGCACATTGCAATTTTAAGCTTAGAGAAAAAGAAAGCGATTTAGATGAAGAGTTTCTAAAAAAACTTGCCAAAACAAACAACAATCCAATTTTTACAATTCAATTTGATACTTTAAATTTTGCCAAAGAAAACAAACTTTCTACTCAAATTGCAGCAAGAGAATTACGTTACAATTGGTTTAAAGAGTTGATAGAAACACATCATTTCGATTATGTTTTAACAGCACATCATGCAGATGATAATTTAGAAACTTTTCTAATTAACCTAACAAGAGGTTCTGGTTTAGATGGTTTTACAGGCATCCCAAAAATAAACGCAAATATTGTTCGTCCACTTTTACCTTTTTCTAGGGATGAAATTCTGACTTATGCAAAAGAAAACAATATTGCTTGGAGAGAAGATGCAAGCAATGCATCAACCAAATATGTACGTAATAAAATTAGGCATCAAGTGGTGCCTGTTTTAAAGGAAATCAACCCGAGTTTGTTAGAAACTTTTGCCAAATCTTTAGAAAATTTACAAGAATCTCAACAAATTATCGAAGATCGCATTGAAGATATTTCATCAAAAATTATTAAAAAAGATATTTCTAATACAATCGAAATAACAAAAATTAATATTGATAAAATCCATCAACTTTCTAATCCAAAAGCTTATTTATATCAACTTTTAAAGGAGTATAATTTTACAGAATGGAATGATGTTTACGCTCTATTATCGGCACAATCTGGTAAACAAGTTTTTTCTAAAACGCATCGACTATTAAAAGATAGAACTTTTTTAATTGTATCGAAATTAGACTTGTCAACTTCTGAAGATATGACATTTGAAATACAGAAAGATCAATCAGAAATAACAACTCCAATTCATTTAGTTTTAGAAGATATTGATGAAAAATCAATCGAAAACAAGCAAACAATTTACATTGATAAAGATTTGTTAAAATACCCTTTACTTGTTAGAAAATGGAAAAATGGAGACTATCTTTATCCAACAGGAATGCTAGGAAAAAAGAAACTGAGTAAATACTTTAAAGACGAAAAATTTTCGCTCTTAGAAAAAGAACAAACTTGGTTACTTTGTAATGCAGATAACGAAATTATTTGGGTGATTAACCACAGGCAAGATCGTCGTTTTTCATCAACCAAAAACACAAAAAATTATTTAAAAATTACCACCATATAATGAAGAAATTCATCTCGCTATTCATCTTTTTAACCGCTTTTGTTTTAAAAGCACAAACTGAAAATGAGCCCATAACCATTGCCACTTCTGTAAAAAAAATATCAGACACAGAATACGATATTATTTTTAATGCAAAATTATACAAAGGTTGGTATTTGTACTCACAATACAATCCTGATGGTGCTTCATTACCTTTAGAAATTACCATTCCTGAAGGCGAAACTGGCTATAAATTAATTGGCAAAGCAGATGAAAAAGATACTTTTAAAAAATATTCTGATGTTTGGGAAGTAGAAGAAGTTGTTTTTAAAGAGAAGGCAACAATTACCCAAAGAATTCAATTAACCAACAAAAAAATTACACAAGTAAAATTAAATTTCTTTGGTCAAGTTTGTGAAACTGCATGTATAAATATCGATGAAGATTTTACGGTTTCACTTACCAAAAACCCTATAAAAATCACAAATACTGTTGATGAAAGAAGTGCTGCTTTAACCAAACAATTAAAGTTAGATTTAAAAAATACAGAACTTTTAGTAAACACTTCTGATGCAGAATCAGAAAGTTCAAGCGGATTATTTAGTATCTTTTTTCTTGGTTTTGCAGGTGGTTTACTAGCACTGTTAACGCCTTGTGTTTTTCCTATGATTCCGTTAACGGTTTCATTTTTCACAAAACAATCAGAAAACAAAAAGAAAGGAATTTTTAATGCCATTTTGTACGGCTTATTTATCGTTTTAATTTACATCTTATTAAGTTTACCTTTCCACTTTTTAGACAATTTAGATCCAGAAATTTTAAATACAATTTCCACCAATGTCTGGTTAAACATCTTCTTCTTTGCTGTTTTAGTGTTTTTTGCGTTTTCTTTTTTCGGCTTTTACGAAATAACTTTACCAAGTTCTTGGGGTAATAAAATGGATTCTGCTTCTTCTGTTGGCGGAATTATTGGAATCTTTTTTATGGCATTAACTTTAGCAATTGTTTCTTTTTCTTGTACAGGCCCTATTTTAGGTTCTTTATTAGCTGGTTCCTTAACTTCGGATGGAGGAGCAACACAATTAACTGCAGGAATGTCTGGTTTTGGTTTGGCTTTGGCTTTGCCTTTTGCGTTGTTTGCCTTGTTCCCAAATTGGTTAAATTCATTGCCAAAATCTGGTGGTTGGTTAAACACTACCAAAGTGGTTTTAGGGTTTTTAGAACTAGCATTAGCCTTTAAATTTTTATCGAATGCAGATTTAGTTGCACATTGGGATATTTTAAAACGTGAAGTTTTCATCGGAATTTGGGTGATTGTTTTTATAGGATTAGCCTTGTATTTGTTTGCAAAAATTAAATTCCCACACGATTCTCCAATCAAAAAACTATCTTTTTCTAGAATCTCTTTTGGTGTTTTAACAATAGCGTTTATCATTTATATTGCTCCTGGAGTTTTAAAAAATCCTTCTTGGAATTTAAGTTTATTAAGTGGTTTTCCACCTCCACAATTTTACAGTATTTACGAACAAGAAAGTGATTGCCCATTAGGTTTAGATTGCTATAAAGATTTTGATGAAGGTTTGGCAAAAGCAACAGAAGTTAACAAGCCTATTTTATTAGATTTTACAGGATGGGCCTGTGTAAATTGTAGAAAAATGGAAGAAAATGTTTGGAGCGAACCAGACATTTATCAAACTTTAAAAGAAGATTATATTCTAATTTCTTTGTATTTAGATGATAATGAAAAGCAATTACCAAAAGCACAACAATTCGACTTTTTAAAAGCAAATGGTAAGCTTAAAAAAATAAAAACAGTTGGCGATAAATGGTCTACTTTTCAGGTTGTTAATTTTAAAAACGCATCACAACCTTATTATGTTTTGTTAAGTCCAGATTTAGAAATTTTAAATAATGCACAACAATATACAGATAGAGACACTTACTATTCTTGGTTACAAGAAGGATTAGTTAGGTTTAAGAAGTAAATGGAATGATTTTTGATACATTTTTGAAAAACAACTAGCATGAACTTAAGACACTTCTTAATTACCATCTCTTTATTTTTAGGATGTTTTATTCACGCTCAAAACGCAACAAAAGCACCTTCAAAAAAAGCAGTTAGTATTTATACATTTTCCAGTTTATCTAAAAACTCAAATTCAATTGCTAATCTTCATAAAAAATTAAACTTAAGTCATGTTCAATTTGCTTATGTAGGTCATTTTATTTCAGATTTTAATCAACCTTCACTTTTTTTTGAAGATTTAAGTAATACGCAATCCGATTTTATTTACGATTATAAACGACATCAAGATAGAAATTTACCCATAGCCTTTTTAGTTGAAAACAATCCAACTCGTTGGAATTTGCAATGCCCAAATCTACTTTCAGTTCAAGCCACAGATTAAAAAACAACAGAATCAATAAGTTTTATCAGAAATTAAACAATTATAGAAAATTGACTTCAATTTCTACGGTTTTCGTAATTTTTAGAATAATTATTTCCAAAAACACAGGTTCTTTAATTTTTGATTTTTGTAGTTTTACCCTACAAATACAAAAATATGTCTGCACTACCACAATTAACTAGATTTAACGACAATGTGTTGTCTAAATATCAAATTTATAACAGCATATTTGCAACACTTCCATTCCATACCATTAATAGCACAGGTGTTTTGTTACCTCTTTTTCATAAACTATGTGAAAAAGGATTTAAAAATGGAAAGAACCCTACACAAATAGTTGAAAAATTTTTTAAAAAATATGTAGACTCTTCAAAAGAAGAGGTAAAAAAAGATTTATTATTCCATTTTATACAATATATAGAGCGTCAAGTAGTTTTGTTTGATGCCATAGAAGACGCTGCTTTTCCTATTGTAAACAATATGGAGGGTTTTGGTACGCTACGTAATTCGCAAGAAACTGCAATTTTAAGAAATAAAAGAGAAGAACTTAAAAAACACTTGGAGGAGTTTAAGGTTCGTATTGTATTAACCGCACATCCTACGCAATTTTATCCAGGTACAGTTTTGGGTATCATTACAGATTTAGATAAAGCTATACAAAATGACGATTTATTACTCATTAAAAAGCTACTTGCACAATTAGGTAAAACACCATTTTATAAAAAGAAAAAACCAACACCTTTTGATGAAGCTGTTAGCTTAATTTGGTATTTAGAGCATGTTTTTTATAAATCTGTACCTAAAATATACAATTACATTCAGCATCATATTTATGATGGTAAACCCTTAGAAAATGAAATTATAGACCTTGGTTTTTGGCCAGGAGGCGATAGAGATGGAAACCCGTTTGTAACTACTCAAATTACTTTAGATGTTGCAGAAAGGTTGCGTCAATCTATCTTAAGGAGTTATTATAGAGATGTAAGACGTTTAAAAAGACGTTTTACTTTTGATGGTGTTCAAGAAATTTTAGTTGGCGTTGAAAAACGTTTATATAAACATGTTGTTAGAAGTTATGCAAAAGTAAATTTTTCACAAAAAATACTATTAAAAGAGCTAGAAACAGCTAGAGAAATTGTAGAAAAAAAGCACGATGGATTATTTATAGACGAATTGAACGACTTTATCAACAAGGTTAGAATATTTGGTTTTCATTTTGCGACATTAGATCTTAGACAAGATAGTAGAGTTCATCACAAAGCTTTTACGCAAATTGTTGACGATTTATTGGCTTCAGGAGATACTACTTTTCCAAAAAATTATCACAGTTTGTCTCAAGATGAACAGATTGAAATTTTATCGGTAGTAAAAGGAAACATAGATCCCGCTATTTTAACTGATGAAATGTCTGAAAAAACCATTCAGTCTATCTACGCATTAAAAACCATTCAACAAAGAAATGGAGAACGAGGTGCAAATAGATATATTATTAGCAATAACCAAACAGCATTAAATGTAATGCAAACCTTTGCTATGTTAAATTTATGCGGTTTCGAAAATGAATTGCCTGTAGATGTTATTCCGCTTTTTGAAACGGTTGATGATTTAGAGAATTCAGAAAGTGTAATGCGTAAGTTGTATTCTAATAAATCTTATAGATACCATTTGTCTAAAAGAAAAAATAAGCAAACCATTATGTTAGGTTTTTCTGATGGAACCAAAGATGGTGGATATTTAATGGCAAATTGGGGTATTTTTAAGGCAAAAGAAGCTTTAACTAAAGTTTCTAGAGAGTTTGATATTGAAGTTATTTTCTTTGACGGACGAGGAGGACCACCAGCAAGAGGAGGAGGAAAAACGCATCAATTCTACTCATCTTTAGGACCAACAATTGAAGATAAAGAAATACAATTAACAATACAAGGACAAACTATAAGTTCTAATTTTGGTACAGAAGATTCTTCACAGTACAATTTAGAACAATTGTTAAGTTCTGGAATTAAAAATGAAGTTTTTACCAAAGATCAAATTAATGATACGCATAGAGAATTGATTGAAGATTTGGCTTCTACAAGTTATCAGGCTTATGTAGATTTTAAAAATCATCCTTGTTTTTTACCGTATTTAGAAAAAATGAGTACCTTAAAATACTATGCCAAAACTAATATTGGTAGTAGACCAAGTAAGCGATCAAACTCAGATACTTTAGATTTTTCTCAGTTAAGAGCAATACCTTTTGTAGGCAGTTGGAGTCAATTAAAGCAAAATGTACCAGGTTTTTTTGGTGTAGGTACAGCTTTAAAAAAATACGAAGATGCAGGGAGATTTGAAGAAATAGTTGATTTCTATAACTCTTCAGATTTCTTTAAAACGTTGTTAGAAAATAGTATGATGAGTTTAACAAAATCGTTCTTTGGGTTAACGGCTTATATGGCTGATGATCCTTTTTATGGCGATTTTTGGAAGTTGATTCATAAAGAGTATAAAACTACAAAACGTTTATTACTAAAGCTTGCAGGACACAAAGAATTAATGGAAAATCAACCTGTAGGAAAAGCATCAATAGAGATAAGAGAAAAAATTGTATTGCCATTACTAACTATTCAACAATATGCGCTAAAAAAGGTTCAAGATTTACAGAAATCTGGTGCAGAAGCTAGTGAAATTGAAATGTATGAAAAAATGGTAATGCGATCTTTATTTGGTAACATAAACGCTAGTAGAAATTCTGCATAAATACAATGAAAGAAGTTTTTAAAGAGGTTTTAAAAAAACCATTTTTAAATTTCTTGATAAGCAAAAGAGGCTGTCTAAAAAGTATTAAAGCTTGTCATTCTGATAGTAATGTAGAAATCATATTTTTTGTAATGAAAGGTATTGATTTTTCGACTTTGCTTAAAATGACATATAAATCTGCTTGTCAGACAGCTTTTTTTCGTGTACCAAATGGTGTAAGTATTTTGAGAAGTTTTAGCTCTAAATTAAGGTTTTATGACATCAGCAGAGCTCTATGTATTTGATTGAACAAGTAAATACAATCATTTATAGCGGTTGTAAAATGTTGTTTATATGATTTGTGTTTTATCTTTAAAATAAATCTGAAGAACTTAATGTTATACCGAAAGCATTTGCGTTGTAGCTATTGTTCAGAGCGTCTTTATAATCCATAAAAGTATAGCTTAAGCCAATCCATTTCCATGCAATCTCAATTTTTGAACCCAAATCTGCAGAAAAGTTTTCGTTAGCAGCCAAACCATCAGTATTAAATTTAATATTTTGATGAGATACAATACCTGCGGCTAATCTAAAATCTTTAGCAAATCTATAATTTGCTGAGAAATCTATAGGTATTCTTGTTAAAGTGATGCTATAGTTAGTTGCTTTTGTGGTAACATATTTAAAACCTACAGTTGCTCTTAGAGAGGTTTTTTTTAATTCTGAAAAAAATAATTCTCCGCCCACAAATATGCTACCTCCTTGTCCTGCATTTACAGTTTGCGTACTGTTGTCATCAAAATAAATTTCTGCAACACTGTCTCCACCTAATTCTATGGCTGCACCCGCTAAAAAATTAAGTGTTAAGTTTGATTTTTTTACAGTGTTTTTTTGTGAAAAGATGAGTGCTGATGATAACACAACAAACATAAAAAGTAGAATTTGTTTCATTTTAGTTTTAAAATTTTGTTGGCTAAATTAAGAAAATAATAAAAAAAAATCCCAAGCAAATGCTCAGGATTGTATGATTTATTTAACAAAATTACAACTTACATTTCTAAAGCCTTTTCAATATTGTTATCCATTAATAATTCTACTGGATTTTCTAAAGCTTCTTTTACAGCCACTAAAAAACCAACAGATTCGCGTCCATCAATAATTCTGTGATCGTAAGATAGAGCTACGTACATAATTGGTTGAATTACAATACCACCATTCACAGCCATTGGTCTGTTTACAATGTTGTGCATTCCTAAAATACCACTTTGTGGAGGGTTTATAATTGGTGTAGATAGCATAGAGCCAAACACACCACCATTTGTAATAGTAAAAGTTCCACCAGTCATTTCATCAACAGTAATTTGACCATCTCTTGCACGTAAAGCCAAACGTTTCACTTCGCTTTCTACTCCTCTAAATGATAAGTTTTCAGCATTTCTTATTACAGGTACCATTAATCCTTTAGGACCTGATACTGCAATAGAAATATCTTGAAAATCGTGCTTTATTTGAAAGTCTCCATCAATCATAGAATTTACATCAGGATACATTTTTAATGCTCTAACTACAGCTAATGTAAAGAAAGACATAAAACCTAAACCCACTCCATGCTTTGCTTTAAAATCTTCTTTATATTTAGATCTTAAATCAAAAATAGGTTGCATGTTTACCTCATTAAAAGTAGTTAACATTGCAGTTTCGTTTTTTACAGAAACCAAACGTTCAGCTACTTTTCTGCGTAGCATCGACATTTTTTTTCGTTCTGTTCCTCTAGAACCATATGCTGGCTTGCTTCCCATAGATGGAACAGCATTTACAGCGTCATTTTTGGTAATTCTACCATCTTTTCCTGTTCCTTTTACAGCAGATGCAGCAATACCTTTTTCGGCCAATACCTTTTTAGCTGCAGGAGAGGCTGTTCCTGTTGCGTAAGTATCTGCTTTTGGAGCTGGAGCAGCGTCATTTTTCTTTTCTTCCTTTGGAGCTTCTTCTTTGGCAGGAGCAGCATCACCTTCTGGTTTTTCAGCATCCATATCAATTAAACAAACTACAGCACCAACTTCTACAGCATCGCCTTCTTCTGCTTTTAAGGTTATAATTCCACTTTCTTCGGCTGGCAATTCTAAGGTTGCTTTATCAGAATCTACTTCTGCAATGGGTTGATCTTTTTCAACATAATCTCCATCTTCAACTAACCAAGTTGCAATTTCTACTTCTGTAATCGATTCTCCTGGAGAAGGAACTTTCATTTCTAAAACACTCATGTTTTCTATTTTTATTCTGAAATTTTATAATCTTAACTATTAAAAACACTATCAATAACTGCTTTGTGACGCTTTTTAAAGCGTGTGCTTGATCCAGCAGCAGGAACTGCATAATATTTACGAGAACGTACACTTAAATTTTTCAATTCAAAACGTTGTAACATATAACTCCAAGCCCCCATATTTCTAGGTTCTTCTTGTGCCCAAATGTATTCTTCTATATTAGGGTATCTATCAATAATTTTTTGAATTTTTTCTTTATGTAATGGGAACAATTGTTCAATTCTAATTAAAGCAACGTCTTCTCTTTGCAATTCTTCTCTTTCTGCTAATAAATCGTAGTAAAATTTACCCATACAGAACACCATTTTTGTAACTCCATCAACATTTAATGTGTCATCAATAACTTCTTGAAATTCGCCTGTTGCCAATTCTTCGATAGTGTTTACTGCTTTAGAATGACGTAGTAAACTTTTTGGCGTAAATACAATTAACGGTTTTCTATAATCCCGTTTCATTTGACGACGTAATAGGTGGTAAAAGTTGGCAGGAGTTGTACAATTTGCAATTGTCATATTATCTTCGGCACACAATTGTAAATAACGTTCTATTCTTGCTGATGAATGCTCAGAACCTTGACCCTCATATCCATGAGGTAATAAAACAACAATTCCGTTTTGAACTTTCCATTTATCTTCTGCAGCAGAAATATATTGGTCAAACATAATTTGTGCTCCATTAGAAAAATCTCCAAACTGAGCTTCCCAAATAGTTAACGTATTTGGATTACCCATGGCATAACCATAATCGAAACCTAAAACACCATATTCAGACAATAACGAATTGTAAATTGTCATTTGCCCTTTATTGTTTGGATTTGTGTTTAATAAGTTGATGCGTTCTTCTGTAACTTCATCACGTAAAATAGCATGTCTGTGAGAAAAAGTACCTCTTTCTACATCTTGTCCTGAAATACGTACATTAAAACCTTCTTCCATTAGCGAACCATAAGCCAAGTTTTCTGCCATTCCCCAATCTAATTTATTGGTTTCAAAAGTCATCTTTGCACGTGCTTGTAAAATACGCTCTGCTTTTCTAACAAAATTTGCACCTTTAGGAACTGTTGAAACTACTTTTGCTATATTCTTTAGGCTTTCTAAAGGGTAAGTAGTATCTAGAGGAGCTAACATTGCTTCTTGATCTTGACGTTCAAAGCCCTCCCAAGTAGATTTCATAAATTCTTCTACTTTAGAAGTTTTATCTTCTTTAGACTTGTTAAACTCGGTGTTTAACATCTCTTTAAATTCTGTAGTAATTTCTTTTATATGTCCATTTTCTATTGATCCTTCAGAAATTAATTGAGAAGCATAAATATCTTTTGGATTTTTATGTTTAGAGATTGCTTTGTATAATTTTGGTTGTGTAAAACGAGGTTCATCACCTTCGTTATGACCGTATTTACGGTATCCTAATAAGTCAATAAAAATATCTGCTTTAAAGCGCATTCTGTATTCTAAAGCCATTTCCATAGCATGACAAACAGCTTCTGTGTCATCAGCATTTACATGTAATACAGGCGATAAGGTTACTTTACCTACATCTGTACAATAGGTACTTGAACGTGCATCTAAATAATTGGTAGTAAACCCAATTTGGTTATTTACCACAATATGCACAGTACCCCCAGTTTTATAGCCATTTAATTTAGCCATTTGAACTACTTCATAAGCAATACCTTGACCAGCAATTGCAGCATCACCATGAATAACAATTGGTAAAATTTTGCTAGAATCTCCACTGTATTTTCTATCAATTTTTGCTCTAGTAATTCCTTCTGCTACAGATGCTACTGTTTCTAAGTGTGATGGATTTGGTACCAAGTTCATCTTGATTTCATTTCCATTTCTATAAGTTTTGCTTAAGGTTAGTCCTAAATGATATTTTACATCACCGTCAATATCTTCATCTTCAAAATCTTTTCCTTCAAACTCACTAAATAATTCTCTAACGGGTTTTTTAAAGATATTAATTAAAGTATTTAAACGGCCTCTGTGTGCCATTCCTAAAACACATTCTTTAACACCAAACTCTTCTGCAGCATTTCTTAACATTACTGCAATTCCAGGTATTAATGTTTCTCCACCTTCTAAAGAAAATCGTTTTTGACCAACGTATTTTGTTTGTAAAAAACTCTCGAAGGTAACAGCTTGATTTAATTTACCAAAGATGTATTTTTTTGCATCGTTACTATAATTCGGGTGATTGTCGTTTTTGTTTAAGCGATTTTGCCACCATTTTAATTTCTCTGGGTTACGCATATAGGTATATTCTACACCTATAGAATCACAATAAATACGTTTTAGTTTTTCAATAATTTTTGCCAGTGTCGTTTTTCCAAGACCAAGAATTTCACCTGCTGAGAACTCTTTTTCTAAATCGTTTTCGGAAAGACCGAAATTTTCGATATCTAATGTTGGTTCGTATTGTCTTCTTTCTCTAACTGGGTTTGTTTTTGTAAATAGGTGACCTCTAGCTCTATAGCCGTTAATTAAGTCGATTACTAGAAATTCTTTTCGAACTTCTTGAGGTATTTCAACAGTTTCATCATCATCATCAGTAAAAGAGTAGTTTTCATTGGCTAAATCATAACCTTGAAAAAAACTTCTCCAACTTGGCTCTATGGCATCAGGATTTACAAGATATTTATCATATAAATCGGCAATAAAACCTGTATGTGCTGCGTTTAAAAACGAAAATTTATCCATAATTTGTACTATGCTTTTAGTATAAGCAATTAAAGTGTACAAAAATACAATTTTTAGTTGTTAAACAACTTTTAAAATTTAATTATAACAATAAACTTTTTATTGAAAAAAATTAAAAAAGTATTTGGCAATATTCTAAAAAGATATATATTTGCACTCGCTAAACCTAAATAAGGAAGCAAACTCCTCCTTAGCTCAGTTGGTTAGAGCATCTGACTGTTAATCAGAGGGTCCTTGGTTCGAGCCCAAGAGGGGGAGCAAAAAAAGTCTTAACTTACTAAAGTTAAGGCTTTTTTGTTTTTGGATTAACACCAAAAGTTGCTTGATTTTAAAGGATCATGGATCAAGGATCAAGTCCAAAAGTTGTGGGAAAAAATTAAGCATAAATATTTGTTAGTCTAAAAAGGAAGAATTCTATATTTCTTACCTCTTTAAATTGCCCTTTAAAAGCCTTTTTATTTGGCATTAAATGATTTAATTCAAATTATTGGGAGTGATTTGATTTTGTATCATACCTTTATCATTAGAGCTTTTGCTATAAACGCTATTGTTTTTTGATATTTTCAAAATCGGTGTTGTTTATCCAGCCAGATTTTACTTTTTCTCCCCTCATATATCTTTCGTAGAAATTTGCATTTCTATCTGGTTTGTAATCATCAAAAATAGCTCCATTACCAAACATTCTTGGGTCGTTTTGCTTTTTTAATTCGGCAATTAAGATCGCTTTAAGTTCTTTTTTAATTGTATTAAATTTGTTGTTATTAGCTAAATTATAGACACATTCATCATCAATACTTACTTGATATAGTTCTTCTTTTGGATGTTTACCAAAATTGAAATCCCAATATTTTTCTGTTTTTCCTTGCCTTTTTAAATTCAGGATTTCTGTTTTTGTTGGACTTCCATCTGTATTGGTATAACCAGTTTCAGGATTTCCTGCTGGCCAGCGTTCGTTTTCGTAGTTGATAAGAAACATAAAACCATCTTTTACAATTCCTCTAACAGGATATCCTACATCATTTGGTCTACCCACATCATGTCTTTCTTGACCCAAAAGCACATAATCTTTTTTATTTTTGATAAGGTCTGTTTTTTTTGAATAGAAAAAGGGAACTAAACTTTTACCTTGTATGGGTTTCATTCCTAACTTTTCTGGTGATTGTTCTGTAATATCCACAAAAGTAGCTGCGATATCCACAAAACTTACATAATCATCAATTTTACGTCCCGGATTTTGAATGCCATTTTTCCACATAATTGCCAAAGGCAAATGGTTTGAATGTTCGTAACTGAGTCCTTTTACTCTTGGAAAAGGCATTCCATTATCTGAAGTTACCACAACAATTGTGTTTTCTAATTCGCCTTTTTCTTCAAGAACTTGTAAAATTTTACCCAATTGTTCGTCAAAATATTCCAGTTCAAAAGCATAATCTAACATATCATTTTTTACAATATCAGATTGTGGCCAATAAGAAAAAAACGAATCGATTTGAGATAGTCTCTTTTTACCTAAACTTACTCCAGTTCCATATTCATATTTTCTGTGGGGTTCATGTCCTCCATACCAAAAATAAAATGGTTTATTAGCTTTTTTATTGGTTATAAAATTCTTAAAATTAGCAACATAGTCTATTTTAGAAATTCCTTTTGTGGGCACTTTTCTTTTGATTTTATTGTATGCTTTGACAAGCAGGTTTCTTTTAGTGCCATCTTTGTGTAATGCAGTTCCTGGAGCCCAACCTTTTCCTGTATAACCGACTTCATATCCTTTTTCTGCAAGAGCTTCTGGATAAGTTTTAAATTTGGTTGGAAAATACGCCAAATGATTTGCAGCTTCTTCTAGCTGCCAAGAATTTCTGCCTGTTAATATGATAGATCTTGAAGGGCCACATTTTGCATTAGGTGTATATGCATTATTGAATAATAAACCTTCTTTTGCAACCCTATCAAAAGCAGGTGTATTTACCCATTTTGAGCCATAAGCACTCATGTGTTTCCAAGTGGCATCATCTGCAATACAGAATAAAATGTTTGGTTTTTTATTGGTCTTTTTTTGTTGTGAATTACAGACTAAAGTTAAACCAATTGCAAATAAAGTTAATGTTGCTTTAAAAATGGAAATCGATATTTTCATAGATAAATTATTGCACTCCAGAGTATTGTTCAACTTTCATTTTTTGCTCCCATTTGATAAGTTTTTGAACCAATTCTTTTACTTTTTCAGGATGTTGATTAGAAATTTCGTTTTGTTCTTTCATATCATTAGCAATATTAAAAAGTTCTTTTTTACCACTTCTGTAAGCTAGTAATTTCCAACCTCCTTCTCTTACAGAAACATATAAATCTTCGTAGGCTCTGTAGCCAAATATTGGATCTCTTTCTAAAGTGTTGTGATTTTTAAGAGTTGATGCTAAAGAAACTCCATCTAAATCTTTGTATTGATTGACATTTCCACCAGCAATATCGACTAAAGTAGGGAAGAGGTCTGTAGATTGAACAATTGAATTATTAATAGTGTTTGGTGTTGTAACTCCAGGCCATTTTACAAAAAAGGGCACTCTAGCACCACCTTCAAATAAAGTTTCAGTCATTTTTGAACCTCTAAAAGGCGTATTCTCAAAATACCCTCCTTGGTCTGATAAAAATATAATTATGGTTTCTTTTTCTATTCCTTTTGATTTTATTGCATTTAAAACTCTACCTATAGATTCATCTGTAGCTTTAACCATTGCTGCGTAATTTGCAAATTTCCCTTCTAAACCTTTTTCTTTAAAATGCGCTAATAAATCTTTTCTTCCTTGGTGAGGTGTGTGCACAGAATAGTAAGAAAAGGTTAACATAAACGGATTTTCTTCATTGTAATTTGAAATAAAATCAACTGCTTCATTGGTTAGTTTATCTGTTAAATACGTATTTTTATCATCTGTATAATTACCTTTATAACCAAAATAAGGTGGATAATACGATTTTGGATGACCCGCGTTTGAAGTCCCAATTTGCTTGTCAAATCCTTGTTGTATAGGATGAAAATCTTCGTGACCCAAGTGCCATTTACCTATAAATAAGTTATAATAACCTTTCTTTGATAAGGCTTCTGCAAACGTGGTATGTTCTAGTGGCAACCAGTTTCTGCTGGGAAATTGTGCTGGGTCTCTTTCTAAATAATGAAATTCTTGATTCGTTCTTCCCAATTTATCAAATCCGTTCTTTTTTCCTCCTGGAATATGACGTACCATTTTTAAACGAGCAGGATGCTTGCCTGTAATTAATGTTGCTCTACTTGGGCTACAAGTAGGGCTTGCAATGTAAGCTTGTTCAAAACTTAATCCAGATTTTGCTAATGCATCAATATTTGGGGTTTCAAAAACTGAGTTACGAAAACCTAAATCTGCCCAACCTAAATCGTCTACAAAAAACAGCACAATATTAGGTTTTGTTGATTTTACAACTGTTTTCTGAGTTTTATTTACTGTTTTACAGCTTAATAGTAAAACAAGACTTAGTACTGGTGCAAAGAAAATTATATTGATTTTCATTGTTCATTTTTTGGTAAAAATTGAAAAATATGCAGTCTGTTAATCTTCAAAAACTAAATTGGTATTATTGTCTTTGAGAATCAATTCAGTTTCTTTTGATGGGTCTTTTGAATTGCGAATAAACCTATTATTTTTAATTATAGTGTTTACAGAACATTCTATAAACAAGGCGTGTTTATTGTATTTAAAAGTATTGTTGATAATGGTAATGTTTTTTATACCTTGCCAATCTGCTCTAGCTACACCACTCCATTTCTTTTTAGAATCTGGATTTTTGAGTTTGCCAACACTCATTTTTATGGTTGCTGCACTTTCTTCTTTTAAAAAAGCGGAGTCGTAACCACAATTGTTAAAAATATTGTTTTGAATTAAAATATTATTCGCAATAAAACCTTCTCCCCAATCTACACCATTTTCTAATGTAATTGCAGATTGACTTAAGTTTTGAAACACATTACGTTCTATAATTCCGTAAGAATTTTGTAGAAGAATTCCATATCTACGTGCATTTTTAAAGGTATTGTTTCTAATCACAAAAGATTCGTTAGATCTAGAATCTACATAAATAAGATCATTTTTTTTAGTTTCTCCAGTATGTAATTCAACATCAATAGGTTTGTCTAAGGTTATTTTCATTTGATTTTCTCCAAGAAACTTAGTCTCTAAAACTTTATATTGCCCAATTAAAATACCTTCTCTTGGATTGTATATATGAATAACTTCATCTTTTTGAATATTAAATTTAACGATGAGTTCTGTTGGCGATTTTTGCTTTAAAATATTTCTTTTGGTAGCTTTCATATTTACAGCATCATCACTATAGCCTTCAAAAAGAGAATTTTGTATCCAAGGGCCAAATTTACCACCATTTACGTGCATACAATCTGCATTTGCACTATGCAATCTGCCAGGTTTTAATTTTACTTGAGCCCCAATTATATTCCATTCTTCCATTTCAAAAGCATTGTAAGTGCCAGCAGGACTGGAATAATTAGTGTTGTTAAGGTAAGTAATATTTTTACTATGACCAGATTTAAAAACGCTTCTACCATTGGTTCTTGCCATATGTACATACAAATCTCCAACATTCATTGCTTTAAGAAGATTAATCGCCCTTATTGTAATTCTGAATACACCTGGAGATATTTCTTCAAATTCTTTAGAAGCAAAAAGGTTAGGAGCACCATCTTTTAATTTACCAGGAATATTAGGATCCATTAACATACCCCAAACTCGAGATGCTTTTTGAAACATTTCGTGACTTAATTTTGGAAAACCATTATCTAATTCTAAATCAAAAACACGAGCTGTCAAGTCTATATTTACTATTTTTCCTTGTGTAAATGGCAATGGGTCATAATCTATAAACAAATTTTTAAGAATAATGTTTTTCGATTTAAAAACACTAAAAAAGCCTTTTAAAGGATCGTGAATTATAAGTTTTGAACCATTTCCATCAATAATAATATTATTCGCGTTTTGTAGATTTATAATATGAGATCTTCTTTCTTGTTTTGGATTGCTAAATAAATCATATGTTCCTTTTTCAAAAATTAATTTTACAGCGGCTCCTGATGAAGTCATCTTTTTACAAAAATTTAGTGCTTTTGTAATGGCTAGCGCATCATTTTTACCATCATTTGGTTTTGCTCCAAAATCACTCAGCTTTATGTTCATACTTGTAGGAAAATCTACTACAGGTACGTTTCGTTTTGTTCTAAAATGATCTGGCAATGTAAAATTATATTGAGCGTAAGACGAAAACCCAAAAATGCATAAAATGAGTATTAAAATAGTTTTTTTCATCTGTTTATTCTTTTAAAATCTTAGTAATTTGTTGATTGTTAACCTTTAAAATATATAAACCAGGCGATAAATTTGATACATCAAAACTATCTGTATTAATGTTTCTTTCAGAAATATATTTTTTACCAAGAAGATTATAAATAGTAAGAGATTGGATAGGTTGACTAAAATTTATCTTACCTTTTGTAACAGTTGGATATACTTTTATTTTATCATCAAGGATATTAAAATCTTCTGTTGATAAGGCTCTTTGCCAATCATTATATATTGATTCTACTTGAGCACCACATAATTTATAATCAAAAAATCGGATGTCACTGATTAATCCTTTAAATCTTGGAACAAAATCGACTTTATTATCAGCTGTGTTTATCAAAACATTTTTGCCTGTTTTTGTTTCATTAGAAGCAACACTGTTTTTATACAATTGGATACTAAAAAAAGTATTATTTTCGGGAACAGTAACTGCAACATGGTTCCATTTACCAATATCTAAAGGCAAATCATCCATTTTAACAAAATTATTGTCATTATCTGTAACTCGTAATACCCCATTTGTTTGTATTTGTATGGCAAAAACACTCCCTTCTAAAGGTCCTCCACTATATAATAGCGTGTGGAAAATAGCTTCTTCTGGTTTTATCCAAAAAGAATAGCTTCTTGCTTGGCCTTTTAGTGGTCCAGCATAAGGAGAATTATCATTTTTATTGATTAAACTTAGACGTCCATTACCAGCTGTATTTACTTTGAAAGCATTCCCTATTTCTGAGTCTATAAAACCTTGAATAATTTCACCATCTGTTGTGTTTATTTCAACGCCAATGTTTTGATTACTTCCAGTATTTCTGATAGTTTTTTCTTGTGAAGCATCATTCAGTATAAATTGAAAATTAGCATTGGGTAGAGTAGCTTCTTTTGCAGTGTTACTAACGTTTCCACTATTTAAAATAGTAATATCTTCAGGGTTTTCGTCACTACCAAGTGTGATATCTTCATCTCTATGGCAAATAAAATTATTGCTTACTGTTAAACCTTCAATATTCTTTAAGTACATCCCTTTTTTATTGTAAAGGATGGTATTACCTATTATTCTGATATTACTATGTGCTCGGTATTCGCTTGTTTCTGTCCCACAAAATCGTCCATTTCTAACACATGGTATTTTTACTTTAGCAAAATCTACAGATATAGTTGCAGAATTTTCTTCTTCGATAAAAGAATTATCGTAACCACAATTTTCGAATCGATTGTTACGGATTTCAATTTCATGAGCTCTAAAACCTTCACCCCAATCAACACCATTTTCAATGCGAATACCAGCACCACTTAAATTTTGAAAAAGATTATTTTCTATTAGTGCATATTTGCTTTGTATAAGAATTCCATATCTTCTTGAATTTCGAACAATATTATTTCTAAAAATAAAAGATTCATTAGAACGACTTTCTACATATAATTTATCTGCCAATTGATCATCGTCTGCATTGATAGTGGTCAAATTAACAGCATTAGAAAGCGTTATTCTAAATAAATTACTGCCTAAATTTTGTACAGCACTAACTGTTGCTGTTCCAATAAGTACAGCATCTCTAGGGTTGAAAAACTCTAATTTTTCTCCAACATCTAAATCGAATTGGATTGTAATTTCTGTGGGACTGTGTATTTCTTTAATAGTTCTTCTAGAATATTTTATATTCATAAAATCATCAGAAAAGCCTTCAAAAGAGCAGTTTTCTACCCAAGGACCAATATAATTACCATTTGTATGCATGGCATCAGCATTAACACTGTGCACTCTACCTTCTTTTAGTTTTATATGACAGTTGATTACGTTCCATTCATAGCAATCTCTAGAATTAAAACCACCAGAAGCACTTGCGTAACCAGTAATGTTCATATAAGTAATGTTTTTACCTTGTGTATTTCTCATTAATGTAGCACCATTATATCTACCAATATGTACAAAATAATCGCCAACTTCTGCATTAACCAAAGTGTTAGCATTTTGTCCACCATATCTATAGGTTCTTGAGCCAATTGATTCAAAGAAACGATTGTGTGGAATTAAATTTCTTGTACCTTCTTTAATACCTCCTTTTGCATTCTTGAACATTCCCCATCTTTGTGGTGAGTTAAAAAAAGGATCTGTTGTTGGTTCTGGTGAAAAGTCTTCTAAAACAAAATCAAAATAACCTTCAGTTACATTTATGTTTGTAACTATTCCTTGAGAAAAAGGAAGTGTAGCATGGTCTATCGAAAAATCTTTTAAAATGATGTTTTCACAACGAAGTAAAGCCAAAAAGCCAACTGTTGGATTGTGTAATAGAAATTCTGCATTTTGTCCATCCCAAAGTAATCCATTAATATCTGCTATATCAATTATGTGTGAAGAAGTACCAGCATACATAATATCGTAAGTACCAGATTCAAAAAGCAAACGCACTGGGTTTTGAGCTGTAGCAATATTTTTTACAGCATTTATGGCATTTCTAATTGCAGTAACATCATCTAAACCATCATTAACAATTGCACCATAATCAGAAACATTAATTGTTGTTGTTGTATTCAATTCTAATAAAGGTAGCTCACGCTGAACTCTAAAAAAAGAAGGCACAGAACCCAATTGTTGAGCGGAGCTACTTAGTGTAAACAACAAAATAAAAATTACGGAAATGTTTCTCATAATGCGTTTTTATAAACTATTTATTTCTTGATGAATTTTTCTATTTTTTTATTATCAAAAACAATCAAATACAATCCTGAACTCAAGAATTCAACAGAAATTTCTTCTTGATTATTGGTTTTAGTATGCTTTAGGGTTTTTCCATTCAAGTCAACAATTTTTACATTGTTCTGAGGCTTGCTGAAAAATATTTTATTTGATGTTAAAGTTGGATAAGCAACTGCTTGAATATCTTCATTAAAATCATTTACAGATAATGATGTTTTATTTACTAAATATCCATCACTATTTAAAGCAACAGCATCACTAACTCCGTCAACAACTATTTGCGCTAATTGTGCAGTAGTTAAACCTGTATTATCTGTTCCAAATCTTAAAACACCTTCTTTATAACCTGTAATATTTAAAGTTCCGGAATTCCATTCTACTTCAGAACTATTTGCAAAAGCTAGCTCTGTAATACTTGTGTCAATATCTAAATTTAAAGTACCATTTGCAGTTCCTCCAGCAAATGTTATTGTTCCTATACTATTTTGATTTTTATTGACATCAAACATAAAAGAACGGTCTCCATTTATAGAAATATTACCTTTATAAACGTTCATTCCGTTTACTTCTATAGAACCATTTATTGCATTGATCTGTATTTTTCTATCAACAGGTAAAAAAGTATTATCATCTGCAGAATTTACAATAACTGACGCATTTGCACCAACCCAAACTAAATCACCTTCAAAATTAGGGTTATTAGATGTGCTACCAAAAGTGGATATTGTATTTGCATTTACTCTTAATGGAGCAGTACCTGCAATTGAACCATTGAAATTAAAGTTATTACTTGAACCAGTTTTGGCTTCAAGTGGGGTGGTTAATGTTAATAACGAATTTTCTGAAAAAGTGATTGAGTTTCCAGAACCATTTTGATTCCGCATTAAGGTATTTGCTATTCCTGCTGTGGTGGAGTTATTAATAGTTAAGTTTCCATTAAAAATTAAATTGATATTCTGATTTGAAACATTTTCAATTCCCTGCACAGCATTAGCACCAGCATCTATAGTTAAAACACTAGTTCCACCAACTGTGGCATCTCCAGGAGTACTAAATGTAGTTTGAATTTTCTTAATTACAAAATTTGAATCGACCTTTGATTCTAATATTAAAGGTAGACGAACAATCGCTGTGTTTTTAGTATTTGGAACCGTGTCTAGTGACCAATTTCCATTTTTAGACCAGAGTAGGTCACCTCTACCATTAGTGAAATCATTATTTTGAGCAAAGCCAATTGCAGTGAATAATAAAGCTAGTAGTGTAATGTAATTTTTTCTCATAATGTAAAATTTAGTAGTTATTTCTATCTGTTAGTTCATATGATTTGTACACGATCAAAATTAAATGAAAATGTAATTTTTCACTTTTAGTGATGTAACATAAACTTTATGAAATGTAACATCGGTATTTATTTTAGTGTAAGTTCGTTGAATTATTCAAAAGCCTTTGTTCTTTTTTACAACAAGTGTTTTTTTACTTTGTTCATCCGCTTCAATCGCTATTTTGAAATCGCCTTTGTATTTATTTTTTTCCACAACAGTGTTCTTACAGTTTTTCAATTCGATTAGTGGAGTATTTGGATATAATTCTGGAGCATTGTTCGTTTTTATAATAATATTATCTTTTATGACAAGTCCATCTACTCTATCTGCCCATACAATTCTGTTTCCAAAAGTTTTTATGGTGTTATTTATGAAACGTATATTTTTATCATATATAATGGATGTATCGTAAGATTTTCCCAAACGTGGTGTGATGTTCAAAATGGCATGTTCTGCCCCACTGTATGCACTATAATCGAACATATTGTTTTGTATGAATACATCATTGACAGCCCCAGATTCGTACCAAAAAAATGTTTCTCCTCTAAAAAAAATAGACGACATCATTGAAGAAAAATAATTGTTTTCAATTACTGTTTTTAATGGTGTTTTCAAAACAATATTTCTAGCTCTATGGTTCTTAATGGTGCAGCCTCTCATGGTAAACTCAGGATTCCATGTTTTGTTTTCCAAAATATCTCCAGGTTTGAGGTCTTTTGGAATTTCAGCATTAAAACGAACTTCACTAAACTCTTCGTTTATTAGTTTTACGTTGTTAACCAGACCAATTTCATTACGTTCTGGAGAAGGTTGTTTTATAAACCACATCTCATCTCCAGGGCTTGCAAATTCAAAACCACGTTGTTCAAAATGCACTAATTTTGTTCGTACAGTTTTATGATCAATAACTTTATCAATAACTACATAGGTGCCATGAACATTTGTACCATCATCAAGCATGTTTTCGAACCTACAGTTTTCAATCAATATTGTACCTTTGCAGTTCGCAAAATGTGTAGCATCTGCAGTTGTAGATATTACCCTATTTGTACCATCTCTTAGATAAATTCCTGAATTTAGTAATTGAATATTCTCTGATAATTCAAAAAGAAACCCCATACCTAGAGCATGATGAATAATAATATTATCGAGCTTAATATTTGATGATTTCTTAAAATCGAATGCTGGTGCATAACGATCATGCGCTCTATCTCCTTTCGAACTTAATAAAGAGCCTACAGGTGGATAATGTTTTAAGAATTCGTGAAATCTTAAATTTCCATTCTCTAATTTTTCTACCCATCTAGGATGACTTTCAATATCCCAAGCACCATGAATAGGTCTTTTCTTTTGAGCGTCAAAAGCTAATGTACTGCCCAAGATATTGTAGTTAAAACCATCTACATTTGGAAACTGTAATCTTCCTTTTTTTAACTTCCAAGAAAACCCTTTTGTAAAGGGTTTTATATCTCGCCAGCCTTCTTTTTCATTTACACCAATTACTTCTCCAAGAAAGGTAAATGGAATATCCCAATCAATAGTAAGGTTACTTATGGTTACTGCTTCAGAATTGTTGAATAAAAATGGCATTATTTGTCCATGAAAAATAAACTCAGCACCATTACCATCAATAGTAATTTTTCTAAATTTACTTAAATCAAAAACGATACGCTTATAGCCATTGCCATGATTTGTAATATCTAAATACTTACCAAAAGCATAATCTGGATTGAACTTATAAATCCCTTTTTTAAATACTAAATGTACATCTTTTGTTTTGGTATTTTCTATAATATTTCTAATTACAAGTGTCATATCACCCTCTTTAGGTGATATAACTATTGGGTTCTTTACTTGTGCTATAGTCCAATAAGAACACGTAACAGTTAAAAGGGCAACTAAGAGAAACCTTTTCATGTTTATTATTATTTAAGATTGATTTTGTACTAAAAGAATTTTAGTAGCCAGGATTTTGTTTAAGATTTGAATTTAAATCAATTTGTTGAAGTGGTATAGGAAACCATACTCTCTCTGAAAACCAATTTTGTTGTAATAATACAACATGACTGTTCCAAGCCCCATTACTGGGATCTAATGAATTTATAGTTTGATCGAAAATATTAAATCTTGCCAAATCAAACCTTCTCCAGATTTCAAAACACAACTCTCTAGAGCGTTCTTCTTGAAGCTCTTTAATAAAATTTGAATTAAAATAAGCAGTATTAAGGTCTGTAACTGTGGCAGGAGCAATAATTGATCTTTGACGCAATTCTGTTAATATGGCTCTAGCTCCAGGTTCATTTCCTGTATAGAAAAGTGCTTCTGCTCTTAATAAAAGTATATCTCCATATCTTAATAATGGAATTGAAATACCTGATGCCCAAGGAGCATAAGATTTTTGAGCAGGATCTTTCATTCTATATTTACCTACACTCATAAATCCAGAACCTTTTCCAGGTAAGTCTCTAGGTTGATAATATCTAACACCTTCAATTTCTATTGTTTCAAGTATATTTGGGTTACCACCTAAATTACCAGAAACATTATGACTAAAACGAAAATCAGCTGAGTTATACAGGTCAAAAAGTTCTCCTGTTGGACGTGTCCAACCAGAACCACCTCCAACTCTTTGTGCATTCCCTTGTGGTATAAAGCTATTAATAACAATTGTAATAACTTGTTGAGAAGCATCAGAAGAACCTTCAGCTGCAAACATCACTTCTTCTGCTTGATCTGATTTAGTTGATTCTCTAAAAAGACGATCGTAATTTTGAGTTAAACGATAACCGCTATTAGCAACAATATCTCCAGAGATGGTAACTGCACTTTGATAACTTGCATCTTCATCTACCCAATTAAAATTGTTTAGCGTAAATCCAAAATCACTAAGGCCATTTATTTTCATGCTTGCTAAGTAGGTATGTACTTTTACTAATAATCCAGCAGCTGTCCATTTATTTACACTAGAAGCTAAAGGTCCTCTGTTTTGAAGATTTTGATACCCAAATTCGTAATCGGATAGTATTTGAGCATAAACTTCTTGAACAGATTGTCTTGCTTTAGTAGGACTATCACTAGTGCTTGTATACACAGGAATAGCTCCATGCATCATTGAAAGTATCGTATGAAAAAATCCTCTTAACAGTTTTGCTTCTGCTTCAATTTCAATTTTTCTTGTACCCGTAAAATCAGCATCAGGAATGTTAGGTAAGTTTTCAAGAAGACTATTGGCTCTACTAATTCCAGCATAAAGGAAAAACCAATTAAAATTTAAGTCAACATCTTGACTTGTAAAAGCTGCTGTTCCAAACTGTCCTCCTCTATTATTTGCAAATTGTTGAGGTACAACTCCTTCACCTGTACCACCTACTAACATTTCAAAAAGATCTCTTCTAAAAGAATCTGCATTTCCTTGTCCTTGAATATCACCAGCAGTAAGTGTATTATAAACCCCTACTAAAGCTATTTCAGCATCTTGTGGTGTTTTATAAAAATTTTCTGGTGATGTAAATGAATATGGTGTTGGCTCTAATGTATCTTCACATGAAGCTAGTAAAACTACAAAAGCTAAAAATAAAATGTTTTTTATAATATTTTTCATGGTTTGTTTGTTTAGAATGTTGCGTTAAAACTTAAAGTAAAATTTCTCGCTCTTGGATAAGCTATTCTATCTAGTCCTGAAAGAAGAGGGTTGTTAAAATTAACTTCTGGATCCCAACCAGTATAGTTAGTCCATGTTATTAAATTATTACCTATTAAATTAAATCGTAAAGATTTGAAACCTAATTTTTGAGTGATATCTTTAGGTAGTCTATACCCTAAAGAAACGGTTTTTAATCTGAGATAAGAACCATCTTCTAGATAATAAGAAGATGCTATTTGTTGATCTAGTTGACGATAGGCAGGCGCTGTGTTGCTTGGATTATCTGGAGTCCAGTTATTCTCAAAATAATCTTGAGAAATATTCATCCAAGGTTGCACTCCATTAAGTCGAACTTTAGCAGCGTTGTATAAATCATTACCATAAGACCACTGAAAAAATACAGATAAATCAAAGTTTTTATACGTGAAAGTATTATTAATTCCACCAAAATGTACAGGGTTACTATTTCCAATAACTTGCCTGTCTTCATCGTTTACAAAACCATCGCCATTTAAATCTGAATATTTCATTCTACCTGGAAGAGCTGTTCCAGAATATACTGGAAGTCCATCTTTTAAAGCGAAATTTCTGTCCTCAAAAGCCACGTTAGGATCGCTGTTGTTTTGCCATGTAAAATCATCTATTTGATAAATTCCATCAAATTGATAACCATACATTGTACCAATTTGTTCACCAACAATTACTCTACCAACATTGGCTTGCCATCCGCCAAAAGTACTTATAGGTATAAATTCGGCACCACCTAAATCTTTAACTTCGTTTTGATTAAAAGTGATATTAAAATCTGTTTTCCACTTGAAATCATTTTTATTAATATTGAAAGTAGATAATTGTAATTCAACACCAGAATTGTCTATTCTTCCTATATTTTGAAATTGTGAATTGAATCCACTTTGTGAGGGTATTGGGGCATTCAGTAATAAATCTGTGGTTATTTTCTTGTAAACATCTGCGCTGAAATTTATTTTTCCTCCAAAAAGACCCAAGTCTATACCTGCGTTAAGTTGTTCTGTAGTTTCCCATTTTAAATCTGGATTCGGAAGTGTTGATGGAGCCAAACCAAAGATAAGATTATCATTACTCGCATAAAATGCAGGATTTAATTGAGCTAGATAGGTGTATGCAGGTATTCTTTCATTTCCTGTAGCTCCGTAACTTAATCTTAATTTTAGATTAGAAATAGCGTTAATATTTTTTATAAACGATTCATTAGTCATTTTCCAAGCTAATGCTCCAGAAGGGAAATACCCCCATTTATTGCCTTCTCCAAATTTATCTGACCCATCTGCTCTCATAGTTGCAGTTAAAATAAATCTTTTGTACAGGGTGTAATTAATTCTACTTAAAAAGGAAACTCTATTTGTAGAAAATCTTTGGGTACTATACTCACTAACAGAAGTTCCAACACTTATATTATTAACGCCAGTGGTTTGATTTTCAAACCCAATAACTTCATTTAAAAAATCTTCAAAGTTGTAGTGGAAAATTTCAAACCCTGCTAAAGCATCAATTCTGTGGTTTGGATTAAAACTTTTTCTAAAATTTAATTGTGAGGAATGATTTATAGAATAGGTATTTACTTCTTTAACTCTAGCTCTACCATTTTGTAACCTACCCCAACCTGTGTTTGAACTGTAAAACTCTTTTACTTTAGAATTGCTTACATTAAAACCGGTAAAACCTGTATAACTAAAATTATCAGTAAATTTATAGTTAAGGTTCATATTACCAAAAAGTCTAAAAATACTAGTTTGTTTGTCTGATTCATTAATTAAATCTAAAGGGCTAATAAAACCATCATCTGCAAAAACAATATCGTCTGTTCTAATATTCCATGGATTACCAATTACAAGAAATTGAGTTATACCTGTAAAACTATCAGGACCACCATTATTGGCTATACCCCCTAAAACAGAATAAGAACCATTAGAATTGAACGTAATACTGAGTTTATCATTAATATCAGTTTTTAAACGCATTCTTAAATTGTATTGTTCATAATCATTGTTTACAACAAGTCCTTCTTGTTGTAAAGCACCTAAACCAACAGAATAGTTGGTGGTTTTATTACCTCCTCTTACAGATAATTGGTGTTGATGACTTATTGCAGTTCTTAAACCCTCTTCTTGCCAATCAAAAGAGGGTAGTTGCGTAAAATCTCTAGGAGTATCGAAAGTACCATCATTGTTTGTGTCTTGATTTAAAAATTGATCATTATTTATATCTTGCTGATAGGTTAAATAATCATCTGCTGATAAAACCGATAATTTTTTTATAACCTCTGAAATCCCTAAATTGTAACTGTATTCAGCAGTGATACGACCATCTGAAGTACCTGATTTTGTAGTGATAATTACAACTCCATTTGCACCTCTTGAACCATAGATTGCAGTTGCAGATGCATCTTTTAATATTTCTACAGACTCTATATCAGCTGGATTAATACCTGTTAAAGGATTTATTCTTGCTTGAGAAGAACCTGTAGTTGCCACTTCATCATAATTTACATCTATTTGAACACCATCTATTACAAAAAGAGGAGAGGATGTGCCATTTATAGAAGTTTGCCCTCGAACAGTTATATTATTTCCTCCTCCAGGTTGCCCAGAATCTGAAGATATTTGAACACCAGAAACCCTACCCTGCATTGCAGAAAAAACATCTGTGGTTTGAGATTCCATTAGAGTTTTTGGCTTTATAGAGGAAACAGAACCAGTTACATCACTTTTCTTTGTAACTCCATAACCAATAACTACAATTTCGTCTAGGTTATTTGTTTCTTGCTCTAGTTGAACATTAATTATTTTTTGTCCATTGTATTTTACTTCTTTAGTTTTCATCCCTAAGTAGTTAAATACAAGAATACTTTCGGCATTGGGTAGTTCAATGGAAAATTTACCATCAAAATCAGAAATATCTCCAATTTGAGTACCCTTTATGAGTATTGTAACACTTGGTAAAAGATTACCTTCTGTATCTGTAACTTTACCTGAAACCTTAATTTGGCTGAAAGAAAACTGAAACGATACAAGAGCAAGTAATAAAATGATAATATGTTTATTCATTTTTAAAGTTTTAGAGAGTCATTTTAAAGACTTTAATTATTTTGATTTTATGATTGTGAAACCATCCTTTTTAGAGATGTTTACATTAGTAGATTTTTTATCAATTTCTATAGAACCTTTCATACTATCATTTAAACTTTTATATTGATTTCCTTTAATAGCAACGTTAGTACAATTTACAATTCTTAAATTAGAGATGTTAGGGAAAATAGGTTTGTATTTATCTGTTTGGATAATCGTATTATTTTCAAAAACAAGTCCATCTACTGAAATAGCGTGTAAAATGGAACTGTCAAATGTTTTAACAGTATTGTTTCTAATGGTAATATTTTTACTATAATTTCCATTAAAATTTTTCTTGTCTACATATTGTGGATCAATTAAAAATATAGATTGGGGTCCATTACCTCCATAAACTGCATTTTCAATAAGGTTGTTTTCAATTAGCAATCCATCATTTGGTCCAGATTCGTTCCATAATCCCAAATCTCCTGTTAGTCGAAAACTAGCCATTTGAGATGATAAATGATTGTTTCGAACCACTACTTTTCTCGGAGTAGAAATTAAAAAACTACGTGCTCTATTATTTCTAACTATATTGTTTTCTAAAATAGCTGAGGCATGCCAAGAGATATTTTCGACACCATCGAACACTTCTACATTATTGGTGATGGGTTGATTAAAAGTAATATAAGATATTTTTTCATTTACACGTTCTACTTTTTTTAAGACCATTGGAGGCGTAGTGGGTTGTAAATTTTTTTGATCAATTATTTGCACTTTATCTCCTTGCTCCCCAAATAAATAACCATTTTGATGTGGGTGATACGTTTCTACAGCCAATGTATAATCATCAATAATTTTGTTTACTCTAACATAAGTACCATGAATATTTGTTGCATCGTCTAACATGTTTTCAAATGTGCAATTTTTAATGGTTACCAAGCCTTTTACATTACAAAAATGTGTAGCATCTGCTGTAGTTGTAACCATTCTGCCAGAACCTTTTCTAAGTACAACATTAAAGCTATCTAAGGTAATGTTTTCTGATCTTTCTGCAATTAATCCCATAGCTCCAGAATGATACACATTAACACTGTTAAACTCTAAATCCTTAGATTTAAAGACTCTAAAAGCTGGGCTAGTTCTATTTTGTAAATATTCTCCTTTAGATACCATTACAGTACCAATTGGGGGAATTTTTTTCATTTCAGTGGTTATTCTTATCAACCCTTTTTTTAACTCCTTTGCAAAAATTCCTTTTTCTGGCATATTATACATTTTTGTGTTGTATAGAGGTGCCATTGTTTTGGGATCCCAAAATATGTTTTGGCCAACTTCTAAATTATAATGCTCCCAATATGCAAATCGTTTTCCATATTTTCTTTCATAAGGTGTATCTGGCCTCTCTAATTTTAGATATAAATGTCCAAACTTTACTTCGTATGGCGATTTTACTTCAATATCAAACGTTTTGCTTGTTTCGTCTTTAGCAACAACTAAACCTTCTAAGGCAAAAGGAACCTCCCAATCTATATTGAGGTTCGTTATTTTTACGTTGGTGCTTTCTTCAATAATAAAAGGAATCATTTTACCATGATACATAAAATCAGAACCACCACCATCAATTTCAAAGTCGTGAAAATCAATTAATAAAAAAGAAGATCTTTTTAATCCGTTGTCATTATTGGTAATTTCGCAATATGTTTCTGGTGCAAAAGTCGGATAGAAGTGATAAGTCCCTTTAGGAAATATTAACTTGCTTATGCCTTCGTCCTTGCATTTTTTTAAGGCTTCTACAACAATTGGTGTTGCATCTTTACTATCTTGGATATTAAATTCTGATAGGTTTAATACTTTTTGTCCGTAACTGCCCATTGCAATACACAGTACAAAAAAAACGACACCTTTTTTCAAGATATTGTTGTTTAAAATTTCTTTAATTATCCTCATTTGCAGATTATATTTTAGGTTATTAAAAGTGCTACCTATGATATTTGTATTATCATAGGCAGTACAAAATTGTTTTCTATGTGCTTAAAAACCTGCACCAGGATCAGCAGGAACTGAACTTGCCTGTGCTTTTTGAGGATTTAAAATCATATAAGTACCTAATGCTGTTAATGCAGCGTATTTACCATAGTTTCCTATTTTTTTTATGGCTTCTTTACGAGTAATTTCTTCTTTGTTGTTTTTGATATTTTTTTTCATGATGATTTCTTAATTTATAGGCTAATTAATTATTCTAAAACAATTTTTTTGTTTAATATTCCTTTATCATTTTCTAATTGAACAATGTAAATTCCCGTAGTTAATTTTGGAAGGTGAACATCATGTAATCCATTGGATGTTAGGGGAGTATTTACAACTTGTTTTCCTAAAGTATTAAACATTTTTAAATTAGATTTTGCTTTTGATAATCCTACAATTCTTAAGGTAGAATTGTTAATAAGATACATGTCTACATGGGCTAAGGCTGCTGTTTCCGTGCTTAATGCAGTAGCAGATGTATGCAAATAAAAACGACCTACATCTTTAGAAGATTCTGTTAAGGTAACTTTAAAGTTAGTTGATTGTGAGATTTCATTAAAAGTATTGTTCCATCTATCCTCTAAATAAACTTTAATATTTGGTGGAAAATTTGAAGTTTTTAAAGAAAATGTTAGCGTTTTACCAGATTGGGCAAGCACACCTACAGGTATTATTAACGATTCTAATTCAGATATTGGTAATGACTGTTTTTGGTATTTTTTACCCTGATTGTCACTTACCAATTGCGTGAAGAGTTCAAAATCACTTTTAACTCCACCAAATACTTCGCCTTCCCAACCAAAGTCGTAACCTTTGGTAGCATTATTTAAATAATAGATTTTTGCAAAGCGACTATTATTACCATCAGAGACTGATAATTTTAGTTCGGTTCTAGTAGTTTTTTGAAAGGTACCGCCTGTAGTTGCTTGGTTAGATTCTGAGAAGTTAATACTTCCAGGCGTGTTTACTTTTACAAAAAAACCTTGGGCAGGTGCTAACATAAAATTATCGCCAGATACTTGAGCTTCATATTGTCCAGCTCCACCATTTTCAGATTGGTTCCACACCCAAATTTGTGATTGGTCAATTCCAGAGGTAGCTCCTAAAAATGTAGCACTATTAATGTGAGCTATATACGGATTGCCTAATAAATTAAAACCAGCAGTATTCGTGGTAATAGTAACATCTTCTGTATTAAAATCTCCTTCAAAGCCAACTTCATTATTTGCGTATTCACCTCCACCTGCTGCAAATGTTATATCATCTGGAGTAACTTTCATAGAAAAACCTTGACCCGGATTTGCAGGTATATTTGTACCAGAAAAATATGTCCAATCATTATCAGCAGGGTTGTATGTTGCAAGCCCTCTATTAGATCCAGTGCCAGAAGCAAGATCATTTTTATCTGCAAAAGCAGTGTCAAAAACCTCGCCAGATAAAGGAGAGGCTACCAAATACCATGCTTTAGTATTATCTGCATTATCTTGTAGGTTTGCAAAATAACGAACGATACCAGTTACATCAGATGCTCCATTTACAATAAATACATTTCGATCTTGTATTCGTAATTCGGTAGTTACTTTAATATCATTAACAGCTACCCCTGTAGAAAACATGTTGCAATTTGCACCAATGATGGCTATATTTTCTGTACCATCTCCAATAGGAGCAGTACCACTTGACCAATTGGTGTTTTCAGACCATAATAAAGAAGTAGTGCCTTTAAAGATATTTATTTCAGAATTCCATGCACCAACATCATTATTATCAGTTCCAAAATCTATTGGAGTAGCTTCTGATAAAGAATTGGGAGCAGAAAAAACAACTCTATTCATAGAAGCATTCCAAACTAGGTTTGATGTCGATAAATAATCCGAATTTGTTATTGTTGAATTATTATTAGTGTCTAGGTTGTTTTGATATTGTGCAAGGCAATTTGTCATTGTCATAGAAGCACCTGGAACAGCATTGAAATCGGAATAAGCACCACCACTAACTTGATTATTGTAAAACAAACAATTTGTTGCAGTTACGCTAGCGCCATTTGTACTAGCCCTTATAGCTGCACCATTAAAATTACCTGTTCTTGCCAACTTGTTTTCAAAGAAAGTACAATTGGTTAAACTTACAGTAGCATTGTAAACAATAATTGCCCCACCTCTTGCTTCTAGAGTTGTTGCTGTTACAATTTGATTGTTATAAAAGGTGCTATTAGAAATATTTGCGGCAGTTGTGCCTCCTCCGCTTAAATAAAGAGCACCACCACCAGAGGTAGAGGTAGAAGAATTTCCAGAAAAAACACAATTTGAAATCGTTAAACTAAAATTTGCTTGAGAGTTAAAAAGAACTCCACCAGCATAATCTGTTGGAGCTGAATTTCCTGGGTCTGGATCTGTTGATGCAATATCTTGAAAGATGATGTTAGAAAATGAAATTGAAAGATCTGATGCAGAAACTACAAAAAGTCTGTTAGAACCGTTTCCGGTTATAGTTGCATCAGACTGTCCCTCAAAAGTTAAATTTTTACTAAGCGTAATCTCAGCTGTTTGAGCTACTGTACCTACTATAATAATATTATCATTATCTGAAGCAGCTATTACTGCACTGTTTAACGACGTATATGGGTTTGTTTCAGAACCTAAAACAGCTCCACTATCAGTTACTGTTGTACCTACGTAAATATCAATACCAAATATATTAGCTGTTAAAAAAAAGCAGAACATTGCTATTAAAAAGTTTTTGTGTTTCATAATCTGTAATCTGTTTTTAAGTATTTTAATGTATAATTTGATTGAGAATTGAAATTTTAAAACGTATTAAAATATCACTCTTCAAAACTAGAAAAAGGGTCAATTATCGATGTTTTGTTATGTAACAATAAGTTTTACTATTGTAACAAAATGAGTATTTATCAGCAATACTGTGGTTTATTTCCGATTTTATTTATTTTCTTTGGTAAATATTATAAAATATTCAATTAATGCAGGTAGCAAGGCGTATCGTATATGTACTTTTTATTCTTAATATTTCCTCATCAGTTTTTGCACAAAGCTTACATTTAAACTCATTAACTGTAAAAGATGGCTTATCGCAACACGATGTTAGTAGCATAATTCAAGACTCAGAAGGTTTTATATGGATAGCTACTTACGACGGATTAAATAGATTTGATGGTTACCAAATAGAAAACTATTTTCATGATAATAACAATACTTTAAGTTTATCGAGTAACAGAATTCGATGTTTGTTTGAAGACGATAAAAAACAAATTTGGATTGGTACTGATGGTTATGGTTTAAATTATTATGATTTAGAAAAAGGAAGTTTTACAAGAGTAAAAGTTCCTGAAAATTATGGAATTATAAATGATATCGTACAAAACTCTTTAGGTGAAATAATTGTTGCAACAACACAAGGTTTACTTAAAGTATCCCAACAAAATCAATCTTTTTTGGTAGAGGTATTACAAACACCTATTACTGGCTTTAACATCAAAAAAATAAATATTTTAAGTAGTAAAGATGTTCTTTATGCCACCACAAGAGGGCTTTGGAGATATCGTAAAAATAAGTATACGTTAGTAAAAAACGCTAAAGATGTTTCTTTAAATACAATTTTAGAAACCTCAAAACAAGAAATTTGGATTGGGGGTAAAGACGGTTTATATCAACTTAAAAATGGCATATTACAATCTAAAGAACGCTTTGTTAATAGTAATATATTGTCTATGGTTGAAGGTGTAAATAATGATTTATGGATTACCACTTTTAACCAAGGACTATTACATTTTTCTTTAGATAACAAATTACTGTCTAGTAGCTCATCAATAAATAATGCCAACGAATATTACTTATCTAACAGCCAATTAAAATATATTTTTAAAGACGCTACCAATACACTTTGGATTTCAAATAATAAAGGCTTGGTTTACTCAAACTTAGATAGTAAAAAGTTTAAAAGCATTTCTCTCCAAAAAAAAGGACATGTTCGAACGCTCTTTTCTAATAACGATAAAATTTACTACGGATTACAAGGTGATCAATTTTATGTGTATTCTTTCAATTCAAATTCAAGTAAAGCTATCGATATTCCTAAAAGCGGAAAAGCGTTTAGAGTTGATACTTTAAATGGTAAGGTTCATTTAGCAACCACAGATGGTTTGTATAGAGAAAAGAAATCTAAAAAGGATGAATTTGAACTTGTGCCAGTTTTTGAAAATTCGCCCGAAAAAAATAATTTATTAGTAACTAGTTTTTGTAAAGATAATTTTGGAAATCAGTATTTTGGAACGTTTAGAGGGCTTTTAGTAAAAAATAAACAAAACACAACTTGGGTTAATGAAAAGTTTGAAAATTTAGATTATTTAAGAAATGTGCGTGTTTTTTCTTTAAAAGTAGATTATATTAAAAACTGTATTTGGATAGGCTCTATTTCTGAAGGATTGTTTAAAATGAATTTAGATAAATCTGGAAATATATTGTCTGTAGAAAGTTATAACGAACAAATGACAGGAGCTTATAGAATACCAAATAATTCAATTTGGTCATTCTATCAAGATAAAAACAACGCTCTTTACGTAGGTACAGATACTGGCCTTCTTTTAAAAAAAACGAACGAAAATGAATTTAAATCTGTACAAATAAAAGGGATTCAGAATAAAAAAATAATGGGAATTATTAGCGATAAATTGGGTAATTTATGGTTGAATAATTCTCAAGGAATCATAAAATACAATGTTAAAACAAACGAAATTACAAAGTACAGTTATTTTGATGGCTTATTAACCAACACTTTTACAGAAGCCATTTCTAAAAATGATAAAGGACAGCTTTTTTTCGGAAATATATTAGGCATTAATTATTTTAAATCTGGTGAGTTGTACGATAATTCCTTTCCTTCTAAAGTGTCTTTTACCAACCTTTGGGTAAATAACAATAAAGTTGGCGTAAACGAAGAGGTTTCTGGCGCTACGATACTCACAAAAATGCTTAATAGTTCTAAAAAGTTAGTATTTAATTACAAACAAAATGATTTTTCTATAGAATTTACAAGTACCAACTATGCAAATGTTAAAGTAAATAAATACCGATATCAATTAGAAAACTACGATAAAAAATGGCAAATTGTAGACAATAAAAAGCGTTTTGCTAGCTATTCTAATATTCCTAGCGGAAATTATAAGCTTGTTGTAGAAGCTACAAATCCTAATGGTCTTTGGTCCAATAAACCAAAAACTATTTTGCTAACAATTCAACCAGCTCCTTGGAATACTTGGTGGGCATATTTAATTTATGTTTTGCTAATATCTAGCGTGTTGTTTTCGCTAATTTATTTTTGGCAAAATAAAGAAAAACTGAGAAGTCAAATAGAAATTTCTAAATTTAAAAATGAACAAGAAAAAAAGGTAAACGAAATGAAATTAACCTTTTTTACAGATGTAGCGCACGAGTTTAAAACTCCATTATCTCTAATTATTGGACCCTTAAACGATTTAATAAAAGGTGATATAAGCAAAGAACACAAAGAGTTTTGTTACAGTATTGTGTCAAGAAATACAAATAGAATGATGAATCTAGTAAACCAACTCTTAGATTTTAGAAAAGTTAACTCTGGGGTAAATATCTTAAAAGTTTCAAGAAATGATATGTGTTCATTTATCACAGAAATTACAAAGTCTTTTGCTTGGCAATCTAAAGCAAGAGAAATTGACTTAAACATTGTGTCTCCAGATAGTTATTTTTGTCATTTTGATAAAGATATTGTAGAAAAAGTAATTTATAATTTATTATCAAATGCATTTAAATACACGCCTAATAAAGGTAAGATAGAGATAGAAATTAAGCCTACTTGGAAACAAGAATTAGAGTACTTTGTTATTTTAATAAAAGATAATGGTAAAGGCATTGCACAACAAGACAAAAAGAAAATTTTTCAAAGGCATTTTCATGGCAAAGATCGCTCTTCTTCTGGTATTGGTTTGCACTTAACAGCAACCTTAATAGAGGCACATAAGGGAGAAATTAACGTGTTAAATAGTGCTTTGGGAGGTACAGAATTTATGATTACATTACCAGTTTCATCAAAAGCATTTACCGAAGAAGAATTTTTAACAAAAGATGATATTCCAACCAGTATTCCAAAAGATTATATACCTGGAGATTATATAGAACCTTTAGAAGAAAACAAAGATAATGATTTAGAAAAAATTTTAATTGTAGAAGATGATTACGATTTAAGAAAATATTTAAAAAACATATTAATCAAAGACTATATGGTTTTAGAGGCTAATAATGGTAAAGAAGGCCTACAAATAACTTTAAAAGAAATACCAGACATCATTTTAACAGATGTAATGATGCCAGAGCTAGATGGTATAGAAATGTGTCAGCAAATAAAAAACAATATTCTAGTATCACATATTCCAGTATTAATGCTAACAGCAAAAACAGGAGAAGATTTTTACAATAAAGGCTTAAAAGTAGGTGCTTGGGATTATATTGCAAAACCTTTTAATAGTACACAATTGCTTCAAAAAGTAAATAATATTATCAAAACAAGAAATAATTTCAGACAGTATATTGCATCAAATTCCACAGAAGAAATTAAAAATCATTATGTTTCTTACGACCAACAATTTGTAAAAAATGCAGTAGAAATCATTCATCAAAAAATGGCTGAACCTGTTTTTTCTGTAAGAGAATTATCTTTAGAGTTGGGTTTAAGTAGAATGCAATTGCACCGAAAATTAAAAGCATTAGTTGGCGTAAGTACTACCGCTTTTATTAATGCTATAAAAATTGAAAAATCCATACAAATGTTCGATGATGGATGCGATCGAGTACAAGAGGCTATGGATGCTGTGGGTATCAACAGCTACTCACACTTTATCAGCTTATTTAAAAAAGAAAAAGGAATGACTCCGAGTAAATATATTGAGCAAAAACTTAAAAACAAATAGATTTTAACAACTACAAAATAATCATAATGAAAAAATATTTTTTAAATTTCTTAATACTAACTATTGTAGCATGTACAACAACCCCTAAAAAAGCTACTAATCAACCAGAAATAAATACCAAAAAACCGAATATAGTAGTCCTTTATTTAGATGATTTGGGTTATGGAGATTTAAGCTCTTATGGTGCAACAGAATTGCAAACCCCAAATATAGATGCTTTAGCAAATGGAGGAATTAAATTTACAAACGGTTATGCTTCATCAGCAACTTGTACACCAAGCAGATATGCTCTATTAACAGGCATGTATCCTTGGCGAAACAAAAAAGCAAAAATTTTACCAGGTACAGCTCCGCTTTTAATATCTACAGAACAACAAACACTACCTAAGTTATTAAAAAAACAAGGGTATCAAACTGCAATTGTTGGTAAATGGCATTTAGGTTTGGGTACAGGCATTGTAAATTGGAACCAAAAAGTAACTCCTGGACCTAATGAAGTTGGTTTTGATGAGTCTTACATTATGGCTGCTACTCAAGACAGGGTGCCAACTGTTTATATTAAAGATGGGAATGTGGTTGGTTTAGATAAAAACGATCCTATAAAAGTAAATTACAAAGAAAATTTTGAAGGAGAACCTACTGCTATTTCAAATCCAGAACTGTTAACTATGAAATGGCATCATGGGCACAATAGCAGTATTGTAAATGGAATTCCTAGAATTGGCTATATGAAAGGTGGTGAATCTGCAAAATGGGTAGATACAGATATGGCCGATCATTTTTTAGAAAAAGCGCAAAACTATGTAAAAACTCATAAAGAAAAACCGTTCTTTTTGTATTATGCAATGCAGCAACCTCACGTACCAAGAACTCCACATCCAAGATTTGTGGATAAATCTGGAATGGGGCCAAGAGGTGATGTGATTTTAGAAGCAGATTGGGCAATTGGTGAATTTATAAAAACCTTAAAAGAAGAAGGTATCTTAGAAAACACGTTAATTGTTTTTTCTAGTGATAACGGTCCTGTTTTAAATGATGGTTATTATGATGATGCTGTAGAAAAATTAGGCAATCACGATCCAAAAGGTGGTTTAAGAGGAGGTAAGTACAGCATTTTTGAAGCAGGAACAAGAGTACCGTTTATAACCTACTGGAAAGGAAAAATTAAACCACAAACTTCAAATGCTATTGTTTGTCAGATGGATTTATTGGCTTCTATAGCTAATTTATTAGGAACATCAGAAACCACAACAGATAGTGAAAATTGTATAGATGCTTTTTTAGGGAAAACAAAAAAAGGAAGAACTAATTTAATTATTGAAGCTACAGGTAAAACAGCATTAAGAAGTGGAGATTGGTTATACATACCTGCTTATGAAGGAACAAATTTTAGAGAAGAAGTAGGTATAGAAGTTGGTAATTTTCCATTTGAACAACTCTACAACTTAAAAGAAGATAAAGCGCAACAAAATAACCTTGCAAAATCGAACCCTAAAAAAATGAAGGAAATGAGAGCTACTTTTATCAATTTAAGAGGTAAAGATTATCAAAAAGGAGTCAAAGAAGTAGTCTTTAAATAACATCAAATAGATAACAGAAATGAAGTTTTAAAACATAGTAGTTGCATTTTTTGAAGAAGTAAAAATACAGAAATAGGGCTTTAAAATTGTGCTTGCTAATTTGCAATACTTCCTCTTTTCGCTTACAAAGAATAAACGTAAATTTGCAGCCATTAAATTGAAAGATGATGCAATACAATCACCAAGAAATAGAAAAGAAATGGCAAAAATTTTGGGCAGAAAACCAAACGTTTAAAGCCAGTAATGAAAGTGAAAAACCTAAATATTATGTGTTAGATATGTTTCCTTATCCTTCAGGAGCAGGTTTGCATGTTGGGCATCCTTTAGGGTATATTGCTAGTGATATTTATGCGCGTTACAAACGTCATAAAGGGTTTAATGTATTGCATCCTCAAGGGTATGATTCTTTTGGGTTACCTGCAGAACAATATGCCATTCAAACTGGACAACACCCTGCTAAAACCACTGAAGAAAACATAAAAACATATAGAAGACAATTAGATCAAATTGGTTTTTCTTTTGATTGGAGCAGGGAAGTACGTACTTCAAATCCTGAATATTATAAATGGACACAATGGATTTTTATTCAATTATTCAATTCTTGGTACAACAAAGATTCAGACAAAGCAGAAGACATTTCAACCTTAATTTCAATTTTTGAAAAAGAAGGAAATGCCACAGTAAATGCAGTTTGCGATGAAGATATCATTTCTTTTTCAGCAGAAGATTGGAGCGCTTTTTCATCAACCAAAAAAGAAGAAATTTTATTACAATATCGTTTAACTTTTTTGTCGGATACAGAAGTAAATTGGTGTCCTGCATTAGGAACTGTTTTAGCCAATGACGAAATTGTAAACGGAGTTTCAGAACGTGGAGGACATCCTGTAGTGAGAAAAAAAATGACACAATGGTCTATGCGAATTTCTGCATACGCACAACGTTTGTTAGATGGTTTAAACACTATTGATTGGCCACAACCTTTAAAAGATTCGCAAACCAATTGGATTGGTCGTTCTCAAGGAGCAATGGTTTCTTTCCCCATCCTAACCTTCCCCAAAGGGGAAGAGAAATCAGATCCTGAAAATGATGAGGGATATATGACAGGTGGAAATAACTCTCACTTGTTGATAGAAAAAGCGAAAGAAAATAGAAATAATCCTACTGAAGCAGAACGTGTTTTATGGCAAGTATTAAAAGGAAAGCAATTAGGTTTAAAATTTAGAAGACAACATTTAATTGATTATTTTATTGTAGATTTTGTTTGTTTACGATTAAAGTTAGTTATTGAAGTTGATGGTGATTATCACAATTCTGAAGAACAAATCGAAAAAGATAACGAAAGAACAAAAATTTTAGAAGATTTAGGATATGATGTAATTCGTTTTACTAATAAGCAAGTAATTGGTGATACTGAATCTGTTCTAAAAAAAATTAAACTAGAACTAGCCAAAGCTTCCCTTTCCTCTGGAAAGGGATTGAGGGATAGGATTGATGTTTTTACAACACGTCCTGACACCATTTTCGGAGTTTCATTTATGACACTTGCTCCAGAACATGAATTGGTATCTAAAATTACAACTGATGCTCAAAAAGCAGAAGTAGAAGCATATATAGAAGCTACAGCAAAACGTTCTGAACGTGATAGAATGGCTGATGTAAAAACCATTTCTGGTGCCTTTACAGGTGCGTATGCAATTCATCCTTTTTCCGGTGAAAAGGTTCAAATTTGGATTGGTGATTACGTATTGGCTTCTTATGGAACAGGAGCTGTAATGGCTGTGCCTTGTGGAGATCAACGTGATTATGATTTTGCAAAACATTTTAATATTCCTATTCCTAATATTTTTGAAGGTGTAGATATTTCTGAGGCTGCACATGCAGATAAAGAAGGAACTGTAATTGCAAATTCAGACTTTTTATCAGGATTAAAATATAAGAAAGCTTTAAAGCTAGCCATTTACGAAATGGAAAAGCGTGGCTTTGGTTATGGGAAAATAAATTACAGATTAAGAGATGCTGTGTTTAGCAGACAACGTTATTGGGGTGAGCCATTTCCTGTGTATTACAAAGACGGAATGCCACAAATGATAGATGCAAAACATTTGCCAATTGTATTGCCAGAAGTGGAAAAATATTTACCTACTGAAGATGGAAAACCACCTTTAGGAAATGCGACGCATTGGAGTTGGGATGCTAAAAATAATAAAGTGGTTTCGAATGATTTGTTAAAAAGATCTTTCGACTCCGCTCAAGATGACAATAGTAACAAAAATGTTATTTCGAGCGAAGTCGAGAAATCTCAAAATGAAATTTATCCATTAGAACTCAATACAATGCCTGGTTGGGCTGGTTCTTCTTGGTATTTTAACAGATATATGGATGCAAAGAATGCTGATGAATTTGCAAGTAAAGATGCTCTTGATTATTGGAAAGAAGTAGATTTATACATTGGTGGTTCAGAACACGCAACCGGACATTTATTATATGCACGTTTTTGGCAAAAGTTTTTGTTCGATAAAGGAATTGTACCTGTAGATGAGTTTGCTAAAAAACTAATTAACCAAGGTATGATTTTGGGGACTTCTGCTTTTGTACATAGATTTTGGTTTGGAATTGTGACAGAAAATGATTCAGTACTTGATGTGTCTACTTCAAAATTTCCTAGTTTTTATGTAACAAAATCTATATATGATAAGGTTTCTAATGGAGATGAAGATGAAATAGAAAAATTAAAATCAATTTTTATTGATCGATTAAAATTGATTTCTAAAGAATCAAATGTTAATTCTTTTACAGGAATTCACTTACAAAAGATCCACTCAGATGTATCATTCGTAAATTCATCAGACGAATTAGATATTGAAGCTTTCAAAAATTGGAGAGCAGAATTTAATGATGCAGAATTCATAACAGAAGAAGATGGCACTTTTAAAGTTTCTAGAGAAGTAGAAAAAATGTCAAAATCAAAATACAATGTTGTAAATCCTGATGATATTGTTGCAGAATATGGAGCAGATGCTTTGCGTTTATTCGAAATGTTTTTAGGGCCTTTAGAACAAACCAAACCTTGGAAAACGTCTGGAATTTCGGGTGTATCATCATTCTTAAAAAAACTTTGGAAATTATTCCATTCAGGAGAAAACGGTGTTTTCGCAGTTGACTCTTCCCCTTTGGGGAAGTCGGATGGGGATAAGGAGGCCTTAAAAACCTTACATAAAACCATCAAAAAAGTAGAAGAAGATATCGAAAATTTCTCTTTCAATACTTCTGTTTCTACATTTATGATTGCCGTAAATGAGTTAACAGCTCAAAAATGTAATAAGCGCGAAATTTTAGAACCATTGTTGGTTTTATTGTCACCTTATGCGCCACATATTACAGAAGAATTATGGAGTTTATTAGGGCATACAGAAAGTATATCAACTGTGCCTTTTCCAGTTTTTGAACCAAAACATTTGGTAGAAAGTACAAAGAATTATCCAATTTCTTTTAATGGTAAAATGCGTTTTACTTTAGAACTTTCTTTAGATTTATCTAAAGAAGAAATAGAAAAAACGGTAATGGCTCACGAAAAAACACAAGCACAATTACAAGGTAGAACACCTAAAAAGGTAATTGTTGTGCCAGGCAAAATTGTAAACATAGTGGGTTAAATACTTGTCTTACTTCAAAGATAGAAACTTTATTTTTGTGGTGTAAGTCATGTTTATTTTTCAGACTAAAAGAGCGAATTGATAAAGACAGTATTATGAATATTTTCGAAATTTTAGGAATGTTTGCAGCTATTATTACAACAGCTGCATTTATGCCTCAAGTTTATAAAACTTGGAAAACGAAAGACACAAAATCGCTATCGTTAACAATGTATACTTCTTTTTTTATTGGAGTTTCTTTATGGATTGTATATGGTTTTTATTTAGAAAGTTTACCAATGATTTTAGCAAATGGTATCACAGCAATATCTGCTTTAATTTTAATTCGGTTGAAACTTAAATACAAATAAATCTAAAAAAATATTTAATAAAGATAAAGTCATTACTAGTATAGTAATGGCTTTTTTTGTGAGTTATCTTAGCGATTGTGCATTGATTTTTTAGTTATAAAATCCTATTTTTGATAAAATTCAACTTTTATGAATACAAACAGACAAAGTGGAAGTCTTTATATAAATATCCAAAATAAAATTGCAACAGTAGAGTTTGGTCATCCTGCAAGCAATTCTTTTCCTAGTGAATTATTAGCAAGGTTAACCAAAGAATTAAAAAAACTTGCTATGACTAATGATGTTGCTGTCATCATTTTAAAATCAGAAGGAGAAAGAGCTTTTTGTGCTGGAGCTTCTTTTGATGAATTGGTTGCTATTTCAAATGTAGAAGAAGGAGAACGTTTTTTTTCAGGCTTTGCTAGCGTAATAAATGCCATGCGTACCTGCGGAAAAATTATAATTGGCAGAGTTCAAGGAAAAACAGTTGGAGGAGGTGTAGGTTTAGCAGCTGCCTGCGATTATGTTTTTGCAACAGAAAAAGCAGCAATAAAATTATCAGAATTAACCATTGGTATTGGTCCTTTTGTAATAGAGCCTGCTGTAACTCGAAAAATTGGTTTAGCAGCAACATCAGAATTAACATTAGATGCCACAAGTTGGAAAAACGCTTATTGGGCAAAAGAGAAAGGCTTGTACGCCAAAGTGTTTGAAAATAGTAAAGAGTTAGATATTGAGGTAGATTTGTTTGCTCAAAAATTGGCAAGTTATAACCCATCCGCTTTAGCCGAAATGAAAAAAGTATTGTGGCAAAATACCAATCATTGGGATAAACTTTTATTAGAAAGAGCAAAAATTTCTGGAGAATTAGTTTTATCAGAATTTACCAAAAACGCTTTACTTAAATTTGTAAAGTAAACGTACAAACTTTATATTTTTCTTGATTCAGTTGCAATACAATAACAATGAAAATTATTTCTACAAATATTGGTGATAAAAAAGAAATCCTTTGGAAAAAGAAAAAGGTAACTACAGGTATTTACAAATATCCTGTACAGCAACCTATTTTTTTAGATGTTGAAGAGGTAAAAGGTGATGAAATTTCGGATAGAAAATATCATGGAGGTATAGATCAAGCAGTTTATGCGTATTCTTTAAAACATTATAAATTTTGGAAATCGTTATATCCAGATTTGGATTGGAATTTTGGAATGTTTGGAGAAAACCTTACCCTTGATGATATTGACGAAACAAAAATACATGTAGGGGATACTTTTAAAGTTGGTGAAACTATTTTAGAAGCAACTTTACAAAGAAGCCCTTGTTTTAAATTAGGCATTCGGTTCAACTCTATGAAAATTGTAAAACAATTTTGGAATACAACAATGTGTGGAGTGTATTTTAAAGTAGTACAAACAGGAACTGTTAAAGTTGGTGATGAGTTTCAGCAAATAAAAAGTTATCCAGAAAATGCAACCATAGCAGATTTATTAATCCAAAGAAAAAAAGAAAAAGACGTGTAATGAAAAAAGTAAAAAAAAGATATATTTTACTTATTGTACTGGCATTTTTTCCTTTTTACAGGTTAATTCATTCAGAAAATTACTGTTTTGGAGATGTAGATTTATTAATTGTAGGAGGCTTAACAATATTATATATTGTTGCTTTTATATCTGTTTCGTTTTACAACTTATACAATATTACTTTAAAAAAAGAGCTTTTTAATTTCATACCACTAATTATTACATTTTTTTTTTCGATGAGCTTGTATTATACATTACAATATCACGATAAAAATATATTTAAAAATAAAGTACACAAGTTTAAAGGTTATTCAAAAGAGAAAGCAGTACTAGAAATAAACTTATTTAACGATAGTACTTTTGAACTGAAAACGGTAGAGTTAAGGTCTTTTTGTGTAGAACGAGGTACTTATTTTTTTAAAAAAGACACCTTATTCTTAAAAAAAGAAAATAATGTTGATGGAAATATAGATTTTGGTGATGTTTACTTTTTTAACAAAACGTATGGCAGTTTAAAGCCAATTTATAGTGGTTTACCCTCATTTAAATTAAAAAAAATAAAGAATTAAATTCCGTTTTTTTTAAAATAGATTTTGGGATAAAAAAATAAATCTAAAATATTTTTGTTTTTTATTTAAAAAAATAATTATATTTGCATGTGGCTTTTTAAAAGTCACACTTTTTCTTTTTCATAGCAATTTTCCCACTCAAACTTTGAGTGGGTTTTTTTATGCTCAAAATTTCACAAAACCTTGTTAAAGGTATGGTAAATTGAGATTTATCAAATATCTTTGCAAAACTATGAGTTTAACTGTAATTACAGATACTAAAAAGCCAATGAATACGCTTATAACTGACTTTAAGCAACTTACAAAAGTAGGATTGTCTATGAGTGTGGTGTTTTCTTCAGTGGCAGGTTATCTGTTAGCTGTAGAGGTTATCAATTACAGTGTTTTGCTACTATTAGCTTTAGGAGGTTTTTTTATGGTGGGTGCTTCTAATGCATTCAACCAAATTATAGAAAAAGATATAGATGCGTTAATGCAACGCACAAAAAACCGACCTTTACCAACAGGAAGAATGTCGGTAAACACAGCCATGTCAATTGCGGTTGTATTTACAATTCTAGGAATCGCTATTTTGTATAGTATTAATCCAAAAACTGCATTTTTTGGTGCTATTTCAATATTTATTTATACCAGTGTTTATACGCCTTTAAAATCGGTAACACCATTAACTGTTTTTGTAGGTGCCATTCCTGGTGCCATTCCGTTTATGTTAGGTTGGGTAGCAGCTACAGGTAATTTTGGTATTGAAGCGGGTTTTTTATTTATGATTCAGTTTTTTTGGCAATTTCCACATTTTTGGGCAATTGGCTGGTTGCAATTCGAAGAATATAAAAAAGCTGGATATAACATGTTGCCAATGAACACAAAAGATAAAGGTGCTGTAAAACAGATTATCTTTTATACCTTGGTAATGATATTGGTTTCTATAGCGCCAGTGTTAAGAGTTTCAGGAGATTTTTATATATACCCATTAACAGCAGTAATTGTGGCATTATTAGGTAGTATAATGTTGTTTTATGGGATTAAATTACACAAAACAGAACAAAACATAGATGCAAGAAAACTCATGTTATCAAGTGTCTTATATATAACAGTTGTACAAATTGTTTATGTAGTTGATAAATTTTTACATTAAAGAAGAAAGAAGATGATAGAAGAACAAGCATTAAAACAAGAGTATGTTGTAGCACAAAAAAAATCTGCAAAACCTATGTTGTGGATTTCTATGATTAGTATGGTGATGTTTTTTGCAGGACTAACAAGTGCCTATGTAATTAGTATGAAACGAGATGATTGGGTCTCTTTTGATTTGCCACAAGCATTTTACACCAGTACTTTTTTAATTGTAGCAAGTAGCATTACATTATTTTTGTCGCAAAGATTTTTAAAACAAGATAAAAGACAATTATCATTAATTTTAGTAGTAGCTACTTTATTATTGGGTCTAGGCTTTGTTTGGCAACAATATGTAGGTTTCAATCAACTAAAAAGTATAGGCTTGTATTTTACAGGACCTAATAGTACAGTATCTACATCATTCATTATTGGAATCACCTTTTTGCATGTATTGCACCTTTTGGCAGGTGTTATTGTACTTTTTGTTGTTATTTATAATCATTTTAAATACAAATACAAGCCCAATAATTTGCTTGGCTTTGAGTTAGGCGCAATATTCTGGCACTTTGTAGATATATTATGGATTTATCTATTTTTCTTTTTCTCTTTTATTAAGTGATAGAAAATAGTTATTTTTGGCGAACGTTTAAGATTTATACTAATTAAAATTATTTATGGAAGCAAATATTGCTATACCTTCGGACGGAAAAAGTACTTGGAGTGGTGGTGGAGTAAAACCATTTGGCGCAAGTTATGGTAAAATGATGATGTGGTTTTTCATCCTTTCTGATGCACTAACTTTTTCAGGATTTTTAGCAGCTTACGGTTTAACCCGTTTTAAGTTTATTGATTCTTGGCCAATTGCAGATGAAGTTTTTACACACGTTCCATTTATTCATGGAGAGTTTCCAATGTATTACGTCGCTTTCATGACATTTGTACTGATTTTTTCATCAGTAACCATGGTATTAGCAGTTGATGCTGGGCACAAAATGCAAAAAAATAAAGTGGCTTGGTATATGTTTGCAACAATCATTGGTGGTTTAATTTTTGTTGGATCTCAAGCTTGGGAATGGAATACCTTTATTAAAGGTTCTTACGGTGCTGTAAAAACTACAGAGGGTAAAGTTTTACAATTTGTAAAGGATGGTAAGCAAATAGCGCTTTCAGATTTTGTTGTAGGTGATAGAATGGATGCTGAAGAAACACATACACGTAAAAACGGACTTTGGTGGGTAAGTGGAGAAGAAGTACCTCAATATTCTGTGGCACAAGTAATGGCATCTTATCAAGCAAATCCTTCAATACAAATTAGAAGCGAACAAATAGATATGGATAAAAAACAAAAATTTATCTTATCTAGAGAAAAAGGCGCTGAAGAGTTAGCCAAAGGTAAAATGGTTGTAGAAGGAGCTAATCTAAAAGTAAATGAGTACGGAAATACAATTTTTGCAGATTTCTTTTTCTTTATTACCGGTTTTCATGGTTTTCACGTTTTCTCAGGTATTGTTATTAATATCATTATTTTCTTTAATGTTATCTTAGGCACTTATGAGAAAAGAGGACATTACGAAATGGTAGAAAAAGTAGGTTTATATTGGCACTTTGTAGATTTAGTTTGGGTATTTGTATTCACATTCTTCTACTTAGTTTAATAAAAAAATAGCATTAAAATGGCACACGCACACGAATCACATACAAAAAGAATCTGGAACGTATTTTGGATTTTATCAGCTATAACAATTGTAGAAGTTGCTTTAGGTATATTTAAACCAGCTGCACTTCACTTAACAAATTTTTTAGGAACAAGTCCTTTAAACTGGATTTTTATCATTTTAACTTTAGCAAAAGCTTACGGAATTACATGGGCTTTTATGCACATGGAAGATGAAAAAAAATGGTTTAGACGTTCGATTGTCTGGACATCCATTTTCTTAATCTGTTATTTAGTAACCTTACTTTTAATAGAAGGTGATTATTTATACGAAACGTTATCACCACTTGTAAGATGGTAATTAAAATGAATAAGGTGGTTTTTTAACCACCTTTTTTTAGCTTAAAAATGTTAAAATTTCTTAAAATCTAACTTTTAATTACATGCGTTTTCTTACCAAAAAAAGAGTTGTTTTATTTCTATTGTTCATCTTTCCCTTAATTTGTTTTCTCATTTTATCAACAGGAGAAAATAACTTTAAAAAACTGCCCGTACTTACCCAAAAAGTTTTAGATGTAGCTACAATAGATGATGCTAAAAGTACACAACTCAAAGAGTCTGTCTCTATTGTTTGTTTTTTAGGAAACGATATAGAATCCATAACATCTGGCCTGTTAAACTTAAATGAAAAAATCTATAAGAAGTTTATAGACTACAAGAAATTTCAGATAATAGCTGTTTATCCAGAAGATAAAACCGTTGATGTAAACGCACTTAAAGAAAAAATAGGTGCTTTTACAGATATGCAAAAATGGAAATTTGTGCCAAGTACTAAAGCAGAAATTGAAGGGTTTTACCAGAGTTTTGCTTACAACGAGCCATTAATCAACTTATCATCTACAAAAGCTTTTTTAATCGATAAAAGTCTAAGTTTACGAGGGCGTTTAAAAGACGACAAAACGAATGAAAAATTATATGGTTACAATTTGAATTCGGTGGCAGAGTTAAATGGTAAACTTAAGGACGATATTAAAGTATTATATTACGAATATTACGCTGCTTTTAAAGATAAAAATAAGAACAAAGCAAACCGAAAAGAAGTAGGATTATGAATAAAAAGTACTCTTATGTAGGGATTACCTTTATTATTTTGTTGTTTGGTATTTACACTGTACCAAAAGTGGTAAATCGTTTCTCAGACACTGGTTTGGTAAAGTTTGATAAGGTACCCAATTTTGAATTTGTGAATCAAGAGGGCAAAACCATTACCAATGAAACCTTTAAAGGTAAAGTATATGTAGTTGAGTTTTTCTTTTCTACTTGCCCAACAATATGCCCGTTAATGAACAAAAAGATGTTATCCTTACAAGACGAATTTTTTGGAAATCCAGAATTTGGTATTGCATCGATTTCTATAACTCCAGAAATAGATACTCCAAAAATATTAAAAACTTATGCAAAACATAATGGCATCACCCATAAAAATTGGCATTTGTTAACAGGTAAGTCAGAAGATGTAGTGTATACATTATCAAATAAAGGATTTAAATTATATGCAGGTAAAGGAGATGCATCTCATGCAGGTTTTGAACATTCTGGGTTGTTTGCTTTGGTAGATAAAAATGGTTATATCCGCTCTCGAAAAGATGAATTTGGGAATCCAATTATGTATTACAGGGCGCTAGAAGAGCAAACATTTCCTGATCAAATAAAAGAATTAAAAGAAGATATTAAACTGTTATTAAATGAGTAATCTAGCGCAAGAAAAAAAGTATAAAAAAATAATTACAGCTTTATCCGTTATTATTCCACTAGCAGTTGCAGCTTTATTTGGTGTTAATTTAAAATCTCTGGGTTTTGATGTTAAGCCACTAACGTTTTTACCACCTATTTATGCGACAACTAATGGTTTAACAGCCGTTTTATTAGTTGCAGCAGTAATTGCTATAAAAAAAGGAAATAGAAAACTACACGAACAATTAAATACTGCTGCAATTGCACTTTCTTTAGCATTTTTGTTGATGTATATCGCCTATCACATGACTTCTGATTCTACTAAATTTGGTGGAGAAGGGGCAATCAAATACGTATACTATTTTATTTTAATTTCACATATTGTATTGTCTGTAATTGTAATTCCGTTTGTTTTATTAACGTATATGAAAGCAAAATTAACCGATTTTGAGGGGCATAAAAAAATTGCTAAAAAAACCTTTCCTATTTGGTTGTATGTAGCTGTAACAGGCGTTATTGTGTATGTAATGATTTCTCCATACTACACTTAAAAAAAATAAATTGATAAACTAGTACAAATGTCTTTTTTTAAAAAAATAAAGCAAAAAGAATATTGGCAAAATACACTTAAAATTGCCCTCCCTTTTTTTGTTTTTGTAACCATTATATCTCTAATAATGAATAGTTGGAGAGATGTTTTTGCAGGCGATTTTATAAAACTTATCAACGATAATTTTAGTGATGGGAAATGGATGACATTTTGGGGATATAAAGTTTTTTTAAGTTTGGTTTATGGCATGTATATGACCAATAAAAATATGAAATAGTGAACTTGAAAAAGGTAAATGATAAACTAAACAAAAATGTAAATGAAGAAACTGAGTTAATCAACTCCCTATCTTTAGGTAAATATTTATTGATTTACATTCCTATACTTTTTGTAATGTTTACCATAGGTCAATACATAGGTAGCTTCTTTTTTGATATTGATTTTGATTGGAGAATGGTTTTAGTTCAATCTGTGTGTTTTGCTCTCTTTTTTAGAGTTTTTCATAAACTTAGAAAGTTAATCAACAAAAATTGGAAAAATAAATACAACTAAACAGGTTGTCTGAAAAATATTAAAACTTTTCTGACAACCTTTTTTATGAGTACAATGAATGCAGCATTAATCCAATTGAATTAAATCAATATTACTTTCTTTTACTTTTGTGTTCAATTCTTTTACACCTTTATCAAATAAAGAATATAGTTTAGCCAATTCTAAATCAATTTCTTTTGTAATTTCATTTTTAAATTCGATAGCTTGATTTGTTGGAGCATAATTTCCAATTCTGGTTAACGAATTTAAATGACCTAGTTTATTATTCAAACGAATTGGGTAATTTAAAGGATCTTGCCCGCTTTTAGATTTTGTTTGATATAATGTTTCTTCAACAACAGTCATATCTTTTACTAATTTATCAGCAAAATCAAGTAAGTCTTTATGTTTCTTTTTGTCTTTAATAGATTTTTTTAACAAACCAACTTGACTACGAACTTTCTTCACATTTTTTAAAGCCTTATGAATTTCAGTCATTTTTTTGTTGATGTCGTTGATAAAATCAAATTGAGCTTTCATATCACTTTCAGAAGCTTCAGACATTGGGTTTTTTACAATGGTAAAATCCTGAGATTTTTTTACATCATTTACAGCCAACTCAACTTTATAGTTTCCAGGCAAAGCCATTGGTCCAGATAATGAAGCCCACCATAAAATCATACCTTTTACAGATTCTGCACCATCATACATCATGTTCCAATTAAAAATATTGTTGCCTTCTTCTATGTTCAATTTGCCTTCTTTTTTATCTTTATCAGGCTTTGTAGAGAATTTTTTAATCAAGTTGTCATTGGCATCAAAAATAGAAATAGAAGTTACATCTTTTTCTTTTAGTTCTTTAATGTAATAGTAAATATTTACACCTCCAGAATGATTTGTACCTGCGGTTCTAGAGGTTCTTCCTCTACCACCAGATAAATTATATGCATTTTTTGGTTTGTATAAAATTACATCCTCTTCTTTTGATGTATTTAATTGATGTAAAGGAGTTAAATCATCAATAATCCAAAGAGCACGACCTTGAGTTGCCGCAATTAAATTATCATCTTTTATAGCTAAATCTGTAATAGGCACAATTGGTAAATTTTGTTGAAAAGTTTGCCAGTTTTTACCATCATCAAAAGAAATATACATACCTCTTTCTGTACCTGCGTACAATAAACCTTTGCGTTTTGGGTCTGCTCTTAAAGCTCTTGTAAAATCTTCATTGGCAATTCCGTTTATAATTAACTCCCAAGTTTTTCCGTAATTTTCTGTTTTGTAGATGTAAGGTTTGTAATCGCCAGATTTGTATTTTGTACCCACAATATAAGCACCTCCTTTTGTAAAAGGATCAATTTCTATGCAGTTAATCATTATCCATTCTGGCATTTTTTTTGGGGTGATGTTATCCCAAGATTCGCCATTATTTTTAGTGATGTGCACCAAGCCATCATCAGAACCTGTGTAAATTAAACCTGGTTCGTAAGGCGATTCTGCAACAGCGAAAATAGTTCCATAATATTCTACACCAGTATTGTCTTTGGTTATTGGCCCTCCAGAAGGTCCTAAAGTTTTAGGGTCGTTTCTTGTTAAATCTGGACTAATTAATTGCCAAGATTGCCCTTCATCTTCAGTAACATGCAAATGGTTAGAAGCTGCATACAATCTTTTTTTATGAGTTGGCGAAAATAAAATTGGGAAATTCCACTGAAAACGATATTTAAAATCCTCTGCTCCATGCCCCATAGGATCATCTGGCCAAACATTAATTGCACGAGATTCGTTGGTTTTATGATTTACTCTTGTTAATAAACCACCATAACTTCCACCATAAACAATATCATCATTTAAAGGATCTACAGCAATATGTGCACTTTCTCCACCAGCAGTAGAAGACCAATCAGATTCAGTAATAAATCTGCCTCCAGTTCTATGAGAAATTCTTACGGTAGAATTGTCTTGTTGTGCTGCTAAAATTCTGTACGGAAAATGATTGTCTGTCGTAACTCTATAAAATTGCGCTGTAGGTTGATTGTTCATGGTGCTCCAATTTTCGCCAGCATCAAAAGAGATTTGTGCTCCACCATCATCACCAATAATCATTCTTTGGTTGTCTTCTGGAGCAATCCATAAATCATGATGATCTCCATGAGGAGCGTTGTAGGTTTTGTAAGTTTTTCCACCATCTGTAGATTTATGATAACGAACATTTAAAACATATAAAATATCTTCATCTTGTGTATCTGCATACAAACGTGTGTAATACCAAGCTCTCTGTCTTAATTTTCTTTCAGAATTGATCAGTTTCCAAGTTTTACCAGCATCTGTAGATTTGTATACTCCACCTTTTTTATTTTCGATTAAAGCATACACAATATCAGAATTTACAGGTGAAACTGTAATACCTGCAATACCCCAAATTCCATCAGGTAAACCTTTATTGGTAGAAATGTTTGTCCAAGTTTCTCCTTCATCTGTACTTTTCCAAAGAGCAGAACCATCACCACCAGAAGACAAACTATAAGGAGTTCTTCTGATGTTCCAAGTAGTGGCATATAGAATTCTAGGATTATTTGGATCGATCACCAAATCTACAACTCCAGAATCTTCGTTAGAAAACAATACTTTTCGCCAAGTTTCGCCACCATCAGTAGTTTTGTAAACACCACGTTCTTGAGTGGGTTTGTATAAATCTCCCATAACACCTGCAAAAACAATATCAGAATTTTTTGGGTGAATGCGCATTCTAGGAATGTGTCTTGAGTTTTTTAAACCCACGTGTTTCCATGTTTTACCTGCATTTACCGATTTCCAAATTCCATCACCAGAAGAAACATTTCCACGAACGGTTTTTTCTCCCATTCCAACATACATCACATTATTGTCAGATTCAGAAACGGCTACAGCACCTACAGAACCACCAAAAAAACCGTCAGAAATATTTTGCCAGGTATTACCAGCATCTGTGGTTTTCCAGACTCCACCACCAGTTGCGCCCATATAAAAAAGGTTTGCTTTGCCAGCAACACCTGTTACAGCAGCACTTCGTCCTCCTCTAAAAGGGCCAATATTTCTCCATTTTATAGCGCTAAAATATTCATCAGAAACTTTGGTAGATTTTTTTTGTGCATTAACTTTGGCATTTGCAGAAAAGAAGATGCAAATTGCCAGAAAAAAGAGTTTTTTCATTGTGGTTAGTTATAAAATTAAGCATTAAAAGTAAGAATTAAAATCAATTTTTAGAATGGACATATTGTTAAATGTTTTAGAGGATAAAAAAATAGACCAAAAAATAACAATTTCTGGTTCTAAAAGCGAATCGAATAGATTATTGATTTTGCAAAAATTATTTCCAGAAATTTCTATAGAAAATTTATCAGATTCTGACGATTCTGTGCACATGCAACATGCTTTATCTACAGATGAAGAATTGGTAAATATAGGTCATGCAGGTACAGCAATGCGTTTTTTAACTTCTTATTTTGCCGTACAAAAAGGTAGAGAAACTGTATTAACAGGTTCTGAAAGAATGCAAAATAGACCTATAGAAATTTTAGTTGATGCTTTAAAAAGTTTAGGAGCAAATATTGCTTACGAAGATAAAGTTGGGTATCCACCAATTAGAATAAAAGGAACTCAAATAATTAAAGACAAAGTTCAAATTAATGGTAATGTTAGTAGCCAGTACATTTCATCATTATTGTTAATTGCAGCAAAATTAGAAAACGGATTAGAAATTGAGTTAACAGGTAAAATTACCTCTATTCCTTATATTAAAATGACGTTGAGTTTGCTTTCTCAAATAGGAATTGAAAGTAATTTTGAAGGGAATATTATAAAAGTTTATCCTAAGAAATCAATAGAAAAACAAACAGTAGTTGTAGAATCAGATTGGTCATCAGCAAGTTATTTTTATTCTATTGTTGCTTTGGCAGAAATTGGTTCATCAATTCAATTATCAGCCTACAAAAAAGAAAGTTTACAAGGTGATTCTTGCTTAGCAGAAATTTATACACATTTTGGAGTAACAACTACTTTTGGCGATAATTTTATCACCTTAAAAAAAGTTAGTGAAACTAAAAAAGTTACTTTAGAAATTAATCTAAAAAATGCTCCAGATATTGCGCAAACTATTGTGGTAACTTGTTTTGCAGAAAATATTGCGTGTAATTTAACAGGTTTACATACTTTAAAAATTAAAGAAACAGACAGGTTAGTAGCTTTGCATGATGAATTATCTAAATTAGGCGCAAATATTGCTGTAACTAACGAAACTTTGCATTTGGAAGTAACCAATACCATTCATAAAAATATAGCCATAAAAACCTATAACGATCATAGAATGGCCATGGCTTTTGCACCATTAGCTTTGCGAGTTCCTATTCAAATAAATAATGCTGAAGTAGTTACAAAATCTTACCAAAAATTCTGGGAAGATATGAAACAATTAGGTATTAAAATTGATGAACTTTAAAGATAAATAGGCAAACACTTGACAACGCCTATTCTCATATCGTATATTTGCATCTTTTACAGCAAAATACATTTATGAAATTATCAAACTTCGATTTTGAACTGCCAGAAGAATTGTTAGCAATTTATCCTGCAGAACATAGAGACGAATCTCGTTTAATGGTCTTAAATAGAAAAGATCAAACTATAGAACACAAAACATTTAAAGACGTTATCAACTATTTTGACGAAGGTGATATCTTAATGTTAAACAATACCAAAGTTTTTCCTGCAAGAATGTATGGTAATAAAGAAAAAACTGGGGCAAGAATTGAGGTTTTCTTATTAAGAGAACTAAATGCAGAAAATAGATTATGGGATGTTTTAGTAGATCCTGCAAGAAAAATTAGAATTGGTAACAAATTATTTTTTGGTGAAGATGATAGTTTAGTAGCAGAAGTTATCGATAATACAACATCTAGAGGTAGAACTTTACGTTTTTTGTTTGATGGTAGTTACGAAGCTTTTAGAGAAAAATTATTAGAACTTGGCGAAACACCTTTACCAAGAACCATAAAAAGAGAAGTAGAACCTTCTGATGAAGAGCGTTACCAAACTATTTATGCAAAACACGAAGGTGCTGTAGCTGCACCAACTGCTGGTTTACATTTTTCGAAACACCTATTAAAGCGTTTAGAAATTAAAGGAGTAGATTTTGCAGAAATGACATTACATGTAGGTTTAGGTTCTTTTAGCCCTGTAGAGGTAGAAGATTTGTCTAAACACAAAATGGATTCTGAACAGATAATTATTCCTGCAGCATCTGCAGATAAAATAAACCAAGCAAAAGCAGAAAAAAGAAGAATTTGTGCAGTAGGAACCACGGTTATGAGAACTGTAGAATCTTCAGTTTCTTCTAATCAAAAACTAAATCCGTATGAAGGTTGGACCAATAAATTTATTTTTCCACCTTACGATTTTAGTATTGCCAATGCAATGATTACAAATTTTCATACGCCAAAATCTACCTTAATGATGCAAGCAGCTGCATTTTCGGGTTACGATTTTTTAATGGAAGCTTACAAAGAAGCTGTTAAAGAAGGTTATAAATTCTCTACTTACGGAGATGCTATGTTGATAATATAAATTCAAAATTTAAAGTTCTGAATTTAAAATGATAAAACTGGTACTCGTTAAAGTGCCAGTTTTTTTGGCATTACCTTTCAGGTCGCGCTTTCCATTATATCTTTTTTTCGTGCCTCAAAAAAGGATGCCATTTCAATCGCTAATGCAGGCTTACTTAAAAACAACAGTCATTACCTCAAAATATATGTGTATTTTTGCAGTTGTAATTTTTTTGAATAGAAAACCTTGATTAAAAAGAAAGACATAAGAGCTTTAACCAAAGAACAATTGCGCGATTTTTTTGTAAAAAATGGCGATAAAGCTTTTCGTGGAAACCAAGTTTATGAATGGCTTTGGAACAAGTCTTTGCATACTTTTGAAGATATGACAAACATTTCTAAAGCAACAAGAGAAATGTTAGAAGCCAATTTTGTTATCAATCATATTAAGGTAGATTCTATGCAGAAAAGTAATGATGGTACTATAAAAAATGGTATTAAATTACACGATGGTTTAGTAGTAGAATCAGTTTTAATTCCTACAGAAAAAAGAACCACAGCATGTGTTTCCAGTCAAGTTGGGTGTAGTTTAGATTGTAAATTCTGTGCAACAGCGCGTTTAAAAAGAATGCGAAATCTAAATCCTGATGAAATTTACGATCAAGTAGTTGTTATTGATAAACAAAGTAGATTGTATCACAATAAAAAATTGACAAATATTGTTTTTATGGGAATGGGAGAACCATTAATGAACTATAAAAACGTATTAAAATCTATAGAGATGATTACTTCTCCAGAAGGTTTAGGAATGTCATCAAAAAGAATAACAGTTTCTACTTCTGGTGTACCAAAAATGATTAAAAAAATGGCAGATGAAGAAGTAAAATTCAATTTGGCAGTTTCTTTACACTCGGCCATAGATGAAGTAAGAACCTCAATTATGCCTTTTAACACTAATTTTCCATTAAAAGATTTAAAGGAATCTTTAGAATATTGGTATGCAAAAACCAAAAGAGCCATTACTTACGAATATGTGGTTTGGGATGGAATTAACGATAGCAAAGAAGACATAAAAGCACTTGTTGAGTTCTGTAAATATGTGCCATGTAAAGTCAATTTAATCGAGTACAATCCTATAGACGATGGTCAATTTCAACAAGCCAGTAACTTAGCTGTAAATAATTATATTTCTAATCTAGAAATGCACGATATTACTGTAAATGTAAGACGAAGTAGAGGTAAAGATATAGATGCAGCTTGTGGGCAATTGGCCAATAAAGCTTAACTTTTTATAGATAAATCATAAATTTTGTAATGATTTAATTAACAAAATTCGACTTTAATTTTTTGTACTTTTACATCAAATACTGAAACCTGTTCAGCATAAAATGAAGCCAGTAGAACTTATTAAATTGCCCATCAAAAAAGAGATGGAACTTTTTGAAAAAAAGTTCAGAGAAGCCATGCTTTCTAAAGTCCCTTTATTAAACAGAATTACATACTACATTATTCGTAGAAAAGGAAAGCAAATGCGACCAATGTTTGTTTTTTTAATTGCTAAAATGGTTTCTGATGGTAATTTTGATGAGCGAACTTATAGAGGAGCTTCTATTATCGAATTGATTCATACCGCAACTTTAGTGCATGATGATGTTGTAGATGATAGTAATCGAAGACGTGGGTTTTTTTCTATAAACGCACTCTGGAAAAACAAAATTGCAGTTTTAGTAGGAGATTTCTTACTCTCTAAAGGATTGTTACTCTCTATTGACAATGACGATTTTGATTTGCTAAAGTTAATTTCTATTGCAGTTCGTGAAATGAGCGAAGGTGAGTTGTTGCAAATTGAAAAAGCCAGAAAATTAGACATTACAGAAGAAGTGTATTTTGATATTATTCGTCAAAAAACGGCCACATTAATTGCAGCTTGTTGTGGAATTGGAGCTGCTTCTGTAGGTGCTAACAATGATATCATACAAGATATGCGAAAATTTGGGGAGTATATAGGTATTGCTTTTCAAATAAAAGACGATTTATTTGATTATACAGATGATAAAATTGGAAAACCAACAGGCATAGATATCAAAGAACAGAAAATGACCTTGCCTTTAATTTATACTTTAAATAATTGTACCAAAAAAGAAAAGGCCTGGATTATTAATTCTGTAAAAAAACACAATAAAGATAAAAAACGAGTAAAAGAAGTAATTGCTTTTGTAAAACAAAATGGGGGAATTGAATATACTACCACTAAAATGAATTATTACAAAAATAAAGCAATCACTATTTTAGAAACCTACCCAACATCACCTTACAAAAAATCACTACTTCAAATGATTGATTATGTTGTAGAACGTAAAGTTTAATTTCTATAATCTATTCTTTTTGTTATTTTTGGATTGATAATTGCTCTTATTCAAAAAAAACAATTTCTATGAAGAAAAATGCACTTCTCTTTATTTGTGCTATTTTATTAACATCAACTTTTAAAGGCACAGAAAATTTATGATATTATATTTTCTCAAAACTCATCACAAGATTCAAGATGCGCCTATTTCAATTCGTATTTTAAACAAACCCCAAAAGAAGTAGGTTTCTCAATAAAAAGAGAAAACGATAAACTCTATTTTGTGGTTACGGATAAAAAATGGGCAATCAATTTATTCAAAAAATCAGGAGATGGAATTGCGATTGATGTTATTTCAAAGTCCAGATACAAATGCGGTACACCAATTGGAAGTTCGCAAATTAGAGGAATCTTATTGAAACCTGTGTATGCAAAACAATTGGTTAGAGGTTTAAAACCAACTCTAGGAAATAGATTCAAAACTTTTGTAGGTACAGTACCAACTGATTTACAAGATGAAGAATTAGAATTTAATATCTTGTTTTTAAACAATAAGGTGTTGTGTAGATATCAACGTATTTATAATTTAGAATCTTATCCTTGGGATCTGTTAGACATGGGAGCTTACTTAGATTCGTTGGTCTACAAAGCCAAAAAAATTACAAATAATAATGATAAATTTGTTACCAAGTATAAAAAACTAAAGTTTGTAATCCCTTTTGAGAAGAACAAATCAGAATATTTACCAAAAGATATTAAGCCTCTATATGATTCTTTGCGTTTAACGGATTTTAATATTAAAAAAATAAATATTAATGCATATTCTTCTATAGAAGGAAGTTTAGAACGAAATTTAGAATTGCAAGAACAAAGAGCAAATAGTATTGTAAATTCGATGCAATCTTTCCAAAAACCTAACATAGCAACAGTAATTTCAACTTCAGAAAATTGGGTAGAATTTTTAAATGATATTTCTAAAAGCGATTTTAAAAATCTAAGGTCACTATCTAAACAAGAAATTAAGAAGAAAGTAACTGGTCAAGTTGCCAAAGATTTAGAAGTATTTTTAAAAAATCATAGAAAAGCAGTCATCACTTTAGATTTAGAGAAAAAAGATAAATACAAAGATATGACTACTGAAGTATTAATATCTACTTTTAATAAATTGGTACAACAAGATAACGTAGATGAAGCTTTAATTGTTCAAAACTCATTATTTGAAAAATTGAAAGATGAAAAAAATCCTAATAAATTAAGACGATTAAATGTACCTAAACAAATAAAATATGTACCGCTTTTAAACAAGAATAGTATGTTCAAATCTATCTTGAATTTAAGTTATGCTAAAATTTCTTTTGATGAATTAAAAGCGTTGGAAAAACTAAGCCCCAACAATAAAAAAATAAAATATAATTTAGTGGTCTTAAAGTTTACCATTTGGAGGAACAAGTGGCAAAATATTAATGCCTCTGATTTTAAAAAAGAAATTCTTAATCTAAAAAAATATAAAATAGCAAAACCTTTAATTGATAGAATGTTGGTGAATTTTCATATTGTAAAGGCAGAAAAAAACATGAGAGCTAGAAAATATGATGCTAAAGATGAATCTGTAGAATTTATCATTGATACTTATGAGAATGTAAATTTATCTAACTACGATTATTTAAGTTTGGCCCAGTTTTTAACCTATTATTCAGATTTAGACGAAGCCACTTACTTATTAGATGATAAAGTAAGAACCATTACTGTAGATGAAGATTTGTTGTTTTATTATTTGAATTTAACCATTACTAATAATTACGCTGTGACTACTGATGATTACAGAACAATTATGTTAAATGCTATCAATATGAATAAAAGTAGATTCTGTAAATTGTTTAATTCTTCTCTAGAAGATGGAGTTACTTTTCAGTTATTAGAAAATGAATATCTCAGAAAAACATATTGTGAGAATTGTAGTAAATAGTAGTTCTATAAACTTAACAACTCTTCCACAAAATCTCGTTTATTAGACAATCTAGGTACTTTGTGTTGGCCACCTAACTTTCCTTTTTTCTTTAGCCAATCGTAAAAAAGCCCTTTTCTGGCAACGTGAATTTTAGGCATGGCTAACGTCATAGAATTGTAACGTTTGGCTTCGTAATCAGAATTGATAGCCTTTAAAGAATTGTCTAACATTTCTGTGAAATAACTCATGTTTTTGGGTTGTTTATTAAATTCAATAATCCATTCGTGTCCACCACTTTTTTTATCTTTCATAAAAATAGGACCAACTGTGTAATCAGAAATTATAGCCTCTGTTTTTTCGCAAGCTAGTTTTAAAGCATCCTCTACATTTTCTATATTTAGTTCTTCACCAAAAACATTAATATAATGTCTAGTTCTACCTGTAATTTTAATTCTATAAGGCTCTAGTGATGTAAAACGAATGGTATCACCAATTAAATAACGCCATAAACCACTGTTTGTAGTAATAATTAAAGCATAATCAATACCTTTTTGTACTTCAGAAATCGGAATAGTTTTAGAGCTCTCTCCAGCATAATCGCTCATTGGTATAAACTCATAGAAAATTCCGTAATCTAACATTAACAACAATTCTTTAGAGTTATTTTGATCTTGAATCGCAAAAAAACCTTCGGATGCATTGTAGGTTTCATAATATTTAAAATCTGCTTTCGGAATCAGTTTTTTGTATTGTTCTCTGTAAGGATTAAAGTTTACACCACCGTGAAAATAAACTTCTAAATTTGGCCAGACTTCTAGAATATTGTCTTTTCCTGTGCGCTCTAAAACGTTGTTTAGCAATACTAACATCCAACTAGGTACGCCTACTAAACTTGTAATATCTTCATTGATGGTTTCCTCAATAATGGCATCCATTTTAGTTTCCCACTCAGCCATTAACGCTACTTCTTGGCTTGGTGCAGAACTATAATCTGCCCAAAAAGGTAAATTTTCTGTGATAATTGCAGATAAATCTCCAAAATAAGAATTATTGTCTTTATAAATTTCGGAACTACCACCCAATCGTAGTCCTTTTCCTGTAAAAAGCTGTGTATCTTCATTATTGTTAATGTATAAGCACAGCATGTCTTTACCAGCTTTCATATGGCAATATTCCAAAGCTTCACTACTTACAGGTATAAATTTACTTTTAGCGTTTGTAGTTCCACTAGATTTTGCAAACCATTTAATATGGCTAGGCCAAAATAAATTTTGTTCTCCTTTTCTACATCGTTCTATAAGGGGTTCTATGGTTTCGTATTTGTGAATCGGAACTAATCTTGTAAAATCTGAATAACTTTTTATCGTAGAAAATTGATGCTGTTTACCAAACTCAGTTTTTTTTGCAGTTGAAACTAATCTGAGTAAGAGTTCGTTTTGCACATCATTTGGATATTTTAAAAACAATTCCATTTGATGTATTCTTTTTTTCAAAAACCAAGAAATTATAGAATTTACTAAGGGAAAGGCCATGAATTAAGTTCGATTTTTTACGTAATTTTGTGAACAGCTAAAAATACTAAAATTTGTTATGCAATATCAAGGGGTTTTAAAAAAAATGAAAACTGAAAACTTAGAAGAAATTCAGTATTATTTAGATATGAAAACTGATTTCTTAAATATGAATCAGTTGTTAAATAAAGAAATTTCCATCAGTTTTGTAAGCTATGAGTGTTTGAGTTGTGGATTAGAGAAGAAAGTTTATCGACAAGGTTTTTGTAAATCTTGTTTTTTTGATATGCCAAATGCTGGTGATTGGATAATGCGTCCTGAGTTAAGTAAGGCACATTTAGATATTGAAGATCGAGATTTAGCTTATGAAAAACAAGTGCAATTACAACCACATATTGTGTATTTAGCAAATTCTAGTAATGTAAAAGTTGGGGTTACTAGAAAGCAACAAGTACCTACAAGATGGATAGATCAAGGCGCACACGAAGCTATAGAAATTGTAGAAGTACCTAATAGATATTTAGCAGGTATTACAGAAGTAGCTTTAAAAGAACACGTTGCAGATAAAACCAATTGGCGAAAAATGCTTAAGAATGATATTGAGGACGAAAACTTGGTTGAATGGAGAGAGAAACTAAAACAATACATTCCTGATGAAGCAAAAGCGTTTTTTATAGCGCATAATGAAGAAACCAATTTAAACTTTCCTGTAACTAAATATCCAGAGAAACCTAAAAGTTTAAATTTGATTAAAACACTAAATTACACAGGAAAATTAATGGGTATTAAAGGTCAGTATCTAATTTTTGAAGATGATACCGTTTTCAACGTAAGAGCTAATGAAGGATTAGTTGTAAATATTGATGTATAATTGTAATAATATCTGAATATAGCAATAGTTAACTTTGAAGCTTTGTTATTCTTTAATTTTTTAAACTATAATGGACAACCTACTAAAAGTAGCCTTAGCACAAATTTCTCCAGTTTGGTTAAACAAAGAAAAGACCATTCAAAAAATCGAGAAATCAATTGAAGATGCAGCTAATAAAAGTTGTGAGCTAATTGTTTTTGGTGAAGCATTATTACCAGGTTATCCTTTTTGGTTGGCATTAACAGGTGGTGCTGAGTGGAATTCAAAAATCAATAAAGAAATTCACGCACATTATGTCCGTAATTCAATAACTATAGAAAAAGGCGAACTCGATTCTATTTGCAAATTGGCAAAAGAAAACAAAATTGCGATTTATTTAGGGATTATAGAACGTGCACAAAATAGAGGAAGTCATAGTATTTATGCAAGTTTAGTGTATATAAACCAAGAAGGAAAAATACAATCTGTACACAGAAAATTACAACCCACTTATGATGAACGTTTAACTTGGGCCCCTGGAGATGGAAATGGTTTGCAAGTTCATCCTCTAAAAGAATTTACAGTTGGCGGGCTAAATTGTTGGGAGAATTGGATGCCTTTACCAAGAACAGCTTTGTATGGTTTAGGCGAAGATTTGCATATTGCAGTTTGGCCAGGATCAGATCATAATACTAAAGATATTACACGTTTTATAGCAAGAGAATCTCGTTCTTTTGTAATTTCGGTTTCGGCTTTAATGCAAAAAGTAGATTTTCCAGAAGATGTACCTCATTGTGATAAAATTGTAAAAAATGCACCAGATATTTTAGCAAATGGCGGTTCTTGTATTGCTGGTCCTGATGGAGAATGGATTATTGAGCCAATCATAAACAAAGAGGGTTTAATTATAGAAACATTAGATTTTAATCGTGTTTTAGAAGAGCGTCAAAATTTTGATCCTGTTGGTCATTATTCTAGACCAGATGTAACCAAATTACACATAAATAGAAATAGACAAAGTACAGTGGAGTTTGAAGAATAAATTTTAATGATGCTATTTTTTTTGTAGATAACAGGTTTTTTCTATGGATTTGACTCGATTTAGAAATCACTATTTAGTAGTTTATTTGATTTTATAAGGATTTATAACTAATTATTTCCAGTAAAATGGAGAAATATTAACTTTACGATTTATAAAAGCTATTTTCAAACAAATAGACTTTGTTTTCGACAATCTTAAAAAACAACAATTAGTTAATATTCAGAAATATAAGCTTGTGTATCTGAAAAAATAAATATAATTCACGTTAAGAAGTAAATAATATCCCTTTCTCATTCATATGCGGAGTTTTTGAGCTATTCAAGTCTAGTGGGTTTCCATAAAAGTCCCGAGCTTTTAAACCGAGTTCATTAAAAATACAGACTGTGGAAGCGTAGTCCCAAATACAACCTCCACCCTTTTCTGTTTTAGGAAATTTAAACATTATGGCAGGTCTATTTTCTGCAACTTTTATCGCATTTAAAACAGAACCCGAACCAAAATGTTCCTTCAATTCGTTCAGTTTTAGCTTCTCTTTTTCTCGATTTAAAACTGCTATAAACTCCTCTTTTTCGGGTAAATCTGATAAGTTTTTTTCGATAGTATAGGTCAAATAATTATTTGGTTCATTAAATTGCCAAGGTTTTCCATTTTTAAAAGCACCTTTGTCTTTTATGGCGTGATATAAATTGTTTGTTGTAGGATCAAAAACAACTCCGATTTGTGGTATTCCTTCTTTGGAAATCAATGCAATTGACACCGAAAAACCAGCTTGCTTTTTTATAAAAGCCAATGTACCATCTATGGGATCTATACACCAGAAAAATTCTTTTGCAAAGCGACTATTATCATCTTCTTGCTCTTCTGTTAGCAATCCCAGATCGTAAGTTTTACAAGTAGGCAAAAGATAAGACAACACAGTTGCTTCACTTTTTAAATCGACTTCTGTAAGTACTTGAGAGGCCAGAGAATCTCCTACTTTTTTTTCTAAAATAGTAACGTCATCATTCATGTATTTTTGAATGACTTTTCCAGCGGCTAAAGCTGCTTCTATGGCAATATCTGTAAGTTTTTGTAAATCCATTTTATAAATTTTTAATGACTTGTTTTGTAATCCGTTCACTATAACTGTTAATCTTCCAATGCCCAGGACTCCATCCTTTTAAAAAACGATGAAAATCTGCCCAAGCTACGTGATATAATGCTCTCCATTCGTTTTCTAATGCTTCATTTTTATCACCCAAAGCTTTGTGAAAATGGGTAAAATAGGTGTCTAAAATTTTAGACTCCAGTTGCTCACAATCTTCTTCATCTAAACAACTGCCAATAAAATAAGCCACATCTTTCATGCCACAACCACCACCTACATATTGAAAATCGACACCAGCAACTTTTCCATCTTTAGCAAAACAGAAGTTTGCTAATTTAGCATCTCCATGTACAAAAGTTTTAAAGTTACAATTATTCAATTTATCATCAATTGCAATCGCCGCTTTTTTCAATGGAATATCTTCTAAAACTGCTAATTCTTGTGGTCTTGTGGCTAAATGCCAATACGTACCAACCTCCCAAATACCTTTGGAATCTTTACCCAAATAACTGGCGTGAAAATTAGCCAACCACTGCAAACACCCTTCAATTTCTAACCAACTTAGGTTTTGTTTTCTTAATGAAAAACCTGCTTCATCTAAGTCTTCTAAAACCATTAAAACCTCGTCATTTTCTTGTCCAATTGCCAAACATTTGGGCAAACGCGCCTTACTTTGGTTGCTGTAGTTTTTGTACCAATAGGTTTCTACTTTGTAGGATTTTAGTTTTCTTTGATGACCAATATCCGAATTCCAGCCTCTTGGATGATTCGTCTGTTTAGGCAGTTGTACATTTTTTACAACCACACTTTTTAGAGGACTTCCCTGTAATGCTACTCGAATTATCTTTCCATAACCGCTCCAAAGTGATTGGATCACTTCTTTTTCTTGTAAGGATGATGCTCCTGTATTTTGTAGGATGATGGATTTAAAATGGTTGTTCATATTTTATTTTATACAGTCCCTTCAGGTTTTGAAAACCTGAAAGGTCTTATTCATGCTAAAAGTAATGATTTTTGAAAGTAAATTCTGCAGATTTCTATAACCTTAACAATTTAACTACAACTGACCCTAAGTGACTGAAAGAATTCTTTTTATTGTAATGAAATTACACCTGTTTACTTTACAATAAGTCTATAAAATAGTCATTTATATTTTATATAATGCATACCCTTCAGGTTTTAAAAACCTGAGGGTCTTAACATAATTGATGCTAAATGTAATACTTTTGAAAGTAAATTCTGCAGATTTCTAAACCTGAACAGTTTAACTACAACTACTCCTAAGTGACTGAAAGAATTCTTTTTCTTGTTAAGAAACTACGCCTGTTGCTTTACGATAAGTCTATAAAATAGTCAATTATATTTAATATAATGCAGACCCTTCAGGTTTTAAAAACATGAAGGGTCTTAATCTAATTCATTCTAAAAATAATACTTTTTGAAAATTATATTCTTCAGATTTCTAAACCTTAATAATTTAACTACAACTACTGCTAAGTGTTTGAATTACTTTCTTTTCTTGTAAAAAAGTTTCGCCTGTTTGCTTTAGAATAAGTAATGTAAAATAGTCAATTATATTTAATATAATGCAGACCCTTCAGGTTTTTAAAACCTGAAGGGTCTTATATTGGTTCATCCTAAAAATAATACTTTTTGAAAATTATATTCTTCAGATTTCTATAACCTCAACAATTTTAGCTAAAACTACTCGTAAGTGACTGAAAGACTACTTTTTATTGTAAAGTTGATGCGCCTGTTTGCTTTAGAATAAGTCTTTTAAATTTGTCTTTCTTATTTTATATTATATAGATCTTTCAGGTTTTTAAAACCTGAAGGATCTTATATTGGATCATTCTAATAATAATTGTTTATTCCTTTCATTAACCAATATTTTTCTATCGAAATGAGTTTCTACAAAATTTTTAACTCCATCAAATAACGCTAGTACTTCATCTCTTTTAATATTTGTCTTTTTTTGAGATATGATTAATTTATATGATGAATGTTTATACTTACTAAAGTCACTAGAAATTTGATGATGTTCTTGGTTAAGATGGATATAAAGAATAAGAGTCTTTAAATAATTTTCATCTGTAATTTTGATTCTTTTAAAAGGTTTTTCAAATAAGCTTCCTGTTCTTCCGTATTTTTTATTCATTGCTTTGGTATAGGCATTAAATAAATTTGAAAAATAACGAGAAGGGTTTTCGCAATTGTGATGAATTTTTAAAAGAATATGAAAATGATTTTTAAGAAGACAAAACGCATAAATATCTGAAATTGGTAAGAGATGTTTTTTAACCAAACTTAAGAAATAGCTGTAATTATCTTCATCAAAAAAGATATTATCAGCATTATTACCTCTATTATAAATATGGTAATAGTAATCTGATTCTACTTTTTCAATTTTCATAAACCTTATTTACAGACCCTTCAGGTTTTGAAAACCTGAAGGGTCTAATTTATTATAAAACCTGAATAACTCCCTTAAACAAAGCTATCATTTTTGGTTCAGCTTCACCAGCAACAGCAATGATTTCTGCAATATCTACAGGTTGTAAGTTTTTCGGATCGCATTCGTCTGTTAATACCGAAATTGCTGCACATGGTACATTCAGTTGTTTGGCAACAATTACTTCTGGCACTGTACTCATACCCACAGCATCCGTTTCTAAAATTTGCAACATTCTATATTCTGCTCTAGTTTCTAATTGAGGACCTAAAACACTTGCATAGACTCCATTATGCAAAACTATATTTTGTTCTTTGGCTATTGTTTTAATTTTAGTGTTGATTTTATCATCATAAGGCATTAACATATCAGCAAAAATATTACCAAAAGTATTTGCGCCTTTAAATCCTAATGGAGATTGACCTTGTAAGTTTATATGATCTTCTATCAACATTAAATCGCCTTTTTTGTAAGATAAATTAATGGCTCCTGCTGCATTAGAAATTAACAGATTTTTGATTCCTAAACCGTGCATTGTTCTAATTCCGTAAGTAACTTCCCAAGGTGTATATCCTTCGTATAAATGAAAACGACCAGCCATAACAATTACTTTTTTCCCAGACAACTCACCATAAATTAATTTACCTGAATGAAACTCTACAGTTGCCATAGGAAAATTAGGAATATCTTTATATGCAACTTCTATTTCTATAGAAATTTCATCAACTAATTTGCCTAATCCTGTGCCTAAAACAATCCCTATTTCTGGATTAGCTACCCCTTTTTGAGTTAAAAAAAGGATGGTTTCTTTTAATTGATTTTGTTTGGTCATGCTTTTTAATTTAAAAAATGTTGAAATGCAGGGTGATGTTCTATATCTTCAAAAAGATCTACATCATTTAATTCTTTTAACAAAAATACTTTTTTGTCTTGTAAATTGGCTAAAGTATCTTTTCTAACGGTTTCTGTTCCCCAATTTTTATTTAAAAATACTTGTGGATGCATTTTTTTCATCCCCAATAAATAATAACCACCATCTAAAGCAGGCCCAATAACAACATCATTTTTATCTAATTGATGGAATGCATTGTCGATATTTGTTGATGTTAAATCATACAAATCGCTACCAATAATAATGATTTTTTCATAGCCAGCCTCAAATCCGTTTTTAAAAGCATTGTGCATTCGTATGCCTAAATCATCTCCTTTTTGTTGGTGTTTTTGATAGCTGTTATTATCCCAAATATCATTTTTTCTGATTTTTACAGAATAATAAACGGCTTTATCTGCATTTACTTTTAAGGAAATATCTCTGGTTTTTTGTAATAAAAATTTATAGATTTCTAGAGCAGTTTCATCGCCAACAGTTTTTGCTAAACGTGTTTTTGCTTTCCCTAATTCTGGGTTTCTGGTAAATATTAATAGGAGGTTTTTCTTCTTCATAATTTTTGTCATTTCAAAATTAGTTGTGATTTGGCAACCTTTTGACTAAAATGAGATTTCTCCATAAAGTCGAAATGACATTTGATTTATAATTTTCGACAAACAACTAATACACTTTCTTTCCTTTTTTTAGCCATTTACTCCATTCCTTATTAAAGGTGTGTATGTTTTCAGTGGGTTTACCTAAGGTGTCTATTACTTTAAAATTGGCGTTTTTCCATTCAAAAATACCTCCATATAAATTATAGACGTTGGTGTAACCCGCTTTTATGAGTTTGTAAGCAACAGTTTCTGAACGGATTCCTAATGAGCAATAGACTACTATTTTTGCATTTTTATCTTTGGGTAATTTGTTTATTATTTTTTTTAGATTAAAATTATCATAGCCCACGTAAATAGCATCTTTAAGGTGGCTAACTTGGTATTCTTTTTCTTCTCTAGCATCTAATAAAATAGCGTTGGTTTTTGGTAAAGCTAAGGTTTCCACAGACATATATGGAACGTTTCTTTTGTTCCATTTATGGAGTAGTTTGTCTAACTTTTTTTGTCCAAAAGTTGCTGAGCTGATTATTAAAAAAAGGATGAGTATTTTTTTCATTTTTAAATATTTCAAAGTGTCATTTCAATCTTGTAGAGAAATCTTAAATATTAGATGAGATTTTTCGACTCCATTTCATTACGCTCAAAATGACAAACTAATAACTAATCTAGCAACATCCACCACCATCATAATGATAGGTACTTTCTGAAATAAAAATATCGTCTCTACCCAAAGCAGCTAAAGCTCCTGCAGTTTTATCGCAAATGGCTAAGGGTTGATTTTTAAGTAAAACATGACCAGCATTGTCATCAAAATAATCTTCATCACCAAAATAAATAGCAGCTTTTCCTGTAAAAATACAAGGGCCGTCTGCTGGCATTGGGTCTTTTATGGCAGCAACTTCTATAGACTCTATATAAATCAATTCGTCTGTTGGATAGTTCTTAGGGTCTAAGATTCTATATGGTTTTCTTGCTCTGATTTCTATAGTTCCAAAACCAGCATCTGTAAGGGCTTTTACATAATCTGCTATTGACAAACTACCGCTTAAACACAAAGCACGCAATCGTTCGTCATTACGCAATTCATCATTCATTTCTTGCTCGCAAGTTGGGTCGCTCATTACCAATTTACCATGAGGTTTTAACACTCTGTACATTTCTGCAATGGCTTTCTTTAAATCGTCTGACTTAAAAATGTTGAACAAACAATTTTGAGCAGCAACATCTATGGAATTGTCTTCAACAGGTAAATCCATAGCATCGCCTTTGCGTAAATCTACAAACTCACTTTTAAACCACTCGTTTTGTTCTTCTGCAATTGTAAAGTTTTTTCGAGAAGCCTCTAACATTTCATCAACAACATCTAGTCCGATAACTCCACCTTTATTTCTGTTAAAGTAGGCGAATTGTAACAACTCCATTCCACCACCAACACCCACATACAACATTTTAGGATTGTTGGTTAAATCGCGCGCATGCACAGTAGAACCACAACCGTAATTCATTTCTTGCATTATTCTAGGAATCTTAAGACCTGGTAATTCCCAAATAGGATTTGTAGTACAGCACAACCCAACATCTGGTGTTAAGGCTGCCTCTTTGTATACATCTTTTGTAGTTTCTAAATAACTCATTTATTGTTTGTTTTTTTACTATCCTGCAAGGTTTCATAAACCTTTAAGGTATATTTTATTTAAAACTGACAAGGAATCCTCATTCTTCGGAAATACCTTGCAAGAGATTGTTAGGCTACAGTTCCTTGGCAGCTACTACCTGCACCTGCTGTGCAACCATAACAATGTTGATTGATAATGATATTTCTGTTTTGCAACAATTCTTCATTATACTCGGCAATATGTTTTACTTTAGCGTTGACTTTTAAATTTAACATTTGATTAAAGTCACAATCGTACAACCATCCATCCCAACTTACAGAAAGGGTATTTGTACACATTACATTTTCTACTGCAGCTGGATTGTAAGCATCAACCAAAGCAAACATATAATCTTCGTAATTTTCTGATGCAATTAAATAATCTAAAAAACGACTGATAGGTAAATTTGTGATGGCAAACAAACTATTAAAATTGATATTAAAATCCGCCTTTAGCGCTTTTTTAAAATCACGTTCCAAGCCCATTTGATCTCCAGGTAAAAAGGCTCCTGAAGGATTATACACCAAATCTAATTTTAAATCAGAATTTGGCATTCCATAACCAACCGCATTTAGTTCTTGTAAGGCTTTAATTGATTTATCAAAAACTCCATCACCTCTTTGTTTGTCGGTTTTTCCACGTGTCCAATGAGGCATAGAAGAAACGACATGAACGTTGTGTTTTTTAAAAAACTCTGGTAAATCGTAATATTTTTTATTGGCTCTAATAATGGTTAAATTAGAACGTACAATAAAATCTTTAATTCCTGCTTTTGAAGCTTCTTCTACAAACCATCTAAAATTAGGATTCATTTCTGGAGCGCCACCAGTTAAATCTAACGTATGTGCACCCGTATTTTTAATTACATCCAAACATTGCTGCATGGTTTCAATAGTCATAATTTCTTTTCTGTCTGGACCTGCATCTACATGGCAATGCTCGCAAACTTGATTGCACATATAGCCCAAATTAATTTGAAGAATTTCTAATTTTTTAGGACGTAATGGAAACTGATTGGTTTCTTTTATTTTAGTGGCAAATGTGGGCAATTCTCCATCAGCAAAAATTCCGTTTGAAAGAATTTCTAATTGACGAGAAGTGTTTGCAATGTCGTTATTTCTTGCTTTTAAAGATTTCTTCATTTAATTACGAATGTAGAATTATGAATTACGAATTGAGTTTTTCAACTCATAATTCGTAATTAAAAATTTATTTAATAAGATCCTTCGTAAACTCAGGATAAGCGATTCACACAATTTTTGTTTTTTTGCAAAAATTGGTTCTCTGCTTACATCTCCAACTTATTCACCTTGTTCATCATTTGTACGCCATGCACCAAAGTTGCACCACTTTTTATGGCTGCACCCACGTGAATGGCTTCCATCATTTCTTCTTTGGTGATACCTCTTTGCAAACCATCTTTTGTATATGCATCTATACAATATGGGCATTGTTCTGTGTGCGCTACAGCCAAAGCAATTAAAGATTTTTCGCGAGCAGAAAGTGCTCCTTCTTCAAAAACTTTTCCATAATAATCGAAAAACTTGTTACCAAGTTCTACACTCCATTCTGTTATTTTACCGAATTTTCTTAAATCGGCTGCATCATAATATGATTTTGACATATAATATTTTTTAAAAAGGATTAAAGATACAAATTGTTTCAAAAACTTATCCGCAAAAATAGCAAGTCTATTTTTCGTTTAAAGCCCAATTGTATGTTAAATAATTAATCTTAGCATTGGCTTTAATTTCTACCTCAGAATATTGATTTAAATAATCGATTAACGATCCGTTTTTGGTAAAATCTTCTTTAAACCAATCGAAAATAGATGATATTTGAATTTTCTTTTTTGATAATTTATTTCTAGAAACATCATTTACAAAATCTTTCATTAATTGTGTTAATTCTGTTTCTACATTTTCTTCTGTAAATGCCTTATTTCCTAATTTAGGACAAGAACCCGAAGCACAATTTACACCCACATGAATTTTAGGATCGAAGATTTTTTTACGTAAAATTTGATGCTCTATAAAATCTAACGTATAGGTTTTACCCCCTACTTTAGCAAAAGGAATTTTCCAAGCTGTTTTGCCATCTTTTTTAATATCCATAATAGATTTTAAAGGATAATGCTCTAAAATTAATTTGATTGTATAGGCGTTATACGCGTTAATCCAAAATGCTTTTTGTTTGTTGATTGACCAAGAATTTTTTGGTGTAGTTTTTTCTAAATAAGAAAGATAACTATCTAATTTTAATTCATCTGCTTTAAAAGATTTGTAGTCTACAATTCCATTATCAGAAACGTGAGTTTGTAATAATTTGTTGAATATTGATGACTGTGCATTTACTTGGATGAACGTAAAAATTACGATAACGAATGCAATTGGTTTTTTCATTTTTGTTTATTTCTAATTTTTTAGACGAGAAATTATTTCACAGATTACAAAAAAATATTATCAATCTAAAATTTCTTCATTCACCTTTAACTTAAATCGCTTTCTAAAAGCGTAAACTGCTAAATATAGCAAGGGTGTATCTAAAGCTGCTATCATCACTTTAAATAGCACACCACTTATAAAAAGACCTAAAAAATTGTTCCAATCTATAATTTTGAATGAACACAATAAAACTAAAACAGTTAGGGTGTCTACAATTTGAGAAGAAAATGTAGAAAAATTATTTCGCAACCATAGGTGCTTTCCTTTTGTGAGCTGTTTCCAAAAATGATAAATTTTAATGTCTATAAATTGAGCAAATAAATATGCTAACATAGAAGCTAAAACCGCTAAAGGAGCTGCGCCAAAAACATTTGTAAAAATACCGTTGTTAATTGGAGACCATGGTGTTGCTGGCACTTCTTTAGAAGCGTAAATGATTAATAAAGAAAAAAAGGAGGCAAATATACCAGCAATAACAACCTCATTTGCTTTGCGTTTTCCGTAAATTTCTGATAAAATATCTGTAATTAAAAATGTAATGGGATAGGGGAGTAAGCCCACAGAAACTTCAAATAATTTTGTATCAAAAATTTCGATATCAAAAGGATACCAATAAAAAAATTTTTGAAATATTAAGTTAGAAGTTACCAAAGAAGCTATAAAAAGGGCTGCAAGAATTAGGTAAATTCTGTTGGCAAGTAATTTGTCTTTTAAACTCATACAACGAATTTACAAATTTTTAGTTTGTATGCATTTAGGGATGCTTTTATCTTGTGAGTTTTAAATAAAAAAAACTGCCCCAAGAGGCAGTTTAGATGGTTATAAAGCGTCCCCCAACACTAGTATTAACCCGTGTTAAATGTACATCAAAAAAAAATAGAAACCTTCTGTTTTTAATTAGTCTTACTTATATTAAGTATAAATTTTTATTTATGTATTGCTAAATAATTATAAGAATTTATTTGTTTCTACCTTTTTCATTCGGATATAATTTAGGTAAGATATCACTTTGAAAAAAAGCCTTGGTATCAATATTCATTGCTGTTACTTTTCCTTTAAAAGCGGCTCCAGTATCTACATTCCAAACATTCATTCTATTCATTGGTTCCACTTCTCCATAATTTGTTGTGGGGGTATGACCTATATAAATTTCTTTGTAGTGTTTTAATCTTTTTGGATATGTGTTGTGATTCAAGTCAATTTTTGAGTCCATTACCAGAGCCATTTCCCAGAGTGTTCTATCTGTGCAAAATTTATGCGAATAGGTTTCTTTTTCAACGCCATGCATCGAAGTAAAACCTGCATGTAAAAACAGTCGGTTTTCATCATCTAAATAATACATTTGCATAGAATCAAAGAAGTTTAGGTGTTGCTTTTTATCATCATTAGAAAAATCTGCATAACTTTCTATAGTTTCTTTGCCTCCATGCATAAACCATGAAGGATTTACATCATTGCTATCTTTTAGCCAGTTTTGGCACCAAACATCATGGTTTCCTTTTATAAAAACACAATCTATTTTTTTTGATAAATCTATTAAAAAGGCGATGACTTGTGCAGATTCGCTCCAGCCATCTACATAATCGCCCATAAAAATAAGTGTATCATCGTCTTTAATTTCAATTTTGTTTAGTACTTGAAGTAAGGCTTTTAAACCTCCGTGAATATCGCCAATTGCAAAAGTTCTCATCACTATATTGTTTTGTACAAAACTAACTATTCTTAACTTTTTAAATGATTAAAAAAAGTTATTATAATATTAAATGAAAGAAAATGCAATTGCAGATAAGTTTATTTTTAAAAAAACGAGTTGATTTTTTGATTAAAAATTCTTTTAGAAATACTGACCAATTCCGAATACAAAACCACCTTTAGAATTGGCTTTTGTATTTAAAATACTAAAACCATAATCAACTCTAAAAGTGGCATTGTATATTTTTTTGCTGATAAAACGTAGGCCAAAACCGGAGTAAATTCGGATATTATCTTCTTGAACAAAATCATTTAATTGGCCACCTGGGTTTCTCCACGACCCAAAATCTGAAAAAACATTAGTTTGTATAGCTATACCAGCTTTATCGTAAATTGTATGCCTGTATTCTGAGTTCAAAACTATGGTTCCTGTACCTCTATCTACCAAAATTCCTACACCTCTTAAATTGATGTTATTATCTAAAGCAAATGGTGCAAATGGTGAATTTTCGTTAGCTGATAGTCCAAAACGTAATCTGTTTGCCCAGTTGCCATTTTCTCTAATTCTTTTAAAGTAAAAGAAATCGTTCCAAAAAATATAAAAATCGTTTTGAAAATTGTTTTTAGTAATTACATATTGTGCGTATAAAATACTTTTAAAACCACTTACATATTGATAATTATACTCTAAATTATTATAACTATACACCAATTTTAGTAAGGCTTTATTTAAACTTAAAGTTTTGGGAACAGATGAGTTGGTAAAATCGATATTACCCGACAAAAATTGATATTTTTCTTTAAACAAGTTTACACCAAAATTAATTGTATTTTTAAGATTGATTTGATATAAACCCAAAGCCTCAAAAGAAATATTATTGTACAAGTAGTTTGCAGATACCTCATTAAAATATAAAGGCTCTTCACTTTTCCAGTTTTGATGATTTACAGCCAAACCCCATTTTTTAGAAAATAAGTTTGGCGCTCTAAAATTAATAGCATACGTATCAAAACCGTTAAACTGATAGAAACCACCAAGGGTGATATTATTTCCTAAAAAATTATAATCATACAGACCTAATTTATAGGAAAATACATTGTTAGTGGTTGTCCATAAATTTATTTCTGGAATAATGGTATGATGCTCTTTAACATAAATAAAAATATTGTAATTGTTTTTATGAGAATGATAAACTTGGTAATGTGCATGGCTAATTGCTGGCAATCGTTTTAAGAGAATGATGTCATTTTTTAACGTTATAGAGTCTAAAGGTTGGTCTACTCTTGTAATTAATAATGATTTGATGAGTGATACTTTGGTTTTGTTAGCACCTTTTATAGTAATTGAATTTACCATTCTCTTTTGAGAGAAAACTAGGGTGGTTATGCCAATAAAACATAGTATAAATAGGTGTTTCTTAAGCTTCATTATTGTGCTACAAATGACTTTTGTATCACCAAATTTACCCAATTATCTTCACTTATAGCCATTAACGTAAAATTATACGTATCATCTAAAACTAAATCTGCTGGTGTTTCAGTATTGATATTTAAAACCACGTTAGAGGTGTCGTAATATTTAAAATTGGTTTCATTTGTATATGTTCCAGACATAAAAACATCATCTTTATCTAAAATTACTTGAAAATAAATATCATTGTCTGTTCTACCAAAATCAGACCATGTAAAAATAGGTTGTAGGCTTTCAGAATTATCAATAGTTACCTCATCTTGCCAAGTAGTTGCATTTGTAGCATTTTTTAAACGAATGGGATTAGAAATGTGCAATTTCCCTTCTAAAATATAGGTAACAATACTCCAACTTTCTTCGGAGCTCGAACGAGAAAATCGTTGTAATTTTCCGCCAAAAACATCTTCAGGAGTAGCAATGTATTTACGATAATTAGAAAAATCATTTTCATCTGCAATAGTTAAACTATCTGCTTCATAATAGCGAATATCGGTTGCACCCTCTTCTGGATAATAAAAAATATAGGTTAAACTTGCATTCTCATCTGCACTTGCTGCACATGCAATTACATTTCCTAGTTCTTTGCTAGAAACGGTTTCAATGTATTCTTGTAAATTTCTAGGTGTAGTAATATCGTTATCTTCTGAGCAAGAAAAACATAAAATTAAAACGGTTAGTAGAAATAGATGTATCTTTTTTATCATCTTATAATTTAAACGTCATAATTGGTAAGGCTGCATGATTTGAAAGATCTTCTGAGATACTGCCTTCAAAAATATGCGAAATTCCTTTTCTACCATGCGTTATGGTTACAATTAAATCGGCACCTGCTACATTGGCAAAATTTAGTATTCCTTTTTCAATAGATCTTGCACAAACAAAATTAACATTTATCAAACGATCTATATTACCATCTACTTTTGTTAAAAAATTATTCGCCATGGTTTCCATTTCTGGAGTGGTTTTAAAATTTTCGTTCGGTAAATTTACGTACAGAATATGTTTTTTAGCTTGTAAAAAATCTAAGGTTTGTAAACTATTTTTAAATGCTGGTACAGACTCGTCAGAGAAATCTGTAGCCATAACAATATTATTAAAACTAATGTCTTTAATTTCATTTTTTACAACAAGCACGGGTATACTAGCATATCTGATAACCTTTTCTGTATTAGAGCCCACAAAAAACTCTTTTAAACCAGAAACACCATGAGATCCCATAATAATTAAATCTGCATTAACCTCTTTAGCTACTTTATTAACTTCGCTAAATACTTTGTAGTGTTTAATGATAGGTACAACATGTACACCTTTCAAAAAATCTTGCGTTAAAAACTTTTTAAATTTCTTTTCTGCTAATTTTAAGAAAAACACTCCTTTTTCTTGTTTTACATTCGGGTTTTCTGAGATCGAAAACTCCTGCATATCTAACATATGCAGCGCATAAAGAGTCATATTGTATTTTTTTGCAAATAACGCAGCAACTTTTAGTGCATATTCAGAGTGCTTTGAGAAATCGACAGGAACTATAATTTTTTTCATGTTGTATTTTTATTACTATGTTTCAAATTTAACATCATTGCGTGTAACAAAAAAGGACTTTCGTCATGTTTTACTCGTAAATTGTATGACCATATAATTTTGTTAGTCTTTTTTGGGCGGGTTTATTTTGGGGTGTAAATCTATTATTATTAATACCTCCTACCTCATTATGTTTGTGAAACCATTTCCATATAAAACCACCTGCAAACCATTTTTCATTCCAAAATTGGTTGTGAATTGCTTGCAAACCATTTACCTGCGCGTCTAAATTTACGTTACCTTTTTGTCTTTTAGATTCCCAAGGTTTTTTACCTGCATAATCAACACTTCTGTAACCATATTCTGTGAATAATACGGGTTTTTGAAATTTAGTTTGCACTTGTATAATTTCATTTTTGTGAGGTTTCCAACCGTTTTCAAAATCTGCAACTGTTGGTGTTTTCTTATCACTTAATGGAAAATAGGCATCTATTCCTATAAAATCTAACTGATTCCAAAAAGGGACTCTTTTAAATTCATCCCAATTTGCAGCATAAGTTAATTTTCCTTGATATACTTTTCTAATTTTTGCAATTAAGTTATTCCAATATTTTGGCCTGTGCATCACAAACTTTTCTAATTCTGTACCAATACATAAAATTTCTGCATTAATATCTTGAGCAGCTTTGGCGTAGGTTATAATAAATGAAGTGTACGAATCTTCTAAAATCTTCCAATTTTCTTCAGAATCCATAATGATATCACCCGTAAAATAACCTTTCCAAACCCAAATTTGAGGTTTCACCATAATTTTAATATGATGTTTTTTAAACTCACTTGCATACTGTTTTAAACCAGCTTTAGTTTCGCCAAACCATTGTTTTTTTGTGTTGTGTATAATTTGGGGAGATGACAAGTTTTTAATGAAACCAAAAGGCATCAATGCAACTGTGTTACTTTGTGCCTTTATTACTGGGTTTGTGTGGGTTTCGTTAATTTTAATACCTGATGCTACAAAACTAACACCATTATATTTTTTAACTTGACTATTGGCTGAAACTTGTATCAGATAAAGACCTAAAACTAAGAGATATTTTATTTTCATAAATATCTTAAAAATAGGGCTTTTTTCTAAAATAACACTCTTAAACCAATGTTAAAACTTTCTCCTAATCCTGTATTGGTTCCTCTAACAAATTTACTGTATAAAACTTCTAAGTTTAATGCATCAGTTAACTGATATTTACCACCAAACCCCAAAGCTGTAAAATCTTGTGTAAAATCTCCAAATCTATTGGTGTGCTGCACAAAACCTAACACTGTAGATTTATCTGAAGGAAAATAACTTAAAAACAAACCAGGATTTACAATAAATGTATTGGTGGCAAAACTTCCTGCTGAGGTTGTTTTTCTGCCCAATCTATCAAAGGTTGCTACTTCTTTATCTCCAAAAAAATATTGTGTATTAATTTCAGAGAATAATTGCCAGTTTCCGTTAGGAAATGTGTAGTCGTAAAAAAGTCTGTTTTGAAAATTCCAGGCTGCTTCATCTAAAAAAACACCATCAACAGTTTCTCTTTTTACCAAAGGAATATGTATAGAAGATTGTACAGAAAATTTGCCAACACTTTCTATGGGCTGCCATTTTATAGACGGCGCTATTGATGTTATTGCTTTTCTTGAAAAATCATCTGTACCTAAGTTAAACACATCAAACGCACCTTTTCCGCCAATTGTATTTGAACGAACCTCTATAATAACCCCTAAATTGAATCTTCTACTATCTGTAACACCTGTAAAAATTTCTAAGGTTGATGTTAAATAATTTTCTCTTGGTTTATCTGCTTCAACACCATCAAAAGTAGCCTTAGTTTCTGTGTATAAGTTGTTAAAGAGTTTAATGTCCCATTGTCCTTTTTTTAATAAAATTGATGGAGTATAGGTTTGTATATTACTTCTTTGTATTGCACTTGATTCAGTGTCTGTATCACCTTTTTGTTGTGCAAAAGCATTAAAATTAATTGATAAGGCCAATAGTAGTAAAAATTTAAAATATCTTTTATTCATTTTAGTTGATTTTTAATTATCAGAATTTATTACAACCTCAGTCTTTATGGTTTCTAATTACTTACACCTTTGTGTTTTTATTTATATCAATTCTAAATTACTGTCCGTTTTTAAGTTCTTAACTTTAGCATCGACATAAACCAAGAACTAATTAATTAACCATGCAACATATTGTTATTATAGGAAATGGAATTTCTGGAGTTACAGCTGCTAGGCATATCAGAAAAAATTCTGATAGTAAAATAACCCTTATATCTGCAGAAACAAAGTACTTCTTTTCTAGAACTGCACTCATGTATATTTATATGGGGCATATGAAATTTGAACATACACAACCTTATGAGAATTGGTTTTGGGATAAAAATAAAATCGATTTAAAAGAGGGATATGTTTCTAAAGTAAATACAGTACAAAAATCTTTAGAGTTTAAAGATGGTTCTTCTCTTTCTTACGATAAACTAATTATTGCAACTGGTTCTAAACCGAATAAATTTGGTTGGCCTGGTCAAGATTTAGATGGTGTTTTGGGCATGTATCATAAACAAGATTTAGAGAATTTAGAGCAATTTGCACCTGATAATAAAGTTTGTAAAAGAGCTGTAATTGTTGGTGGTGGATTAATAGGCATTGAATTGGCAGAAATGCTAAGAAGCAGAAAAATACCTGTTACTTTTTTAGTTCGTGAATCCAGTTTTTGGAACGGAGTTTTGCCTGCTCAAGAATCTGAAATGATTAACAAACACATTACTGAACATCATATAGATTTGCGTTTAAGCACCAATTTAAAAGAAATAAAAGCGGATGAAAATGGCAAAGTTAAATCGATAATTATCGAAGAAACTGGAGAAGAAATTCCTTGTAATGTTGTTGGTTTAACTGCTGGTGTAACTCCGAATATCGATTTTTTAAAAGGCTCAGGTATTGAAACCAAAAAAGGTGTTTTAGTCAATCGTTTTTTAGAAACGAATATTGCTGATGTTTATGCCATTGGAGATTGTGCAGAACAAAGAGAAGCTATTGGACAACGCAGAAATATTGAGGCAGTTTGGTATACAGGTAGAATGATGGGAGAAACTTTGGCACAAACAATTTGCAACAAAAAAACAGCATACAAACCAGGAAATTGGTTTAATTCAGCCAAGTTTTTAGACATTGAATACCAAACTTATGGTTGGGTTTTTAGTGAAAGAAATAAGCAAGAAAACGAAGCTTATTTTCAATGGAAACATCCAAAAGAAAATATTTGCATTACCATTTCTTTTGATAAAAATAGTCATAAATTTTTGGGAATAAATACTTTCGGAATTCGAATGCGACACGAAATTTTTGATCGTTGGCTAAATGAAAATCAAACTATAGAGCACGTATTAGAATTTTTAAGAGATGCAAATTTTGATCCTGAATTTTATACGTTATATGAGGCAGAAATTGTTGATAAATTCAATAAAGAACATCAAACAAACATCAAAATAAGAAAGAAAAGTTGGAAACGAATTTTCTCAAAAGCGTAATCCTGTTTCTACAAGGTTTCAAAAACCTGGTAGACCTAAGTATAAATAAGTAACAAATACCTACAAGGTTTTGAAAACCTTGCAGGAAATCTCAAAATAAATGAATATTATAAAGCAATTTGGTTTAATCATTTTCTTAATAGGATTATCGATTTTTACAGCATCTATTTTTACAGGAAATTTTTCGCTTACTCAACAAGAATTAGATACTTATATTTCTGAAAAAGGCTATAAAAGTGAAATTATAAAACAAGAACTATCCAAAGCAATTGTAGATAAAAAATTAAATATTTTTGAATTTTCCACAGAAGCTAGAAATGCTTTTGAAGCCTCAAATAATCATTACGATGCATTGATTGCTAAATATAGTAAAGAAAAAAACTGGGCAAAAAAGGGAGAACAATATCAATACAAAATTTTTGGAAAACCCCACACTTTAAGCTACGAAATTGCTAAAAAAGCAGGTAGTGGTTTAGTAAAAGAAAATGCAGGCTTATTTTGGTTTTTAACTTTTGGTTTGGGAATAATTGGTGCTTTGTTATTTATACTTCCAAATTTGATTCTTTTAGGAAAACCAGGTATTAAAAATGACGGAATTTATTTAGAATCTGCAACAAACAGAGGTTGGATTGCTTGGTTGGTTTTGGTGTATTTGGTTGTATTTTATTTGGTTCTTTATTTTAGACCAGATTATGTGGTAAACTGGACATTTATTTTAGACCCAATTAGTAAAGCATTAAATGGTGGTGAGGCTTCTCAATGGTTTGTTTACGGATTTTTGTATTGTACAATTATGCTAGTAATGGGGGTTAGAATGTACATAAAATACAGACATAATAAATATCAAATTATAAGAACAACATCTGTATTGTTTTTTCAAATTGTGTTTGCTTTTTTAATTCCAGAAATTATGACCAGCTTGAATATGCCAGGCTATGATTTTAAAAATGCGTTTCCTTTAGATTATGATTTTTTCTTTGAATGGAATTTAAAAAGTTTAACCGAAAGTGGTGGAATAGGTGTTTTTATTCTAGTTTGGGGAATCGTTTTAACCTTAGTAATTGTGCCTGTTATGGTGTATTTCTTTGGTAAAAGATGGTACTGTTCTTGGGTTTGTGGTTGTGGAGGTTTAGCAGAAACTTTAGGAGATCCTTACAGACAACATTCTAACAAAAGTTTAAATGCCTGGAAACTGGAAAGATGGTTAATTCACACTGTTCTTCTATTTTCTTTGGTGATGACATTAGTAACTTTATATTGTTATTTTTCAGGGACTTCTTCTTTTCTGGGGATAAAATCGCAATGGATAAAAGATACTTACAGTTTTTTAATTGGAGCTTGGTTTGCAGGTGTAATTGGTACTGGTTTCTACCCTATTTTTGGAAACAGAGTTTGGTGTAGATTTGGTTGTCCTTTGGCTGCCTATTTAGGTTTAGTACAACGTTTTAAATCGCGTTTTAGAATTACTACTAATGGCGGACAATGCATTTCTTGTGGAAACTGTTCTACCTATTGTGAGCAAGGAATTGATGTAAGAGCTTATGCACAAAAAGGCGAAAACATTGTACGTTCTAGTTGTGTAGGTTGTGGAATTTGTTCTGCTGTTTGTCCAAGAGGAGTATTAAAATTAGAAAATGGCCCTGAAGATGGTAGAATAAATCCTACTGAAATATTATTGGGTAATGATGTCGATTTAATGAATCTTATCAATAAAAAATAAACAGCTACTTAATTTTTAAAAATCATTTACTTCAAATACAAAAAGGCTTTAATTTCAATTATCGGCTTAATACTTTGTAGTTTTTGTGAAACCTATTATAACATGAAAAATATACTTACTTGTTGTTTTTTACTTTTTTCAATGATGATTTTATCGCAAAAAACGTATCAAAAAACATATTTTAAAAATGGAAATCTAAAACAAGAAGGCTGGATTTTAAATGAAAAAAAAGTTGATTATTGGAAGTTTTATTACAAAAATAGTAACATAAGAGAAGAAGGTCGATATAAAAATGGAAAAAAAGTAAAATATTGGTACTTTTACAACGTGAACTCAATTCCTGAAAAAGAAGGACATTTTAAAATGGGTTTGCAAAGTGATTGGTGGCTGTTTTATGATAAAGCAGGAAACATAAATCACAAATGCCAACTTAAAAACAATAAAAAAAACGGATACTGTTTGATTTACAAAAAAAATAAACTCATAAAAGCCTCTAAATTTAAAGCAGGTAAGAAATTAAAAGAATGGACAGATTTTTCATCTTTCAGAAAAGAGAATAATCTAAACGATTTAAGATAATGCAACCTATTATAAAAGTCATTATCCCTGCTTATAATGAGCAAGATTCTATTGGTAATGTAATACAAGACATTCCTAATATTGTTGATGAAGTTATCGTGATCAGCAATAACTCTACTGATGATACAGAACTTAATGCCAAAAATGCGGGTGCAACTGTGTTATCAGAAGAAAGAAAAGGATATGGTAATGCTTGTTTAAAAGGGATGAAATACATCAGCAAACAAGAAAAAAAACCAGATATTATTGTTTTTTTAGATGGTGATTATTCTGATTACCCAGAGCAATTAACAGAAATTATTAAGCCTATAATTAAAGATGATATTGATTTTGTTGTTGGTGCAAGAGTTAAAAAATTAAGAGAAGATGGTGCTATGACACCTCAACAAGTATTTGGCAATTGGCTAGCTACTTTTTTAATGAAACTTTTTTTTGGGGCAAAATTCTCTGATTTAGGTCCTTTTAGAGCCATAAAATACGATAAACTTTTGGCTTTAGAAATGGAAGATAAAACGTATGGTTGGACAGTAGAAATGCAACTAAAAGTTTTAAAACAAAAAATGAGCTATCAAGAAATTCCTGTAAAATATAGAAATAGAATAGGTGTTTCTAAAGTTTCAGGTACTGTAAAAGGTACTATATTTGCAGGAGTAAAGATTCTTGGTTGGATTTTTAAATATAGTTTTAAATAAATGGTTTTAGAGTACATCATTATTATTGTATATACAATTTGTTTGCTACTTATTTTTATGTACGCATTGGCACAATTGAACCTTTTATTCAACTATTTACGTTATAAAAATAAACAAGACAACTCCATAAAATTCAACTTTAACAATCCTAAAGAAATACCTTTTGTTACCATTCAACTGCCTGTTTATAACGAGTTGTATGTAATGAAACGTTTGCTTAAAAACATCGCAAAATTAGACTATCCTTTAGATAAATTAGAAATTCAAGTTTTAGATGATTCTACTGATGAGTCTGTAGAAATGACTGCAAAACACGTAAAAATCATTCAAGAAAAAGGAATCGATATTCAACACATTCGTAGAAGTAACAGAAAAGGTTTTAAAGCGGGGGCATTAAAAGAAGGCTTAAAAACGGCAAAAGGTGAATTTATTGCCATTTTTGATGCCGATTTTTTACCAAAAAAAGACTGGTTACACCAAACAATACCTTATTTTAAAGACGATAACATTGGTGTGGTACAAACTAGATGGAGCCATATCAACAGAAACTATTCTACCTTAACTCGTATTCAGGCATTTATGTTAGATGCCCATTTTACCTTAGAACAAGTGGGTAGAAATAGCAAAGGTCATTTTATAAATTTTAACGGCACAGCTGGTGTTTGGCGCAAAGAATGTATTTACGATGCTGGTAATTGGCAAGGAGATACGCTAACAGAAGATATTGATTTAAGTTATAGAGCACAGCTAAAAAACTGGAAATTTAAGTATTTAGAACATGTTGAAACCCCTGCTGAATTGCCCGTAATTATCAGCGCTGCAAGATCGCAACAATTTAGATGGAATAAAGGTGGTGCAGAAAATTTTCAAAAAATGGTACGCAAAATTATTACCAGTAAAACCGTTTCTTTGAAAACAAAAATTCACTGTGTGCTACATTTGCTAAACAGCTCTATGTTTACCTGTATCTTTTTAGTTGCAGTGCTAAGCATACCAATGCTTTACATTAAAAATGAGTATGCACACTTAAAAAATTATTTTTATGTGATGAGCTTTTTTGTGATGAGTTCTATCATCTTTTTTATCTGTTATTGGCACATGTATAAAAGTATTTATGGCGGTGGTTTTGTAAAATTTATAAAATATATTGGCGCATTTTTTACATTTTTCTCAGTAGCAATGGGCTTTTCTTTACACAACACCATTGCAGTTCTAGAAGGGCATTTTGGTAAAAAAAGTGAATTTGTACGTACACCAAAATTTAATATTAAAACCCTAAAAGATGGGTGGAAAAACAATAAATACATTAAAAAGAAACCTTCTGTACACGTAATTTTAGAAGGTTTATTAGCATGCTATTTTGTTTTTGGTATGTACAGTGCATCTATAGTTGGTAACCAAGGAGGTGATTATGGGTTGTTTCCTTTTCATTTGATGCTTTTTATAGGTTTTGCGTATGTTTTTTTTAAATCTATTTTTTCTAAAGCATAACCATGTCTTTTTTAAAAAAACAGCAACAACTGGTTTTAGTTTTTGTTAGCATCGTACTCTATTTTTTATTCGCGTATTTTTTAGAAAGAACTTCCTTTTATCAACTCTGTTTTTTATGGTTTACACTTTTTGGATGTTTTTATATATTGATGAAAAACAATCAAATTTCATTCGCAAATTTAGTTGGTATTTCTATTATTTTTAGGTTGGTTTTTTTATTTGCAATCCCTAATCTATCGCAAGATTTTTATCGATTTATTTGGGATGGTAGAATGATTTTTGAAGGCTTAAATCCCTATTTATCATTACCAGAAACCTTTATACAACAAAACAATTATCCTGTAGCTCAAGCAAAAGAATTGTATGCAGGTATGGGTGAATTGAATGGCAGCCACTATACCAATTATCCGCCTTTAAATCAACTTTGTTTTTTAATAGCAGCATTTTTTTCTAGTAAAAATATTGTTGGTGCTGCAATTGTTTTAAGGTTGATTATCATTTTAGCAGATATTGGTATTTTATACTTTGGTAAACGTCTTTTGGAGCGTTTACATTTACCAATCAAGAGTATATTTTGGTACATCTTAAATCCGTTTATCATTATAGAAATGACAGGGAATTTACATTTTGAGCCAGTAATGTTGTTCTTTTTAATATTTGGGATGTACAAGTTGCATCAACAAAAATGGATTTTGGCTGCACTATTAATAGCCTGTTCTGTGTCTGTAAAATTGATTCCTTTGTTGTTTTTACCACTATTTTTTCAGTGGTTTGTTAAAAACGCTTCTACTAAAATCGCAAACAACATAAAATGGTTTAGGGTTAAACTACAACCGAAAAACTTGTTAAAGCTTTTAGCTTTTTACACAATTGTTGTAACTACTGTGGTTGTATTATTCTTGCCTTTTTATTCATCAACCTTAATTGAAAACTATGCAAACTCTGTAGGTTTATGGTTTAGAAATTTTGAATTTAATGCTAGCTTTTATTATCTTTTTAGAGAAATAGGTTACTTGTTTAGAGGCTATAATGAAATTGCTATCATTGGTAAAATTACACCAGTATTAACCATTTTATGCGTAATCATTTTAACGTTTTTTAGAAAAAACAGCTCAATGGTTCAGTTATTTACAGCTATGTTGTTTGGTTTATGTTTTTACTATTTTACCACCACTACCATGCATCCTTGGTATTTAGCGACACCTATAATTTTATCGGTTTTTACTCAGTATAAATTTCCAATTGTGTGGAGTTTGGTTGTTATTTTAAGTTATCAAGCTTACTCAAATACTCCTTGGCAAGAAAACTTGTGGTTTGTAAGTTTAGAATATTTAGTTGTATACCTGTACCTTATTTACGAAATTACTAAAAACAGTAAAAAAAAATTTATAATTAATAATTTATTAAATTGCTAGTGCCATTAATTTTATATATTAGTGGCTAATTTTTTTGTATGAAAAAACTAACCATTAAAGACATTGCTAAACAGTTTAACGTGTCTATCTCTACAGTTTCTAAAGCGCTGAACGACAGCTACGAAATTAGTGAGGCTACTAAAAACAAAATTCAAAAATATGCCAAAGAGCATAATTATAAACCCAATTTTAATGCCCTAAGTTTAAAAAATAGAAGTACAAAAACAATAGGTGTAATTATGCCTACAATGCTCAATTATTTCTTTGCACAGGTATTTAAAGGAATAGAAAAAACAGCATTAGAACAAGGTTACAAAGTAATTACTTGTATATCCAATCAATCTCACGAAAAAGAAGTAGAAATTATTGAAATGTTGTCTAATGGCAGCATAGATGGTTTTCTGTTATCAATGGCTAAAGAAACAGAACTAAATAATCAATTTGATCATTTTAAAGAATCTATAGAAAACGGAACACCTGTTGTGATGTTTGATAGAGTTGCTCAATCGATTGCGTGCGATAAAGTTGTAACAGATAATATTAGCTCAGCATCAAATACAGTTGAGTATTTATATAAAAAAGGGCATAAGAAAATTGCTTTTGTATCTACTATGAGTAATTTGCATATAGGCAAACAACGATTTTTAGGATACAAAAAAGGTTTAGAAAAAGTAGGGCTTAAGTTTGATGAGAACTTGGTTTTAAATATCATCGAAAAAGATTACAAGAAATATAAAAATGTACTAAAACCTTTTATTAATTCTACAGAAATTGATGCTGTAATTGCTACAGGAGAATCTGTTGCCGTGTCTACAATGAAAGCCGTTAAAAAGAGCGGTAAAAAAATACCAAAAGATGTTTCTGTAATTGCATTTTCTAACGGTATTTTATCTAGACACTCAAGCCCAAAAATGACAACTATTAGTCAGCATGGAGAACAAATTGGAACAAAAGCTACTCAGATTTTGATTGATAAACTCAAAAATAAAAATACAGATATTGTAACTGAAGTAATTAAAACAGATTTAGTAATAAGAGATTCTACAAGATAAAATGATTGATTTTTCAAAAATAAAACTTGTCGTTTCTGATATGGATGGCACTTTATTAAATACTAAAGGTGAGGTAAGTAACGATTTTTTTAACCTTTTTACACAATTACAACAACATAATATTACATTTTGTGCTGCTAGTGGAAGACAACATAATAGCATTGTTGCTAAATTAGATAGTATTAAAAACGATATTTATGTGATTGCCGAAAATGGTGGTGTTGCCAAAAAAGGCACTAACGTTTTGCTTTCAAATTTTTTATCAGCTGAAAAAGTAATCCATTTAATTCCGGTTTTACGAAAAATTGAAGGCACAAATATGGTTTTATGTTGTGATGACGCAGCGTATATAGAAAGTACAGACCAGCGTTTTATACAATTATTTCAAGAATATTATCATAGTTTTAAACAGGTTGACGATTTGATGACAATTGCCAAAACTGTGCCTGTATTTAAAATTGCTGTATATCATTTTGACTCTTCCGAACACTATATTTATCCTGTTGTAAAAGATTTAAATGATGGCATATTACTAAAAATATCCGGCATCAATTGGTTAGATATTTCTGATAAAAAGGCCAACAAAGGCAATGCTTTAAAAGAAGTACAACAACTTTTAAATGTTACTAAAGAAGAAACCTTAGTTTTTGGAGATTATCATAATGATATAGAAATGATGGAAGAAGCTGGGTTGAGTTTTGCAATGGGTAATGCTCATAAAGATATCAAAGCAATTGCAAAATTTACAACTAAAAGTAATAACAATTTTGGTGTAGAAACTATTTTAAAGCAATTGATTGCTTCTAAAAATTAATAATCATTTGTACTTGTTGTGATTACTACGTAGACAAAAACGACATGCATTACTGCTAACTAAATTGAACATTTGTTAAATACCAAAAGCAGAAATTACTAATTTTCTTCTACCTCCATAATTTCTATGTTCGCACAAATAAATACCTTGCCAAGTTCCTAAATTTAAACGCCCATTAGTAATAGGTATCTCTACAGAACAGCCCAAAATAGATGTTTTTAAATGTGCTGGCATGTCATCACTTCCTTCGTAAGTATGGATATAGTAAGGCGCATTTTCTGGAATTATAGTATTAAAATGACTTTCAAAATCAACACGCACACTAGGGTCTGCATCTTCATTAATCGTTAAACTTGCTGATGTATGTTTAATAAATACTTTAAAAAATCCTTTTTCTATGGATTTTATTTCAGGAAACGCCTTAATTATAGTTGAAGTTATAGAATGAAAACCTCTTTTATACGGTGGTAACTGTATTTCTTTTTGCTCAAAAATCATCGTACTTCTTTCATATATTTTAAAATCATTATAAATGTATAAAAAGTACTCGTACTATGATCAATCTTTATAATTTTTTCAGCTTAATTATTTTTTAAAATCCTTGATACTTGATGCATTGTACCTACCAAAACAATTTCTTTTTGTTGCCCGAAACTTAATGAATAATAAAGAGTTATTAGAATATATGTTATGTGTTTTATAATGCGTTTTTTTATTTATTGATAAGTAGAGGTTTTAAAAGGGTGCTTTACCTAAAATATTATTTTACAATGGTTATAGTCTAGTTTAATTACTCAACTCAATTATAGGAATAAAAACTTCAAATTTTGTGTCTGTATTTAGTATTTGTATTTTTTCGTCCGATAATAATTGGTAACGAGTTTTTAGGTTTTTTAAGCCTGTGCCAAAAGATTCTTTTTGCGGAATTACTTTTGATTTTGTATTGGTTATAATCAACCAGCCTTTATGAATTTGAATTGTTGTTTTAATGGGCTTTGTACCATCTGATTTATTGTGTTTTACCACATTTTCTAACAGTGTTTGCAATGCGCCTGTAGGAATAAATTTATTAGCTAAAGAAATATTTTTATTGATGGTAAACTCGTAATCATTACCAAAACGAGTTTGAATTAAAAAAATATAGTTTTTGCCGAGGTCAATTTCTTTGCCAAGTTCCATAACTTCAGCATCTTTTGTTTGAATTAAATACCTGTAAATTAACGATAACCTATTGATGTATTCTTTAGCTTTTTCTGGGTTGCTATCAATTAAACTGTCTAATGTATTTAAATTATTAAACAAAAAATGTGGATCAATTTGAGACCGTAACAATTTTAATTCGTTTTCTTTTTGTTGTTCTTTTATTTTAGAAATTTGAGTTTGAGATTCGTAAAATTTCTTAGTTATTATTATTCCTAATATAAGACCAACAGAATCTGAGCCGTTAAAAACGGCATATAAAATTAAATTGTAAGCATTCGGAAATTTACTCCATTCATTATTACCTGTAGCAAAACCAACTACTCTTTCTACAACTCCAATTAAGGTAATTACCAATAACCCAAGTACAACAAAAAGAATATAATTTTTATTTTTAATCAAATACTTTGGGATGATGATATACACAAACGCAAGCAGTCCCAAAAAAGAAGTGATAACATACATAGGGATATCTACCAAATATTCTAGTAAAGTTGCGTCTTGATCTAGATAATCAAAAATATTTAGAGTAACACTTATTAGGTAAAAAATAGCGAGAATAACGTAGTCAGATTTGTTTAGCTTTGTGTTCATCAAACAAATATATTAATTACTGTCATTAATTCTGTTTTGTTCGTCTCTATTGGTATTTCTACGAGATTTTTTCTTTCCGAATTTAGAACCAAAACTATATACTAAGCGTAATTGAACATTTTGTCGAGAACCATTGCTTTCTACCCAAGCAGTTCCATTTCCATAATCAATATTTCCTACAAAACCTCTGTTTAACATTTTATTAAAACCAAGATTTACTTTTAACTTATCATCTAAAAATTTCTTACCAAAAGAAAAATCCAATTCTGCCAACCAATCTACTTCAATTTGCCCTTCTAAAGCACCAGTACCATAATTTCCACTTACTTCTAAATTAATATCCCAAGGCAATTGGTAACTCGCTTGAATAAACCAAATTAAATTCCATTTGCTCAAATCTATTTTAAAAGATTCACCAATGTTATCATCATCTAAAATGGTGGCAGCAAAATTGTTGTTATTTACAATAATTCCGGTAAAACCATCTAAACCTTTGGCAAAATTTACAGGTGCAAACAATCTAAAATTCCAATTATATAATGCATCAATATTGGTTTCTTGCTGTCTTATTTGTGCAGTAGAATTTGTTTGGCTGATTACTTGAGAGATGGCGTCATCAGTTTTGCTATATCCGATGGTAAAAAAAGGTTGACCATCGTATGTTAAATTAAATTGATAATTGTTGGTAAAAGAAGGTCTTAAAGTAGGGTTACCTTCATTTGCAGAAAACGGATCTAAGAATTGTTGAAAAGAGTTTAAGCTACTGTAAGAAGGTCTTTGAATTCTATAACTGTAAGATACGCTTGCGCCTAAAACATTGGTTAATTTTCTGCTAATAGATGCGCTTGGAAATATTTTTTGGATCGGACGTTTTTGAATTTCAGTTACCTGATTTCCATCTTTTATAAAGGTAGAAGTACCATTTGTATTACTATCTTCATAACGTAAACCACCAGAAAAAGACCATTTTCCCATTTTTGCATTTATTTTTCCATAAAAAGCTAAGATGGTTTCGTCAATTACAAATCGGCTACTTTCAGCAATGTCTTTTTCAAAAATATTGTTGGTTTCAGAGAACGCTTGTAAATCGTTATCTGTAGCTACATCAGCAAAACGAGAACCCGCACTTAGTTTAAAATTATCTGAGAATGTTTTGGTATAGTCTATTCTATAAGTTTTTATGTTGTAGGTGCCATCTTGTATGTACTTTCTGTTTGTAAAATCAATTGTACTGCCAGCAGCATCACTTAAAATATTGGTGTTATCGTTTACAAAATCTATATAATTAAAATCAATCAATAATTTGTCTGTGTTTGTTTTGTATTCGTAATAGGGATTGATGTTAAAGGTGGTTCTTTGCCTATTAAAACTATTTTCAGAAAACAAAGTGTTTGTAGAATTTTCATCAGAAATAATGGTTTTACTACTTGCTATTCTGTCAGAATCTCTCGTGTTAATTTGCCCTCCAATTCCTATGGAATGTTTATCACTTATATAATAATCTAAACTACCACCAAATCTAAAATTATCAGGATCGTAAGGTTCTCTAGTTACTTGATTGTATGTTTCCTCTCCAACTGTTCTAATCAAAAATAAATCCTCTCTCCAAGTGGGTTGAGAATACCCTGTACTCAATTGCCAATTTAGTTTGTTTTTATAACTAGCAATTGAAAAGCCTGAACCCCATTCAAAACCTTGGTCTTCACCAACCCAAGAATTTACACTTCCATAAGTACCAAGTTTTACATTTTTCTTTAGAATAATGTTGATGATAGCACCAGAACCAGAAGCTTCATATTCAGCACCAGGTTGTTCTACAACTTCAACTTTAGCAATATTGTCTGCAGGAAAATCTCTTAAAAGCGTTTCCACATCCATATATTCAGTAGTTTTTCCGTTGATTAAAATTCGAACACCTCTATTGCCTGCAATAGAAATTCCGTTATTGGTTACCAAAACTCCAGGAATTTTACGCATTACATCTTGCAAATTGGTATTAATCATTTCCGATTTTTCTAAATCTACAATTAGTTTTTCTGCGGTTTGTTTGATTACTGGTCGTTTGCTTTTTACAACCACTTCATTTAAAGTTTGTGTTTCTTCTTGTAGTGTAATGTTGAACGTTTTATTGGTGTTCAAATCAAGTTCAGAAATTTTATAGGTTTTAAAGCCTAGCATAGAAATTTCTATTTTGTATTTTCCTGATGCAATTTTATCAAAGAAAAATGTTCCATTCTCATCAGAAACAGTGCCTTTTGGTTTTGCTTCTGCATCTATTTTTTGTAACACAATATTTGCGAATGGTAAAGGTGTATTTTGCGCATCAACAATTTTTCCGTTGATGTTGTGTTGTGCAAAAATAGATAGTGTACATAAAATAATAAATAAAGTGGTGATTTTAGTTTTCATACGTTGTGTTTTACACTTCAAAATTGGTTGATTATTAGAAGTTGTGAAATCGAAATCTGATGAATTGGGTTATTTTTCCGATAAACAGATATTCTTTTTCTTTAAACACAAGACGCTGAAATTATTCAAATAGTTTCCCACAAAAAAAAATGCCTTGAAAATCAAAGCATTTTAAATGTATCTTTTGCAACAAAAAAAATCAATATTTAATCTCTGCTACCTAAAACTTGCATTCCCCAATACAACAACATGGCTAAAGAACCCAAAGCAGCCACTAAATAAGTTCTTGCAGCCCATTTTAAAGCATCTTTAGAACCTTCAAATTCTTGTTGAGAAACCATATTTTTATTTTTCAACCATGCTAAAGCTCTATTGCTAGCATCATACTCTACAGGTAGTGTAATAAAACTAAACAAAGTTGCTAAAGCCATCATTGCCAAACCAGCTATGGCAATATAAAAACCAATACCATATCCACCAGTAGAATTGGTAGCAACACCTAAAATTAGCCCGCCAATTACTAACCACTGAGAAAAATTAGAAGAGATACTAACAATGGGTACTAATTGAGATCGTAAAGTTAACCATTGATAGGCTTTTGCATGCTGAACAGCATGACCAACTTCATGAGCAGCAACAGCTGCAGCTGCAGCATTTCTTTGACTGTAAACAGCCTCACTTAAATTTACAGTTTTGTCTTTTGGGTTGTAATGATCTGTTAATCTACCAGGAGTAGAAATTACTTTTACATCAAAAATACCATGGTCAGCAAGCATTTTGGTAGCAATTTCTGCACCACTCATTCCATTTCTTAAACTTAACTGAGAATATTTTTTAAACTTTTGTTTCAATTGATTACTTACTAACCAACTTACTAAAGAAATTGCACCAATTAATATATAAAACTGTAACATATTTATAAGGTTTTAAATTGTGTATCGATTTTTGTTTGATAAATTTACAACATAAAGCATTCCAATTCCATTTTTATGGAATTAAATCAACTAATGACATAATATAGTAGTCGAAAATTAATATTTTTTTAAGAAATAGATGTCAAAATGGCAAAAAAACCAAACATATTAATTGTATATACAGGTGGTACAATAGGTATGATAAAAGACTATAAAACAAATGCGCTAAAAGCATTTGATTTTAGTCAAATTGTAGAAAAGATTCCAGAATTAGAACAATTAAATTGTAATATCAAAACGATTTCTTTTGATGAGCCTATGGATTCATCAAATATGAACACACATTATTATAAAGAAATTGCAGAAATAATAGAAAACAATTACAATCAGTTTGATGGTTTTGTAATTCTTACAGGTTCAGATACCATGTCTTACATTTCATCTACCTTAAGCTTTATGTTTGAGAATTTACAAAAGCCCATTATTTTTACAGGAGCTCAATTACCAATAGGAGATTTACGAACAGATGCCAAAGAAAACCTAATTACTTCTATAGAAATTGCATGTGCACAAGAAAATCAAAAACCAATTATATCAGAAGTATGTTTGTATTTTGAGTATAAATTGTACAGAGCAAACAGAACATCAAAAATAAATGCAGAACAATTCGAAGCGTTTAGTTCTTTAAATTATCCGCCACTTGCAGAAAGTGGGGTACACTTAAACTTTAACCATCACTACATTAATAAAGTAAACAGCCCAAAAGAATTGGTGGTTAGAAAAGATTTGGTAAACGATATTGTAATTTTAAAATTATTTCCAGGAATTACGCAAAAAACAGTGCAAAGTATTTTAAGCATAGAAAATTTAAGAGGTGTTGTGCTAGAAACTTATGGCGCTGGTAATGCACCAAACGAAAAATGGTTTTTAAACTTGTTAAAAATAGCAATTGAAAAAGACATCAAAATAGTAAATGTAACACAATGCGAAGGAGGTAGTGTGGTACAAGGCCACTACGAAACAAGTATGGTTTTAAAAAAGATCGGTGTAATTAGCGGAAAAGACATTACTACAGAATCTGCCGTGGCAAAATTAATGTACTTGCTGCATAAAAACCTGTCAAAAAAAGACTTTATATACTACTATGAAAAATCTTTACGAGGTGAGATTTCTGATACATAAGAGAACAAATAGCGAAAATTTAATCAGAACAAATTTTTTTTAGCAACAAAATGCCCAAAAAGCAATAAATAGCTAAAAAAAATTTTTTTATGCTTTACATTTTTTGTTACTTGGCAGTCTCTTAAAAAGGAATGAGAGAAATTCTGACCAAAAAAATCATAAATAACAATATTATTTCTTTTTTTGGAACGAAAATTTATATCTTTAACCCGTTAATAACTATTAAAATTAATTTATAACTAAGATGAAAAAAGTAGTAAATGTCTTATCTGTAACAGGATTTATGTTTTTTGGAGCTGTACAATCCTCTTTTGCGCAAGAAGCTGCAGAAACTGAACAAACCTTTCACCAAATATTAAAGCAAAACTTTATTGATGGTGGGCCAGGTTTTATGGGAATTGTATTGGTAGCTTTAATTTTAGGTTTAGCTATTGCCATTGAAAGAATTATTTATTTGAATATGGCTACAACTAACACTAAAAAATTATTAGCAAATGTAGATGATGCTTTAAGTTCTGGTGGTGTAGAAGCTGCTAAAGAAGTTTGTAGAAATACAAAAGGGCCTGTTGCATCTATTTTTTATCAAGGTTTAGATAGAGTTGATGAAGGTGTAGAAGAAGCTGAAAAAGCAGTTGTTGCCTATGGTGGAGTTCAAATGGGACAATTAGAGAAAAACGTTTCTTGGATTTCTTTATTTATTGCATTAGCACCAATGCTTGGTTTCATGGGTACTGTAATTGGTATGATTGGAGCATTTAACGACATTGCTGTAGCAAACGATATCTCTCCAGCCGTAGTTGCAGGTGGTATTAAAGTTGCCTTATTAACTACTGTATTTGGTTTAATTGTGGCTATTATTCTTCAAATATTTTACAACTATATCGTTGCAAAAATCGATGGTATTGTAAACAATATGGAAGATGCATCTATATCATTGGTAGATTTATTAGTAAAGTATAAAAAATAATATTCAATATGAAAAGTAGTAAAATTTTAAATATTGGAATTACTTTAATAGCACTTATTGGAGGTATTCTTTTTGTAAGAATATTTTCGGAAGATGCAGAGGTAATAGAAACCAATGTTGATGTACAAAATAGTTTGGTTAGCCCACTAATTTCATTTTCATTTTGGTTGTTTATTGCTGGTGTTGTAATTACAATATTATTATCTCTTTGGAGTTTAATAAGAAATCCAGAGAACCTAAAGAAAACTTTAGGAGGTTTAGCAGTGTTAGCAGTGTTGTTATTTATTGCTTACTTCTTGTCAGACAGTTCAGTTGTATATGATGCAAATGGATTAAATGTTTTACCAGGAGGAGAAGAAGGGTCATCTGTAAATAGATGGGTAGGCGCAGGAATATGGTATAGTACAATACTATTAATCATTGCTGGAGCATTTTTTATTGTAGATTTATTAAAAGGATTAGTTAAATCATAATATATGGCAAGAAGAGAAAATCCAGAAATTAACGCAGGTTCTATGGCAGACATTGCTTTTCTGTTATTAATTTTCTTCTTAGTAACTACTACCATGAATGTAGATTCAGGTGTCTCTAAGAAGTTGTCAGAAAAACCACCAGCAGATTATGTGCCACCTGTAATTAAAGAAAAAAATATCTTTGAGGTAAATATCAACAGAAATAATGAACTTCTTGTTGAAAATGAACCAATGGAAATCAAAGACATTAAAGACGCAGCTTTAAAGTTTATTGATAATGGAGGTGGAATTGGTAAGCCAGGAGAAGATGGTACACCAGGTAAACCTTGTGACTATTGCCAAGGTGAAAGAAGTGATAAGTCTTCTGATCATCCTAACAAAGCAATTATCTCTGTGCAAAGTGATAGAGGTACAGATTACGGGGTTTATATTGAAGTGCAGAATGAGTTGTTGAGGGCTTACAGCGAATTAAGAAATAGATTGTCTAAACAACGATATGGAATCTCTTTTGATGAACTAGAAGAGCAATATAAAGACGCTAAGAAAAGTGCTGATACCAAAAGATTATCTGAGCAATTGAAAGTGAAAGTTGAAGATATCAAGAAATCCTATCCTCAGATTATTTCAGATGCTGAACCAACTTCCTAATTAATTAAATTTAAAACAAGAAACTATGTCTAAATTTAGAAAAAAGAAAAAAGGAATACCTGCTGTAAATACAGCAGCCTTGCCAGATATTGTTTTTATGTTACTATTTTTCTTTATGGTTACTACAACTATGAGAGAAACAAATTTAGTAATTGAAAACCCTAGGTTGCCTTCTGCAACTGAAATTAAGAAATTAGAAGATAAAAGTTTGGTAAGCACTATTTATGTAGGTAAATCTAAAGACCCTAATAGAGATGGTGTAGGATATAATAAAATTCAGTTAAATGATAAAATTTCAACTGCAGATCAAGTGCCTGCTTTTATTTTTAGTAAAAGAGATAAATTAGCAGAAGCTTTACATCCTTTTATGACTACTTCTATAAAGGCTGATAAAGAATCTAATGTAGGTACTATTATAGATATTAGACTAAAATTAAGAGATGTTAACGCTCTTAAAATTAACTATTCATCTACTGCTGGATCTAAGAATTAGAATTATAAAATACAGTTCTTAAAAAAGGTTAACTATACACAGTTAACCTTTTTTTATTTCTGTTATTTTTTGGTAAGCCTATTATAAAAAATGTATATTTATATTCATTAAATTTAGAAATGAAACAAATAATAAATTTTTTATGGATACTATTTTGTGTTTCTAATCTACTGGCCCAAAAAGATTCTTTGCAAATTGGAGACAGATATGCTGAAGATCAAATATATGTTTCGATATCTTATGCCCAGTTGTTTGATCAACCATCACCAATAAGCAAAAGCGGTTTCTCTTATGGGCTTTCAACAGGTTTTATAAAAGATATTATTTTAAACAAGCAAGGCAATGTAGCAATAGCATTAGGTGTCGGTTATGGATTTGATTTTTTTAATCATGAATTAAAAGTAGAAGAGCGTAACGCTACTACTTTTTTTAGTAGGGGCCAAAGTTTGGCTGCAAACGTCTTTAAATCGCATAATATAGAGTTTCCTTTTGAGTTAAGGTGGAGAACATCAACAGCAAAAAGATACAATTTTTGGCGTGTTTATGCTGGAGTTAAGCTCTTATACAACCTATCTAACACGTTTAATTTTGAAGAAAATTCAAATACTATTTCTTATACTAATGTTAGTAGCTATAATCAATTTCAATATGGATTAACACTTTCTGCAGGTTATGACGAATTTAACGTGAATATCTACTACAGCCTGACTTCAATATTCAATAATGCAGTTATTAGCGGAGAGGAAATAAATTCATCAATTTTAAAATTCGGACTAATTTTCTATATATTATAGATATAGTTGAGAACAATTGGGGTTAGCATCCCTACAAAAAAACCAATATATATTTCTTTGTGTGTATGTGCTTTTAGGTGTAGTCTTGCACTGGCTATTACTCCTGATAATAAAAAAACAATAATGATAATAATTAAATAGGATTGAGAATAATTATGTCCTAAAACCATAAAAAAACCTGCAGAAATACCTGTAGAAAGCAGGTGAATACTCGCTTTTATTTTAAAAAAAAACAATATATAAATAAACAATAACCCTATAGAAGTCGCGTAAAAAAGTAAGCCCAAATCTCTCAAATTTGTAGCGCTATTCATTGTATTTCCTATTAAATAAAAAAGAACAATCATTAGTGCTACTGGCAACTTTCTTTCTTTAATACTTTCGGTCTTATAACTTTTGATGATTCCTAGTTTCTTAAAAAGAATAAGAATTAAAAGTGGAACCAAATAGGTAAAAATAAACACTACACTTAAAATGGCAAATTTTTGGTTGCTCAAATAATTGTTTGTAGTTAATAAAAAATACAGCATTACACCAATAGTAGGAAATACAATTGGATGCAATATGGTTGATATAGATTTATGAAATCGCACTAAATCTCTTTGCGTAAACGAGCTACAGGTAACTCTAATTGTTCGCGATATTTGGCAACAGTACGTCTTGCTATTGGATACCCTTTTTCTTTTAGAATTTTAGATAATTTCTCGTCAGTTAAAGGTTTCTTTTTGTCTTCTTCTGCAATAACAGTTTCCAATATTTTTTTAATTTCTTTAGTAGATACGTCTTCTCCTTGATCATTTTTCATAGATTCAGAAAAAAACTCTTTAATTAATTTAGTACCATAAGGAGTAGAAACATACTTGCTACTAGCAACTCTAGAAACCGTTGAAACATCCATATTGATTTTATCTGCAATATCTTTTAAAATCATTGGTTTTAGCTTACGTTCATCACCCGTTAAAAAATAATCATACTGATAGTGCATTATAGTGTTCATAGTTACTAAGAGTGTCTGCTGTCGCTGTTTAATAGCATCTATAAACCATTTTGCGGCATCTAATTTTTGTTTGATAAAAAACACAGCATCTTTTTGAGATTTGCTTTTAGTTTTAGATTCTTGATAACCTTTCAGCATATTATTATATTCTCTAGAAACATGTAACTCTGGGGCATTTCTAGAGTTTAAGGTTAAATCTAATTCGCCATCTATAATTTTGATAGAAAAATCTGGCACAATTTGCTCTGCAAGTTTATTATTGCCAGCATAAGAACTACCAGGTTTGGGATTTAATTTAGAAATTTCAGCGTTTACAGCTTTTAATTCTTCTTCAGAAATATTAAATTTTTCTAATAGTTTTTTGTAGTGTTTCTTTACAAAATGATCAAAAGCTTCTTCTAAAATAGCTATTGCTAAACTTCTAATTTTAGTAATTTGTTTCGATTTCAATTGAATGATTAAACATTCTTTAAGATCTCTTGCGCCAACACCTATTGGATCAAGAGTATGTACTGTTTTTTTTAATACCGTAATTACTTTTTCTTCTGTAGTAAAAATGTTGGCAGTAAAAGCTAAGTCATCAACCAAATCAATAATTTCTCTTCTAATATATCCACTATCATCAATACTACCTACTAAAAATTCTGCAATGGAGCGTTCTTCTTCATTTAAACTATAAGTATTTAATTGATTTTTTAAAGATTGATGAAAACTTGTTCCTGCTGCATAAGGCACGTTTTTTTCTTCATCATCAGATGAATAATTATTTGCCTGAGTTTTATAATTCGGTATTTCATCATCACTTAAATATTCATCAATATTTATATCTTCGGCATCTATCTTTTCTGTACCAGTATCGTCGTATTCGTTAGATAAATCATCATCAAAAGAATCAGATTCTTCTTTACCTGTATCTAAGGCAGGGTTTTCTTCAATTTCTTGTTTTAAACGTTCCTCAAAAGCCTGCGTTGGCAATTGAATCAATTTCATCAGCTGAATTTGCTGAGGAGATAATTTTTGAAGTAATTTGTATTGTAAACTTTGCTTTAGCATATAAACAAATATAAGAAATCGGTTAAAATAAAATCGCCATTCTTAAAGGAATGACGATTTGTAAATTAAGTTTTTTATTTTTTTGTTTAGAACTCAGCATTTTGAGGTGTTCTTGGAAAAGGAATTACATCTCTAATATTATTCATTCCTGTAGCAAACTGCACGAGTCTTTCAAAACCAAGACCAAAGCCAGAGTGTACAGCTGTGCCAAATTTTCTTAAATCTAAATACCACCATAATTCTTCTTCAGGAATATCTAACGCTTTCATTTTTTCAACCAAAACTTCATAACGCTCTTCTCTTTGAGAACCTCCTACAATTTCTCCAATTCCTGGAAACAACACATCCATAGCTCTAACCGTTTTTCCATCATCGTTTAAACGCATATAAAATGCTTTAATATTTGCAGGGTAATCGAACAAAATTACGGGGCATTTAAAGTGTTTTTCAACTAAATAACGTTCGTGTTCTGACTGTAAATCAGCACCCCATTCGTTAATAGGAAACTGAAACTTTTTCTTTTTATTTGGTTTAGAATTTCTTAAAATATCAATAGCTTCTGTGTATGAAACACGTTTAAAATTATTGTCTACTACAAATTTTAATTTTTCTAGTAAACTCATTTCACTACGTTGCGCTTGCGGTTTGCTTTTTTCTTCTTGCGTTAAACGTTGATCTAAAAATGCTAAATCGTCTTTACAATTTTCTAAAATATTGTTGATTACAGATTTTATAAAATCTTCTGCCAAATCCATATTACCTGCTAAATCCATAAAGGCAACTTCTGGTTCAATCATCCAAAACTCTGCTAAATGACGTGTAGTGTTTGAATTTTCAGCTCTAAAAGTTGGCCCAAAAGTATAGGCTTTACCTAAAGACATGGCAAAGGTTTCTGCTTCTAATTGGCCAGAAACGGTTAAGTTAGTTTCTTTACCAAAAAAATCTTTAGAATAATCAATTTTACCATCTTCAGTTACAGGGGCTTTATTATCTTCAAAACTAGTAACTCTAAACATTTCTCCTGCACCTTCTGCATCAGAACCCGTAATTATAGGTGTGTTTACATAGTTGAAACCATTTTCTTGAAAATATTTATGCACTGCAAAAGATAATTTAGAGCGCACACGCATTACTGCACTAAATGTATTGGTTCGCATACGTAAATGCGCATTTTCTCGTAAAAATTCAAAGCTATGTTTTTTGGGCTGTATTGGATATTCGTCTGGGTTAGAATCTCCCAAAATTTCAATTTCTGACACTTGGATTTCTACAGATTGTCCTCTACCTTGACTTTCTACAATGGTGCCCTTAACAGAAATTGCAGCTCCAGTTGTTATTCTTTTTAGTGTGTTTTCATCTGTATTTTCAAAATCGATAACACATTGGATATTTTTAATAGTAGAACCATCATTTAAAGCAATAAACCGATTACTTCTAAAAGTTCTTACCCAACCTTTTAGTTGTACTTCTTGTAAAAGTATGTTAGAATTTAAAATTTCTGCAACATTTTTCTCTGTCATGTTATATAATGTTTGATTTTCTCTAAAAATTTGCTAAAACGTAAAGATACTTTTTTTGATGGAAAGTGAAGAAGGGATTTGCGCTCGATTTTAAAATTGAGTAGAATAATTTATATTTGAGAATAATTTTTTTGTTATGAAAAATACCATTACACCTAAATATGTCTTAAAACAGCTGAAAGCAGATTTAATAGGAAAAGATTCGCATAGAGGTATAACTTTAACTTATGCTTTGATGGCAAATCAGTTTGGGCATATAGCTTTGGGTTTTATACCTTCTTTTTTAATATGCTACTCAACTAAATACAATTCTGTGGCTTCTGCAGTTATCGTTTCTTTGTTTTGGTTAGGGTTTGAAATACTAAATTTTTTGGTGCCTTTAATGTTTAAAAAACAAAAATATCCTTTTAAACCAAAATGGGTAAATATAACTTTTGACACATTTACTGATGTTTGTTTTTTTGCACTGGGTGCATTTTTGTTTAGCTTAGTTTTTACCGAGTACAATAATAATACCGTAATTATTGTACTTTCTTTATTGGGCTTGTATTTAATTTTTGCCTCTAGGTATTGGTTTTTAACAAAAATGTATCAATTAAATGCAAAGTATCCATTTCAGTTTAGATTGAGTCAGTGGAATTTAAATATTAGCAAACAAAATATTGATATAGTAGAAAAGTATAAAAAAAGTAAAAAAAAGGATGGAAATCATCTGTTAATTTATGGTGATTTTGGTAGTGGTAAAACAAGTTTAGGGGTTGGTATTCTTAATGAATTGAGTATCAAAAACAATAGCTGTTTGTATAAAAATGGGATAAAAATGTTTAATGCTTTTTTTGATGAGGATAAACTAAGTAATGACGAAATTTGGAATTGGAGAACAGCTGATTTTTTACTGATTGATGATATTAATCCGAGTAAACCAATACAAGAGGCACTAATTTCACCAAAAACATTATTAAGTTTTATAGATACAAATCAACCTATAAATACTAATAATAGAAAAACTCTTAAAGAAAAAAACATAATTTGGATTTTGGGAAGTAAGATGCAATCAACCAAAAACAATGTAAATCTGTGGAAAGATCTTTTGCTAGAAATTGGTGTTAATGATTGTAAAATTTCTACAATTAATTTATCTGATTGATATTTAATTATAAGATATAATTGTCGTGAGCAAAACTAATTAAATGAGGTAAACTTTTTACTTTAAAACGTTTATACATTGGAATAATTCTTTTTTCTATTGCAGACTGACTTACACATAATTTATCAGCAATTTCTTTAAAAGCATAACCTTTAGCCGCCAACTCTAATGCTTCTTTTTCTTTTCTAGAGATACCTAATTTATTAAATAATTGTGAATTTAGGGTATCTTCAAATCCAGATTTTTCAGGGCCATAAGCAGCATATTGCATAATATCACCTAGCCTTCTTGAGTGTATTCTTTCAGAAATTCCAATAATTTCTAAAATAGTTCCATTAAAAGATTTGTAAATACCTACTCTAGAGAATAGCGGAATAATTTCTCCATTTTTATGAATCTTTTCAACTTCTATTGTAAAGCTATATTTATCTAAATCTTTCTTTTTATTTTTTAAAAAAAGTAAAGCTTTGTCGTTTAATTCGTTAGAGAATTTAAAGTGTCTTTTAGAAGTGCAACTTACTATTTTTAATAGTGTAATTTCTTCATCTTTATAGCCTAATAAATCTTCCCAGCCATTGGCAAAAAGCATTCTATTTTTCTGAAAAGAATAAATATAAACAGCTTGCCCCATAAACTGAGGCACCTTTTCTTTGTACTCTATATATGTGGGGTCATCTTTATCAAAAGGAATATTAGACACCCGGTCTCTAGTATATTTTCCAAAATCCTCTTTCATAGTACAATTATACTAAAAACTGCGTAATTACACAGTTGATTAATGTATAATTGTGTCATAAATTTGTAGTACTATTGAAAAAGAAAAATGTTACTAAGAAAATTGCTATGAAAAAGAATTTTAAATTTGGCATTAATAAAACTTTAGATTCCCTCAATTTAGATGTTATAGGAACCTTTATCAACTGAAAATCAGATAAAGGTTTTTTATTGCTCTATTACCTTGTCTTCATTAGGAGGGATAATCTTAATTTTTGGCTCTTTAAAAACTTTTTTATTAGCAATTTTCTTTTCAAAAGTTAACAATAAAGAAGGTAGTAGTAATAAATTAGATACCATTGCCAATAATAACGTAATGGAAACCAAACCACCTAATGCTATTGTGCCTCCAAAGCTAGATAAGGTAAAGGTTAAAAACCCGAAAAATAATACTATAGAAGTATAAAACATACTTACACCTGTTTCTCGCAAAGCTCCATATACAGAGGGTTTTATTTTCCATTTGTTAGCAATTAATTCTTGCCTATATTTTGCTAAAAAGTGTATGGTGTCATCTACAGAAATACCAAAAGCAATACTAAAAACCAAAATGGTTGAAGGTTTTATAGGGATGTCTAAAAAGCCCATTAAACTTGCTGTAATTAGTAAAGGAAGAATATTGGGTAATAATGAAATAATAATCATTTGAGGAGATCTAAACATCCATGCCATAAATAAGGCAATTAAAATAATAGCAAGAGATAAAGAAAAAACTAAATTTGTAATTAAATAATTGGTTCCTTTAATAAATACTAAGGCTTTACCTGTAATAGAAACGTCAAATTTTTCGGAAGGAAATTCCTTTACAATAACTGATTGTAATCGTTCTTGAATAATATCCATTTTATCAGTACCAATATCTTTCATAAACGTGGTTATTCTTGCATAACGTCCAGTAGAATCTACAAAGTTTTTTAGCATGCCAGCATCACTATTCGTGTTTTTAGTGTACGAGAAAATATAACTCTGTTCTTGATTAGATGGTAGTTGATAGTATTTAGGGTTGCCTTTGTAAAAAGCTTGTTTAGAGTATTTTACTAAGTTTACAACAGATACAGGTTTAGATAGTTCTGGGAAAGATTCAATAATCTCATTTATTTTATCCATCTTTTTTAAGGTAGATAATTTCATAACCCCTTTTTCTTTTTTAGTATCGATAAAAATTTCTAATGGCATAATACCACCAAATTCTTTTTCAAAAAATTTGATATCTTTATAAAAGCCCATACTTTTAGGCATGTCTTCTATAAGTGTCCCAGAGACTCTAATTTTGTAAACACCAATAATACTTAAAACTATAATAATAACCGTGGCAAAGTAGATAGTGATTCGTTGATCTCTAACTGTTTTTTCCATCCAGTCTACCACGTTCTCTATCCATTTTCTTTCTAAATGATTCAAGTGTTTCTCTTTTGGAAGAGGCATGAAACTGTAAATAATTGGAATAATTAACAATGCTAAAATAAAAATACTAATAATGTTTACAGAAGCTAAGATTCCGAATTCTCTCAATAAATTACTCTTTACAAACACAAAAGTGGCAAAACCAGAGGCAGTTGTAATATTGGTCATTAAAGTGGCATTACCAATTTTAGAGATTACACGTTGTAGTGCTTTAGCTTGTTGCCCATGTTTTTTGATTTCTTGTTGATATTTATTAATTAAGAAAACAGCATTGGGCACACCAATTACAATAATTAAAGGAGGTATTAAAGCAGATAAAACTGTAATTTCATATCTAAATAAACCAATAAAACCAAATGCCCAAGTAACACCAATCATCACTACTAAAAGAGTAATGAATGTGGCTCTAAAAGATTTAAAAAATAAAAAGAAGATAATAGCAGTAATTAACAAGGCTCCACCAACAAAAATGCCAATTTCATTTTGTATGTTTTGGGCATTTAATGTACGTATATAAGGCATTCCAGAAACACGAACATCAAGATTATTTTCTTTTTCAAATTTTTCTATTATAGGGATTAAGGTATTGAAAATAAAATCTCTACGAACAGGAGTGTTAATGATTTCCTTTTTTATGTAAATAGCAGTTTGTAAGGTTCCTGTTTCTTTATTAAACAATAAATTATCGTAAAAAGGAAGTTTTTCAAAAAGCTGTTTTTTTATGGCTAAAACTTCTTTAATTGTTGCGGGGTTATCTTCATACAAAGGCTCAAGTACAAATTTTCTTTTCTTTTTATCTGCTTTTAATTGTTGAACATCAGCAATAGAAATAGTAAAATCAATCTCTTCTAAATCATCAAACTGGTCTACTAATTTGTTCCAAGCGTTAAATTTTTGAGGTGTAAATACGGTAGAATCTTTTATACCTAAGATTACAAGGTTGCCTTCTTCACCAAAAATTTCTAAAAATTTGTTGTATTCTAAATTTGCTTCGTGATTTTCTGGAAGTAAGTTTGCCTCTGTGTAAGAAAACTTCATGTACTGCATTTGCGAGGCTAACAAACCTGTAATGATGGCAATACCTAATAAAACCAAGTAGCGGTTTCTTAAAATAATACCGGCGACTTTTGTCCAGAAATTCATTTAAAAAAATTTGCGCAAAGGTACATAATTTGAAATAGAGCGCTAAAAAAAAGAGGTGTTAAAAACACCTCTTTCTAATTATGTTATGAATTGTGTTATATGGTAAGAATTTCTTTTTCTTTAACAGCTAGTTTTTCATCAATAAGTTTTGTAAAATTATCTGTTAATTTTTGTACTTCGCCTTCGGCAATTTTTAGCATATCTTCAGAAATATCTAATTTCTTTAATTCGTTATTGGCTTCTTTACGATCGTTTCTAACCCCAATTTTAGCTTCTTCAGCTTCTGCTTTTGCTTGCTTTGCTAAGTTTTTTCTTCTTTCTTCCGTTAAAGGTGGTACGTTTATCATAATAACATCACCATTATTCATTGGGTTAAAACCTAAGTTGGCAATTTGTATTGCTTTTTCAATTTCTTGAAGCATGTTTTTTTCCCAAGGTTGTATGCTTAATGTTCTTGCATCTGGCGTGTTTACATTGGCAACCTGAGCTAATGGGGTTTGAGAGCCATAATAATCTACCATTACAGTACTTAACATTGCTGGTGTGGCTTTACCAGCTCTAATAGATTTTAACTCTTTTTCTAAATGGGCAATTGCACCATTCATGGCTTCTTTAGCACTATCTAAAACAAATTCAACTTCTTCGTTCATCTTTCTAAAATTAAAAGTTTATTTATAAAACATCAACAACAGTACCAATTTTTTCTCCTGAAACTAGTTTTATCAGATTACCAATTTTATTCATATCAAATATAATAATCGGTAATTTATTTTCTTCACTTAAGGTAAAAGCAGTCATGTCCATTACTTTTAAACCTTTACTAATTACATCTTTAAAGGTAATATTGTCAAATTTTACAGCATTTTTATCTTTTTCAGGGTCTGTGTTATATACTCCATCAACTCTTGTTCCTTTTAAAATAGCATCTGCTTGAATTTCAATAGCTCTTAAAACAGCAGCTGTATCTGTGGTAAAGTAAGGGTTTCCTGTACCTGCACCAAAAATAACAACACGTCCTTTCTCTAAATGACGAATTGCTTTTCTTTTAATATATGGCTCTGCAACAGCTTTAATTTCTAAAGCGGTTTGTAAACGAGTATGCACATCTTCATCTTCTAGAGCACTTTGCAAAGCTAATCCGTTAATACAAGTGGCTAACATTCCCATATGATCTCCTTGTACACGATCCATACCATTACTAGCGCCAGCAACACCTCTAAAAATATTTCCACCACCAATAACTATGGCAACTTCAATGCCTAAATTTATCACTTGTTTAATTTCTTTTGCATATTCTGCCAAGCGCTTTGGGTCTATACCATATTGTCTATCGCCCATTAAGGCTTCACCACTTAATTTTAAAAGAATTCTTTTGTATTGCATTTTGTTTGGTTGTTTAAAAATTCTTATGATAAAGAATTTGAGTTGTGCAAAATTAAGTATTTTTTTTATTTATACTCAAATCACTGCTATAGTTTTAGTTTTTAATTTGTTATGTAATTTATAAATTGAAACGAAATTACTGAAATAGAAGTATTTAAAGACTTGGTAAATCAATTTAATTGATTAATTTTGCACTCGATTTTTTTAAGAACTAGATTAAAGAGAAATGAATATTACAAAAGAAAACGTAGATGCATTAAATGCAGTTGTAAAAGTTGATATTGTTGCAGATGATTATCAAGAAAAAGTAACAAAAGTATTAACAGATTACCGCAAAAAAGCAGATATTCCTGGATTTAGAAAAGGCCATGTACCAATGGGAATGGTAAAAAAGCAATATGGTAAATCTGTAATGATTGATGAAGTAAACAAGCTTTTACAAGATTCTTTAAATAAATTTATCACAGAAGAAAAGTTAGATATTTTAGGTAATCCTTTACCAAGAGTCCAAGATGATTTTAATTGGGATGCAGATACTTTATCTTTTGAATTTGAATTAGGGTTAGCTCCAGAATTCGAAATAGATTTATCAGAAAAAAATAAAATTAAGCAATACAATATTGTTGCAACTGATGAATTATTAGAAGAAGAAGTAAAAAACATTCAGACTCGTTATGGAAAAATGAGCTCTTTAGATGAAGCTACTGAACATTCTAACGTAACTGGTACATTTGTTAACGAAGAAAAAGAAATCAATAAAAAAGGTACTTTTTTAGTTAACGACTTAAAAGGTAAGAAAAATGAAAAGAAAGTTATTGGTGCTAAAGTAGGTGATGTTATTGAGTTAGAAACTAAGAAATTATTCGAAGACAATCATAAATTACAACACTTATTAGGAGTTTCTCACGATGAAATTCACGATTTAGATATTACTGTAACTTTTACTGTAGAAGAAATTACAAAAACAGAACCAGCAGAATTAGATCAAGAATTGTTCGATAAATTATTTGCTGATGGTAGTGTTACTACAGTAACTGAATTAAAAGAAAAAATTAAAGAAGATGCTGAAAAGCAATTCGAACAACAAGGAGATCAATATTTATTAAATGCTGTACAAGAGTATTTAATAGAAAATACAAAATTCGATTTACCTGCAGCATTTTTACAAAAATGGTTACAAACTGCTGGCGAAAAAGAATTAACGCCAGAAGAAGCAAAAGAAGAATATAAAAAATCTGAACAAGGTTTACGTTATCAATTAATTGAAGGTAAGCTTATGAAAGATAACGATATTAAATTAGATTATGCTGAATTGGTAGATTACGCAAAAGGATTTATCAGAACGCAAATGGCTCAGTTTGGTAACATGAATCCAGAAGAAAAAGAATTAGACGATATTGCTGGTAGAATTTTACAAAACCAAGAAGAAGCGCAAAAGTTACAATCTCAATTAATTAGTCAAAAATTATTGACTTTCTTTAAAGAGAACATCAACTTTAAAACAAAAGAAGTTTCTTATGAAGAGTTTGTAAAAGAGGCTTACAAGAAGTAATTTTTTGATGGTATTTTATCATCTTTAGTAAAGAAGAGATATCGTAAAATATGATAAAACCTGAATTGAAAAATTCAGGTTTTTTTGCCCAAAAACTGTAACATAATATTAAGAGAAATGTTCTTATCTTTACACAACCAAATACTTTAAAAGAATAGAGAAATGGATTACGGAAAAGAGTTCGAAAAATATGCTACAAAACATCATGGTATTAGTAGCACTTCTTATACTAAAATAACAAGTAGTTTAACCCCATACATTATGGAAGAACGCCAAATGAACATCACTCAAATGGATGTTTTTTCGCGTTTAATGATGGACAGAATTATCTTTTTAGGAACAGGAATTAATGATCAGGTTGCTAATATTATACAAGCACAATTGTTGTTTTTAGAAAGTGTAGATGCTAATAAAGATATATCAATTTATATCAATTCTCCAGGAGGTGGCGTTTATGCAGGTTTAGGTATTTACGATACTATGCAATTTATTAAGCCAGATGTGGCTACAATTTGTACAGGTATGGCAGCTTCTATGGGTGCAGTTTTAATGTGTGCAGGGCAAAAAGGAAAACGTTCAGCTTTACCACATTCTAGAATTATGATTCACCAACCTTTAGGAGGTGCACAAGGTCAAGCTTCTGATATAGAAATTACGGCAAGAGAAATCTTAAAGTTAAAAGACGAATTGTATGCTATAATTGCAAATCATTCTGGGCAAACTATAGAAAAAGTGCATAATGATTCTGATAGAGATTACTGGATGAAAGCAGACGAAGCTAAAGAATATGGAATGATTGATGAAATTTTAGCTAGAAAATAGATTGGTCAATAGTAATTAGTAGTTAGACAGTAGTGAAAAAAACTAACATCTAACGTCTAAAGACTAACAACTTAAGATTCATAAAAATGTCAAAAGAAGAAAACTTAGAGTGTTCGTTTTGCGGACGTAAAAAAGCCGAAACAGATTTGCTTATTGCAGGTATGGATGCCCATATTTGTGATAAATGTATAGAACAAGCACATGGTATTGTAGAAGAAGAAATTTCTGAATCTAAATCTAGTTCACTAGCTAAAGATTTAACTTTAAAAAAACCGTTAGAAATTAAAGATTTCCTAGATCAATACATTATTGGGCAAACCGAAACCAAACGTGCAATGGCTGTAGCTGTGTACAATCACTATAAAAGATTGTTACAAGAAGATACAAATGATGATGTAGAAATTGAAAAATCTAACATTGTTTTGGTAGGGGAAACAGGTACAGGTAAAACATTAGTTGCAAGAACAATTGCAAAAATGTTAAACGTACCATTTTCTATAGTAGATGCTACTGTATTAACGCAAGCAGGTTATGTTGGCGAAGATGTAGAGAGTATCTTAAGTAGGTTACTGCAAGCAGCAGATTACGATGTAGAAAAAGCGCAAAGAGGTATTGTTTTTATTGATGAAATTGATAAAATTGCAAGAAAAGGCGATAATCCATCCATAACCAGAGATGTTTCTGGCGAAGGCGTTCAACAAGCTTTATTAAAATTATTAGAAGGCGCTGTTGTAAATGTAGCGCCTAAAGGAGGTCGTAAACATCCAGAGCAAAAATTTATCGAAGTAAATACAAAAGATATTTTATTTATTGCAGGCGGTGCATTTTCTGGCATAGATCGATTAATTAGCAAACGATTAAACAGACAAGCAGTTGGTTTTGGAGCCTCTTTAGATGAAGACAAAATAGACGAAGAAAACTTATTACAATACATCACACCTTTAGATTTAAAATCTTTTGGTTTAATACCAGAAATTATTGGGCGTTTACCGGTTTTAAGTTATATGAATCCTTTAGATGCTAAAACATTACGTGCTATTTTAACAGAACCCAAAAACTCGATTATCAAACAATATGCAAAGTTGTTTGTAATGGATGACGTAGCGTTTACTATAGAGGAAGATGCCTTAAATTACATTGTAGAAAAAGCAGTAGAATATAAATTAGGAGCTAGAGGATTACGCTCTTTATGTGAAGCTATTTTTACAGATGCAATGTTCGATTTACCAAGTTCTGAAGATAAAGAATTTAACGTAACTAAAGAATACGCAGAAGCCAAACTATCAAATTCAACATTAAAAAAGCTAAGAGCAGCTTCTTAAAATAGTATATTTATTAGTGTAAAGACCTTAGGTATTTTTGTAAAATAGCTAAGGTCTTTTTTTAATATATTGATTTTTGTATGTCATAAAATAAACATTCATCTCTGTTTTTTGTATTTTATCTAATCAAAAAACTAAATTTGCAAAAATCAACAATACAATATGAGTCAAGAAGTTTCTAAAAGATACGCACAAAGAGGTGTTTCTGCATCAAAAGAAGATGTGCACAATGCAATTAAGAATATAGACAAAGGTTTGTTTCCGAAAGCATTTTGTAAAATAGTACCAGATTATTTAACCAATGACGATGATTATTGTTTAATAATGCATGCAGATGGTGCAGGTACAAAATCTTCTTTGGCTTACATGTATTGGAAAGAAACAGGAGATATTTCTGTTTGGAAAGGCATAGCGCAAGATGCGTTAATTATGAATATAGACGATTTATTATGTGTTGGCGCAACAGATAATATACTACTTTCTTCCACTATTGGTCGTAACAAAAGTAAAATTCCTGGCGAAGTTTTATCAGCAATTATTAACGGAACAGAAGAGTTAATCGAAGATTTAAAAAAATTCGGAGTTACCATACATTCAACAGGAGGAGAAACAGCAGATGTTGGAGATTTAGTGCGCACAATTATAGTAGATTCAACAGTAACTGCAAGAATGAGACGTTCTGATGTTATTGATAATGCCAACATAAAAGCTGGTGATGTAATTGTTGGTTTAGAATCTTTTGGACAAGCAACTTACGAAACCGAATATAATGGAGGTATGGGTTCTAATGGATTAACTTCTGCAAGACACGATGTTTTTCATAAGTATTTAGCAGATAAATATCCAGAAAGTTTTGATGCTGCTGTACCAGAAGAATTGGTATATTCAGGAGGTACTAAATTAACTGATGAAGTAAAAGATTCTCCTATTGATGCTGGTAAATTAGTGTTATCACCAACAAGAACGTATGCACCAATTATTAAAGAAATTTTATCTCATTTTTCTTCGGATAAAGTGCATGGAATGATTCATTGTTCTGGTGGAGCGCAAACCAAAATTTTACATTTTGTTGATAATTTGCATATTGTAAAAGATGATATGTTTGCAATTCCGCCATTGTTTAAATTAATACAAGAACAGTCTAAAACAGATTGGAAAGAAATGTATCAAGTATTTAATTGTGGTCATAGAATGGAAGTGTATGTTACTCCAGAAATTGCAGAAGACATTATTTCTATTTCTAAATCTTTTAATGTTGATGCTAAAATTGTAGGTAGAGTAGAAGCATCAGAAATAAAAAAGTTAACTATTAAAAGCGAGTTTGGTGAATTCATTTATGAATAATCCTAAATTTAAAATATTTAAAAACCTCTAAATTGATTAAAATTTAGAGGTTTTTTAGTATTGAAATAATTCGGAATTATTTCTTTTGATAAGCGCCAGACGAATACGTTAACTCGTAACTGTGAGTGTAAATTTCAAAAACAATTCCAAAAGGATCTTCTACATAACACATTTTAAAAGGTTTATCTTTTGGGTAATACGCTCTAATTGGCATTCTTTGTTTCCCTCCATAAGCCACAATTTTATCAATTAAATCTTCAATATTAGGATCTTGAATACAAAAATGGAAAAGTCCTGTGTTAAAAGGAGTAAACTCAGGTGCTTCTTTTACACCATGTGGAAAACAAAATAATTCAACACCAACACCATCAGAAGTTGCTAAATGTGCAATTTCAAACTCTTCCCAATCATTACCAAAAACGTCAATACACATTTGGCCAATTGCAGTTTCAGCTTCTTTTTTAATGGTAGAAGGTTCCATAATAATGTACCAACCCATAACTTCTGAGTAAAATTTCACAGCTTCTTTTATATCTGGTACTGTTAAACCTATATGTGAAAATGATTTCGGATAATTTTTATTTGTTGTCATAGTTTTATCGATTTAAGTTGCAAAATTAATTTATATTTACCTGTTTGGCAATAACTTACTAAAAAGTAGTATAGTTACCAAAATTAGTAAAATAATGAATATCAATAAAATACATTTAAAAATTGAATAAAGAAATTAAATGTCCTTTAAATTATACTATGAATTTAATAGGTACAAAATGGAAACCTTTATTATTGTTTCATTTGTTAGATGGCGATTTACGTTCTGGTGTTTTACAGAAACATATCAATGGAATATCAAACAAAATGTTTACCCAAACAGTTAGAGAATTAGAAAAAGATGGTTTGGTTTTTAGAAAGGTTTATCCTGTAGTGCCTCCAAAAGTAGAATATGGTTTAACTGAAAGAGGAAAGTCTTTAGAAAATATCTTAAGAAGTCTAGATCAATGGGGATTAGAAGACGCTAAAAACCAAGTATAAAATACGGTTTTACAAGGTTTATTTCTACAAAATTGAGTACATCAACAAAGGTTTTATTTAGTGATTTTATGTAAAATTCATTTTCTATAATTGAATTTACTTGTTAACTTTTTTGTGTTAATAAGTTTTTAACTGTCTTATAATTAGTTGTTTATTTTTTTTTATTGAAAATTATATGATAATTATCATCTTTTAAGTTTCGTTTTTTAAGGATTTTTATTTCTTCTAAATCAACTTAATTTACCAAAAACAATGAAATCTAAAACTGTGCTTTCTCTAACAAAAACGTATTTAAGAGAAGAAGCTTTACAAGCTGCAAAAACATATTTTAAAGGCGATGAATTAGCAGCCTCTGTATGGTTAAATAAATATGCATTAAAAGATTCTTTAAATAATATTTACGAGAAATCACCAGATGAAATGCATCAAAGAATTGCATCAGAAATTGCAAGAATAGAGCAGAAATATAAAAACCCGTTAACCGAACAAGAAATTTTTGATGTCATTAAAAACTTTAAATACATTGTTCCTCAAGGAAGTCCTATGGCCGGAATTGGGAATCCGTTTCAAATTGCATCGTTGTCTAATTGTTTTGTAATTGGTAATAATGGCGAGTCAGATTCTTATGGTGGAATTCTAAAAATAGATCAAGAACAGGTGCAGTTAATGAAACGTAGAGGTGGTGTTGGGCACGATTTATCTCACATTCGTCCAAAAGGCTCTCCTGTTAAAAATTCTGCGTTAACTTCCACAGGAATTGTGCCTTTTATGGAGCGTTACTCAAACTCAACCAGAGAAGTTGCACAAGATGGTAGAAGAGGTGCTTTAATGCTGTCGGTTTCTATCAATCACCCAGATGCAGAAGATTTTATCGATGCTAAATTAGAACAAGGAAAAGTTACTGGAGCCAATGTTTCTGTAAGAATAGATGATGCTTTTATGAAAGCTGTAAAAGCGGATGAAAAGTACACACAAAAATATCCAACATTTAGTAAAAATCCTGTGTATACAAAGGAGATAGAAGCTACTAAAATTTGGAAAAAAATTGTACACAATGCTTGGAAATCCGCAGAACCCGGAATTTTATTTTGGGATACCATAATTAACGAATCTGTACCAGATTGCTATGCAGATTTAGGATACAAAACAGTTTCTACAAATCCTTGTGGAGAAATTCCTTTATGCCCTTATGATTCTTGTCGTTTGTTGGCAATCAACTTATTTTCTTATGTAGAAAATCCGTTTACAGAAAAGGCAGAATTCAATTTTAAATTATTTAAAAAACATATTGTTGTTGCTCAAAGAATGATGGATGATATCATTGATTTAGAGTTAGAAAAAATTGATGGAATTTTAGCAAAGATTGATGCAGATCCTGAAGAAGATACTGTAAAAGCCACAGAAAAAAATCTGTGGTTAAACATCAGACAAAAAGCTTATGAGGGTAGAAGAACAGGAATTGGAATTACTGCAGAAGGAGATATGTTAGCGGCTTTAGGAATTCGTTATGGAAGTGAAAAAGGCAATGCATTTTCTACCAAAGTTCATAAAACGTTGGCAGTAGAAACCTACAGAGCTTCTGTAAATTTAGCCAAAGAAAGAGGTGCTTTTTCAATTTTTGATGCAGCTAGAGAAAAAGAAAATCCATTTATTTTACGCTTAAAAGAAGCCGATAGTAAATTGTACTACGAAATGCTAGAACATGGACGTAGAAATATTGCTTTGCTAACCATCGCTCCAACAGGAACAACAAGTTTAATGACGCAAACATCCTCTGGAATAGAACCAGTTTTTATGCCAGTCTATAAACGTAGAAAAAAAGTAAATCCTAATGACAAAGATATTCGCGTAGATTTTGTGGATGAAGTTGGCGATTCTTGGGAAGAATATGTAGTTTTTCATCATCGATTTAAACAATGGATGGAAGTAAATAACATAGATTCTTCTAAAAACTTTACACAAGAAGAATTAAATGAGCTTGTTAAAAAATCGCCATATTATAAAGCCACATCAAACGATATCAATTGGTTAAGTAAAGTAACCATGCAAGGTGCTATTCAAAAATGGGTAGATCATTCCATTAGTGTAACTGTAAATTTACCTAATAATGTTACAGAAGATTTGGTGGGCGAATTGTATTTAAAAGCCTGGCAAGTTGGTTGTAAAGGGGTTACTGTGTATAGAGATGGTTCTAGAGCTGGCGTTTTAATTTCTACGGATGATAAAACCGAAGACAAAACAATTAATGCAGGTTTTCCTAAAAAAAGACCTGTAGAATTAGAGGCAGATGTGGTTCGTTTTCAAAATCAAAAAGAAAAATGGATTGCTTTTGTAGGTATTTTTGATCACAAACCTTATGAAATTTTTACGGGTTTGGTAGATGATGAAGACGGAATTTTAATTCCACGTTCTGTAGAAAAAGGAGTAATTATTAAAAGCAGAGATGAAAATGGTGCTTCTCGTTACGATTTTCAGTACAAAAATAAAAGAGGTTATAAAACCACTATAGAAGGTTTGTCTCATAAATTTAATCCAGAATTTTGGAATTATGCAAAGCTAATTTCGGGTACTTTACGTCATGGAATGCCAATTGATAAAGTTGTCGATTTAATTAATAGTTTGCAACTAGACACAGCTTCTATCAACACTTGGAAAAACGGTGTGCAAAGAGCTTTAAAACGTTATGTAGAAGATGGTACAAAAGCAAAAGGACAAACCTGTGATAATTGTAATTCTACAGATTTAATTTATCAAGAAGGATGTTTAACTTGTCAAGAATGTGGTTCTTCAAAGTGTGGATAATCACTCTCTAACACTAAAAACTTCCAAGACAATAATTTGTATTGGAAGTTTTTTTATGTTTAAGAATAAATCCTAGATAATTTTTAGTAAAAACTATTTCGCTTTATCATACAGTTTTTTTAGATGAGGTATGCCATCAGTCATCCATTTAGGGGCTTCTTTATCCATTAAATAATGATCAAAATATTGTTTCATTCTAACCTGAAAATCTTTTTGATTGGCCTCAACTCTTAAATGATGAGGTTCATCTGGATAGGATAAGAAGATAACTTCTTTGCCTAACCTTCTTGCAGCATTGTAAAACTCAAGACCTTGTGTCCAATCTACAGCACCATCAGCTGTTCCATGTAATATCATAAAAGGAACTTTAATTTTTTGCGCATGAAACATTGGGTTTTCTCGCTGATAAATTTCACGATGTGTCCATGGTGTAACACCTCTACCCATTCTTACTTGTCCAATTTCCATAATACCAACATGGTTGGTTCCTGTATTTCCGTAAATATTATTGTAAAAACTTTCTAGATCTGTAGGTGGTGCTCCAGTTACTACACAAGCAAACATATCTGTTTGTGTGAGTATAAATGAAGATTGATAACCACCCCAACTATGCCCTTGTAACCCAATTTTTTTAGGATCTGCATAGCCTAAATCAATTACTTTTTGAGTTGCAGATGTAATACAATCTAAAGAGCTTGTGCCTGGTTTTCCTACCTCGTAAACATTGTCTGGTTGAAAGAATAAATACCCATTACTAGCATAAGTAGAGCCATGTGGACGATCATCATAAGATGGCATATAATAACGATGGTGTCTGTTAGACATTTTCTCGTAGAAATACACAACCATAGGATATTTTTTACCCTTTTCATAATCTGGTGGAAGGGTAAGTGTACCTTGTAACTTGTCTCCTTTACTGTTAGTATAATCAACCAACACTTTAGAACCCCATTTGTATTCTTTTTGCTGCGGATTGGCATCCGTTAACCTGTTAGGTTTTCTGAATGAAAGATTACTTACATGGTAATCTGGAAATGTTACAAAAGATTCTTTGGTAAATACAACCTTATCAGCATTTTCTGCTTTTATAATTCTGGTAAATGCATAGTCATCAAAAAGCAATGCTTTTGGTTTTTTACCCACTTTTGATTCGTAAAAACCGGCCTTTTTTGTCCATTCACCATAGGCATTTAAAAGTAGTGGTTTTTTGGTGTCTATGTAAGGATCATTAGCATTTAGGTTTTGGTATCTAAATCTAATTTCTTCTTTGTCTCCCAATCCTTGCGTTATATTTTTAGCAGCAGAACCATCTAATTTTAATGACCACAAATCATATTTATGATTTAAGATAATTGAAGCGCCATCTTTTGTCCATCCTGCTAAACCATAAGGTGGTTTTTCATGAGGATAAGGATGCTCTAAGTTCATAAAGTTTACATTAGCAGCTTTAGAAATATTGGTTACTCTATTATTTGCTAAATCTATGATATGAATAGCTGTGTCTTTTTGTACGGCGTAATAATTTCCATCAGGTGAATAGCCTAAAGGTCTTTTGATTAACTTAACCATAAGGTCACGTTTTCCAGTTTTTAGATTAACACGATATAAATCTGCAGGAGATACTCCCCAATTTACATCATTAATATAAGGTTTTGGATTACGGCCTACCCAATAGTCTGAGTTTCTAGAGAATAATAAATTACGCATACTATCGTCAGTAAGTCTGGTAAATACATTATTTTTAAATTGGTATGATGCCCAATAGGTAAAGTTTCTATTTCTACTTGCTCTTCTTCTTTGTACAGAATTAATAGTTTCATCATTCCAATGAAAAATATCAAGATTGGCAATGGTATCTTTAGATAACTTTACTTTTTTTTCTTGCTCTTTAATTCCAAACAAAACAAAACTCCCATCGTTGCTAAATTGCAAACGTCCTTTTTCACTAACTACAAAGTTTTTAGGAAAATTAGATGTTTTCTTTATATTTAGCGTCTTTTTGGTTGGAGTTTGATGCACGTTAGAGACTACTAAAAGCATATTGTTTCTCTGCTCTAAGGTATCTATTTTTTTACCTTTTAATACTGCAATTTGAGTACCTTTAGTGTCCCAATCTTTCTTGAGTACGTTTGCATCATCCCAAGTAAGATTGCTATATGTTTTTCTATCGCTATCTAAATTCTGTAGTTTGTTTTTGCTAAGATCGTATACATACAAACCATTACCAACCATTTCAGCTGCATCTATGGTATATGCAATATGGGTGGAGTTTTTGTTAAATGAAAATTCGTTAACATTACCAAAATTTAAAGTTGAAAGGGTTTTTAAATCTATAATAAGCAAATCTTGCCCTTTGTGTTTAGATTTATCACTTTCTGGCTTCTCTAAAGATATGGCAAAGTAGTTTCCGTCTTCAGAAAATGTCATCGATTTTGCTCTTTTAAAACGAATAGAATCACCAGTAATAAGATTTCTTAACTCAGCTGTTTTGAATGCTTTTTTTCTTGACTTTTTTAGTTTTTTAGCAGCTTTTTTTGATGGAGAAATAAGATAGGCTGCCCATTTGCTGTCGCTAGAAAATGAAGGTGAACTCGCGTAAGGAATACGATAGCTAAAGTTTGAAGTAGCAGCGGTTGTTTTTTTTATAAATAAAGTATCATCACCGCCATTTGGCTTAAGACCATAGGTAAACCACTCTCCATCCGAAGAAATTTTTGAGGATACTATACGTTTCCATTTGCTATAATCTTTTAGTTGTAATACTTTGTCTTGGGCAGAACTTAGACTGCTAAAGAAAAAAGCAAATACGATGCTTATAAATACAAAATTTTGTTTCATGGTATTGTATATTTTGGTTAGTATGTTAAACGCTACTCAATACTATTTTTTTTGAATAAAAAGGAAATGTAAAAACTAAGATAATGTTTTTTTGATAAAGAAATTATTGTGCGTTGTATTGCAGATAGGTAAAAGTTATAAAAAATACTGCTTAATCGCTAATAAAAGCGGTTCTTCAAATTGAGGTTAAGCTAATTATTAGGTAAGAGTTTTTTTATCATTTTATAAGTTCGTGGAAAAGATTTATTTTTATATATTGTTTTCTGTCTATAAGTAAATGAATATTTTACTTACAAAAAAAGTGAATTTGATGAAAAAAAATGATTTATCCCAAATTGAAAAAGATAAAATAATCGATTATCAATTACGGTTTCAAGACTTGCTCATAAGCATTTCTACAAAATATATTAATGCAGATTTATCAAAATCTGACGAGCTTATTAAAGAATCTTTAAAAAAAATTGGTCAATTTGTTGGTGCTGATAGAAGTTATATTTTTTCGTATGATTTTGTGAATAAAACCTGCTCTAATACCCACGAATGGTGCAGTGAAGGAACTGAACCAGAAATTGATAACTTACAAAATGTTCCTATAGAACATGTAAAAGACTGGTTAGATGTTCATAGTAAAGGCGAGGCTCTTTATGTAGAAAATGTTAGTCTTTTACCAGAAGATGGTGAAATGGGTTTGCGTGCTGTTTTAGAACCTCAAGGTATTAAAAGCTTAATTACAATACCAAAAATTAAAAATAACGAGTTAATTGGCTTTATTGGTTTTGATTCGGTAAAAGAGTTGCATACCTATTCTGAAGATGAAAAAAACATTTTATTTGTTTTTGCAAACATGTTGGTAAATATTATTCAAAGGGCAGAACAAGAAGAGCAAATACAGAAACAAGAAGAGAAAAAAGAGGAGTTATTAAAACACTTATCGAGTCAAAATGAGCAATTAAATGACTACGCGCAAATGGTGTCGCACGATTTAAAAGCACCTTTAATCAACATGCACACACTACTAACTTGGTTTATCAGTGATAATAAGCATTTGGTTGATGAAACAGCTTTGCAATCGTTACACGAAGTATTGTTTAATATTGAAAAAATGGATCTTTTAATTAAAGGTATCTTAGATTACTCTAAAGTTAATCGATTAGAAACAAGAGATCGAAACGTAGATTTAAATACCATTGTACAAGAAGTTATTAAACTTACTTTAGTGCCCAAAAATATTAAAATTAAGGTGCAAGAAAATCTACCTATTTTGTACGGAAATACGTGGCGTTTTAATCAATTATTTCAAAATTTAATTCAAAATGCTATTAATTATAATGATAAAGAAAACGGAGTTATAGAAATAGGGTGTTCAGAGAAAGAAGATAATTTCGAGTTTTTTGTAAAAGATAACGGAATAGGAATAGAGTCTAAGTATTTTAATAAAATATTTAACGTGTTTTCTAAATTAGATAATGTAGGCTCGTCTTCTGGTATAGGTTTATCTACTGTAAAAAAGATAGTTGAATTTTATAACGGAAAAATTTGGGTTGAGAGTAAAGAAAAAATCGGAACTACATTTTTCTTTTCACTTCCTAAAAACCAAAATTAATGTACTCTATCAAAAATAAAATCAATCCTAAAATCATCTGCTTCAACCATTGCTTTTAATTGTTTACCATCTTTAAAATAGGTGATTTTTTTTTGGGAATTCGTTTTTTGGATTTTCACAAACAAAAGATGTATCTGTTTGATTTGTAAACTTAAATAAAGTAGCTTTTTCATTTACGCCTTTTACTTCTAAATGTAACGTATCATCAATTTTTACAATACTTAAAATCTCTTGAAAAGATCTTTTTTTACCTTTCATGGTATATCCCATACCTATTAAATTGGTGTTCCACATTTCGTATGTTTGGCTGCCAGGTTTATCATTTAAACGCTTCCATTCGCCAATTAAAAAAGTGGGTTTTTCAGAGGTTTTGGTTTCATTTTTGCAAGAAAAAATCAGTAAAATAACAGATAATAAAAGTAGTTTTTTCATATTGAATTGGTATACCTGTAAAAAATTAAATCATTAGTATTTTTAATCAACTTGCTCCATCCATTTTTTAACAGATAAATAGCATCAGAAATATCTAAAATATCTTTAAATAAATGGTCTGTAATAACAAAAATTTTATGTTTTTTTTCAATAGCAATTATCTCCTTTATTTTTTCGATGTATAGAGGTGCTAAATGAGAAAAAGGTTCATCTAACAATATAATTTTAGCATCAGATTTTATGTGTAAATAAACTTCAATCAATCTTCTTTCTCCACCTGAAAGTTCTGAAAAACGAAGGTTTTTATACTTTTTAAAATTTGGAAAATCATTTACAAAAGCATCTACAGAACAACTAAAATAATAGAAAGCCTTTTTAATAGTAAAAGAATTGGGTATGCTATGAAATTGAGGTAAGTATTTTATATATTCGTTTTTATATAGTGCATTTAGAATTGGTTTATGGTCAATACGTATTAGTTTATTATTTGGTCTTAACTCACCAAAAATGATTCGTAAAAGTGATGTTTTTCCAGATCCATTACTTCCTAAAATACCAGTTACTTGTCCTTTTTCGGCTTTAAAATAAATAGCATTTAATATTTGTTTTGAGCCAAAATTTAATTCAATATTATCTACCTCAAGCACGTTCATTGTAGTAAGTAATAAGAGATTAGTAATAAAATTAAATTCAAAATAAACGTAAATATATAAAGCTGTAATTCGCTAAGACCAAAATTAAAATAGAAATACAAATGTTGTTTTTTTATATCATTTAAATAATGATGGTAAAACCAAACAAAAACACTGGTACATGCCAAACCCATAAAACCTAAAAATAAAAGTTGAAACGTGTACACTATAAATACACTAAAGATTAATGGAATAAAAAATTTTCCTTTAAAAAAATAAAGGTATAATTTTAGTTTTTTAAAAGTATGCATGCAGTTTTGTTTCAAATATAGTTAAATGAAAATAAAAAATAGTTAAGATAAAAAATTGTAAATTCGCAATCCAAGAAAAGAGTAGAAGATGTTAGATAAATTAAGAATTGTAAAACAACGTTATGATGAGGTTTCTGATTTAATTATTCAGCCAGAAATCATTATGGATCAAAAACGTTATGCGCAATTGATGAAGGAATATAAAGATTTAGGTGATGTTGTTAAAAAAGGTGATGAATACCAAACCTTAACCAACAATATTGAAGAAGCTAAAGAAATTATTGCTGATGGTTCTGATGCTGAAATGACAGAAATGGCTAAAATGGAAATTGAAGAGGCCAATGCTAGAATTCCTGAATTAGAAGAAGAAATAAAATTTTTGCTGATACCTAAAGATCCTGAAGATTCTAAAAATGCAGTCGTAGAATTACGTGCGGGTACAGGTGGAGATGAAGCCAGTATTTTTGCTGGAGATTTGTTTAGAATGTATAGCAAATATTGCGAAAGTAAAGGTTGGAAAGTTTCTACAGTAGATTATTCTGAAGGTACAAATGGTGGTTTTAAAGAAATTCAGTTCGAAGTAAATGGCGATGACGTTTACGGAACGTTAAAATTTGAAGCTGGTGTGCATCGTGTACAAAGAGTACCGCAAACAGAAACACAAGGTCGTGTGCATACTTCAGCAGCAACGTGTATGGTTTTTCCAGAAGCAGAAGAATTTGATGTAGAAATCAATCCAAAAGATGTAAGAATCGATTTTTTCTGTTCTTCAGGTCCTGGGGGTCAGTCTGTAAATACTACCTATTCTGCAGTTCGTTTAACGCACATACCTACTGGTTTAGTGGCGCAATGTCAAGATCAAAAAAGTCAGCATAAAAATAAAGAGAAAGCGTTTAAAGTTTTACGTTCTCGTTTATACGATTTAGAATTGGCAAAAAAACAAGCAGAAGACGCTGCAAAACGTGGTTCTATGGTTACTTCTGGAGATAGAAGTGCAAAAATTAGAACCTACAACTATCCACAAGGTAGAGTTACAGATCATAGAATAAATTTAACTTTATACGATTTGTCTAACATTGTAAATGGCGATATTCAGAAAATTATAGACGAATTAATGTTAGCCGAAAACACAGAAAAATTAAAAGAATTAGGAGACGGAATTTAAGCTCACTTTTCTTTCTAAAACATTCAAATCTCAAAATTTTACATTTTGAGATTTTTTATTTGCGTTACTTTTTAAATGAAATGCATTAATTTGCACACCACAATCCTACTAATTTTGAAGTAACAAAAAAATAAAAATTATGATTGCTACAAAAATTTTAGGATTAACTGCGGCTGTAAGTAAAAGTAAAAAGCTAAAAATTGCTTTATTGCTTGCAGAAGTTGCGTTATTTACTTTTGCACTTTGTAAAGATAAAAAAGATCACAAACAAAACTCAATAAAAGAAACAATACAAGACAACTAAGTTGTTATTGTACAGTAAAAAACCAATAGATTTATACAACTTATTTTTTTGGGGGATAAATTAAGTAACGTATAAACTATTGGTTTTTTATAGATTACAAATCTCAAAACAAACTAGTTAAATTTGTTTTGAGTTTTTTTATGATGAATATTCAGAGGTCAATTCATCAACAATTAAGCCATCTTCTAAAGTTTGTATTACCCCAAAAGCAGCCCTTTCACCTGCAATCATTGCAGCATTTAAAGAGCCGTTTAACAATTGGTCACCAGCTAAAAATACAGTTGGTTTTAATTTGGTTTCTGTGCTAGAAATTTCGTACTGTACGTTGTCTAACTTAGGCAAAGCTTTTTTAATATGATAATGTTTTAAGAGGTTTACAGTATCAATAGAACAGTATTTCTTTAAATCTTCTGTTACTCTTAATATCAAATCTAATTTCGATAATTGGTGTTCTTTTACTACTGTAACAGAAAGTAATTCTTTATTTCCTTTAGATGACGTTGCTAAACTTGTATGGTAAAATATATTATTAATAAGTGCGTTTTTATCTGCAATTAAACCAATTAAAGGTTTATTGATAACTCTATGATGGGTTTCAAAATAAAAAGTATCACAACTTTTCCAATCTGTTTCTTGATTTTTTAAGTTAGCTACTAAATTACTGGCTTCTGTAGCAATAATGGTCATATTACTTTTAATAACAGCATCATTTTGTAAAATAATATCACTGTCTTTTACTTCTTTTACAGGTGTGTTAAATTTAAAAGTTGTGTGTTTTAAATTCGATTTTAATTGATTCGGAATTTCTTGAATACCTCCTTTTGGTAAAACAGCCAAACCATCACCAAACATTTTATAGACAAACTCAAACATTCTGCTTGAGGTTGCTAAATTGGGTTCTAAAAATATGCCACTAAAAAAAGGTTTGAAAAAATCGTTAATTATCGATTCAGAAAAACCAAAATCTTGTAAATATTTTAAGGTTGATTTTTCATCAGTTCTAAAGATTTCAACTACTTTTTTCTTCTTTAAAAGAGCATTTAGTTTTAAAATTTTTGTTTTATCAGCAAAATTGCCAACCGAAGCAAAAAGTGTTGGAAATAATAAAGAAAAACTGCGTAAAGGGTCTCCAATGGTTTGTGATTTTCCATCTTTAAAAATTGTAGCTCCAGGTAAAAACTCTTGTAATTCTAAATCAGTATAACTCAAGTAATGTTTCGCGGCAGGGTAAGAAGTCAACAACACCTGAAAACCACGATCTAAAATATAATTTTCTACCAAATCCGATTGTACTCGGCCACCAATAGTGTTAGAAGCTTCAATAATTGTAGGGTGATATCCATGATTTTCTAAAACCTGAGCAGAAACTAATCCACTTACACCTGCACCAATAATATATATGTTGTAATCTGATTTTTTCATAAAAAACAATAATGGTTATAAGTATAAAGATACTACTTCTAAGTTTTATGATAAAGTCTTTCATTAATACAAATAAATTACCATTTATTACATGATGAAAATCATGGTTTACATGCGGTTTATTTGCAAAATTTGAAGTATTATTAAATACGATGTAAGATGAAAAAAAGAACACCAATTTCCGAAATAATGAGTACTAATTTAATAACTTTAGGTGTTTTTGATAGTTTAGAAACAGCTGAGAAATTATTTAAAAAAAATAAAATAAGACATATTCCTGTTGTAGATGATGATAAAATTGTAGGTATGTTAAGCTATTCCGATTTGTTAAGAATTAGTTTTGCAGATGTAACAAATAATGAAGAAAATGTTGATGCTTTTGTGTACGATATGTTTAGCATTCAACAACTAATGGCAAAAAATCTAACAGTAGTTACACCAGAAGCTACTATAAGGGATGTGGCACAAATATTTGCAGAAAAAGAATTTCATGCATTGCCAGTGGTTCAAGAAGGTGTTTTAGAAGGCATTATTACCACTACAGATTTAAGTATGTATTTGTTGGCGCAATTGAATTAATTTAAAAACAGTGTTTAAGTGAGTGAAGTTTTGAGTTTGTCGGAATAAAATATATTGCAATTTCTTCAATACATTTCGACAAACTCATTTTTCTACATCAACTTTTCTCGTAATTTAGTGAGTTAAGGTTAACGTATAATCGGTAAATATTATAGGTTTATCATAGCTTCCTTTTTTTTAAAATAAGCCGCTAAAATTCTTTGAATATCTCTGTTGTCTTTTTGTGGCTGTAAATAAAACTGATACTCTTCTGGGGTAGTTAATTGGTCTGCAATACTTTTTTCTATAAATCCAAATCCTTGATATTTGCCTCCCAATATTAACGCAAAACCAATTTCGTTGTTGGTTCTGCCTTGTTCTTTTATTACCTTGTTTTCTAAGGATAAACCTATAGAATCAATTGCTTTTTGAACACGATTGTTGTAATCTTTAACGGATTCTTTATCGCAACAAACCCCTTTACATTCTTTTAATTGATGATGAAAGCAAGCTTTTACGTTAGTCTGCAAATGACAATACTTAGGGCATAAAATAAATTCTTTACAAAGGTTTTCTAAAAAATGTCTGCATGCTGCTAAAGAATTGAAATTCATAATGGAATTAGGAACTAATTTTACTTTGTTAAACGCCAAATGAATAATTCCTTTTTGGTCTTCATAAGAGAATAAACCAATAGTTGCAGCATTGTTTTTTTGAGAACGATTGTATTTTGGGTAAATATTTTTTATTTCTGATGATTCTAACAACAAAGCTAAAATTTCACTACCTGTTTCTGAGTAAGAAATATGAGCAGTTTCCATACACAATTCTCGTTCTTTTTTCTTTTTGTCGTAAAAATGACTAATGACTCTTTGTTTGATGTTATTGGCTTTCCCCACATAAATAATTTCTTTAGCGGTATTTTTAAAATAGTATACCCCAAAAGTTTCAGGTAAATTATCAACTACTTTTTTATCTAAAAGTGGGGGTAAAGTGGCTTGCCTTGATTTTGGATTTAAAAAAGAATTGATAATAAATTTATCATCTCTTTCAATTAATCTTCGAAACAATTCTGTAGTAGCTTCAGCATCACCTTTAGCTCTGTGTCTTCCATTTATAGGAATATTTTCATCTGCACAAATATTACCCAAACTATACGAACGTAAACCTGGTATAATTTTTCGAGTTAAACGAACAGTACACAATTTTTTTCGTTTAAAATCAAAGCCTAAATTTTTAAATTCATCTTTTATAATGTTGTAATCGAAGTTTACATTATGAGCTACAAAAATGGTGTCTTTGGTTATTTCTTCTACCTTTCTTGCAATTTCATAAAACTTTGGTGCATAACGAACCATTGCATTGGTTATGCCTGTTAAATTGGTGATAAAAGGTGGAATGTTTTGCTCAGGATTTACCAAAGACGTAAACTCATCAACCACAACTTTTCCATCAAAAATAAAAATAGAAATTTCAGTAATTTTCTGGCCTTTGTGCCCATTTCCTGTGGTTTCTATGTCTACAACAGCATACAAATTATGCTATACTATTTTTTAAATCTGCTATTGTTGTTGTTGGATCATCGCTTTTAAAAACATAACTTCCAGCCACTAAAACATTGGCCCCAGCTTCAATCAAAGCATTGGCATTTTTGTTGGTAACTCCTCCATCAATTTCTATCTGGCAGTTAGATTTTGAAAACTCTATTAAATGACGCAATTGAGAAACTTTTTTATAGGTATTTTCTATAAAAGACTGACCACCAAAACCTGGGTTCACACTCATAATACAAACTAAATCTAAATCTGCAATAATATCTTCTAAAACTGCAATTGGTGTATGCGGATTTAAGGCAACTCCGGCTTTCATTCCTGCTGTTTTAATAGCTTGTACGGTTCTGTGTAAGTGCGTACAAGCTTCGTAATGTACTGTTAAAATATCTGCGCCTAAATTTGCAAAAGTTTGTATGTATTGATCAGGATTTACAATCATCAAATGCACATCAATTGTTTTGGTAGCATGTTTGGTAATTGCCTTTAAAACGGGCATTCCAAAAGAAATGTTGGGAACAAAAACACCGTCCATAATATCAATATGAAACCAATCTGCCTCACTATTGTTTACCATTTCTATGTCTCTTTGTAAGTTGGCAAAATCTGCCGCTAAAATTGAAGGTGCAATTAAATTACTCATTTGTTATATTGTCTTTCAGCAAAGATAATTAAATCGTTTTTGTGTGTAGTTATTATTTTTATAATCGTCGTAAAAACACAAAGTTGTAAGCCTTGTTAAAAAGAGTTTGCGTTTTTATCATATTGATTATTGTTGATAAGTCATCAAAAATATTCAACACGAGGTCTTTAATGATTTCGTACATTTAACCTTCCAAAATAATGAGCAAAAAAAATCATTTATGTACTTAATTTTTGATACTGAAACCACTGGTTTACCCAAAAGTTGGAATGCACCCATTACAGACACAGACAACTGGCCAAGGTGTATTCAAATTGCATGGCAATTGCATGATGCAATGGGAAATGTATTAGAACATAACGATTTTTTAGTACAACCAGAAGGTTTTAATATACCTTATGATGCAGAAAGAATTCACGGAATTTCTACTGAATTAGCACAAGAACAAGGTATTAAACTAGACAAGGGTTTAGCACTTTTTAACGAAGCTCTTAAAAAAACCAAGTTTATAGTTGGGCAAAATGTTGGTTTCGATATTAATATTATGGGATGTGAATTTCATAGATTAGGTGTAGAAAATAACTTAACAAAACTGCCACTTTTAGATACTTGTACAGAAAAAACGGCACAAATGTGTCAAATTCCTGGTGGTAGAGGAGGTAAATTTAAATTACCAACGTTAACAGAATTACACAATCATTTATTTGGTGTTGGTTTTGGTGAAGCGCACAATGCAACTGCAGATGTTGAGGCAACTACACGTTGTTTTTTAGAATTAATTCGATTAAGAGAGTTTACCAAAGAGGAATTAGATGTAGATGCAGATTATTTTAAAAACTTTTCTGAAGCAAACCCAAAACCAATTCAAGTAATAGGGTTAAAGCACATTAACCTTAAACAAGAAAGTGATAAAATTCGTAAACGTCTCGATAAATTAAAAGATGTTCAAGAAACAAAATCTACATCAGCAGGTTTAGCCGAATTAAAAGATGTACAATTTGCACATTTACACAACCACACGCAATATTCTGTTTTACAATCTACCATGCAAATTGGTAACATTGTAAAAGCTGCAGCAAAAGATAACATGCCTGCAGTGGCTATGACAGATACTGCAAATATGATGGCTGCATTTCATTTTGTAAGTGCTGTTTTAAATCATAATAAAAGTGCAGAAAAACCAATAAAACCAATTATTGGTTGTGAGTTTAATGTTTGTGAAGATCACACCAATAAATCTCAAAAAGACAATGGTTATCAAGTAGTTTTGCTGGCAAAAAACAAAAAAGGCTATCACAATTTAGCAAAAATGTCTTCCATTGCTTTTGTTGATGGATTTTATTACGTACCAAGAATTGATAGAGAAATCATCAAAAAATATAAAGAGGATGTTATTGTTTTAACAGGAAATCTTTATGGTGAAGTGCCTAGTAAAATTTTAAATCTCGGAGAAAAACAAGCAGAAGAAGCTTTATTATGGTGGAAACAAGAATTTCAAGATGATTTTTACATTGAGTTGATGCGCCACAATCAGCAAGATGAAAACATTGTGAATGAAACGCTATTAAAGTTTTCAAAAAAACACAATGTTAAGATTGTTGCGACCAATAATACATTTTATTTAGAGAAAAAAGACGCTAACGCACACGATATTTTATTGTGTGTAAAAGATGGCGAAAAACAAGCTACACCAAAAGGAAAAGGACGTGGTTATAGATATGGTTTGCCTAATGAAGAGTACTATTTCAAGTCTTCAGATGAAATGAAAACGCTTTTTGCAGACTTGCCAGAAGCGATTATCAATATTCAAGAAATTGTTGATAAGATTGAAATCTTTACTCTAGCCAGAGATGTTTTATTACCTGCTTTCGACATTCCCGAAAAGTTTAAAGATGCAAAAGATGATGAAGATGGAGGAAAACGTGGTGAAAATAATTTCTTAAAACACTTAACTTTTGAAGGTGCCAAAAAACGTTATAGAGAAATTACGCCAAAAATTAAAGAGCGTTTAGATTTTGAATTAGAAGTAATCGAAAAAACGGGTTATCCAGGGTATTTTTTAATTGTTGAAGATTTTATTAGAGAAGCCAGAAAAATGGATGTGGCTGTAGGTCCTGGACGTGGTTCTGCAGCTGGCTCTGTGGTTGCCTATTGTTTGTGGATTACGAATATAGATCCTATTCAATACGATTTACTTTTTGAGCGTTTCTTAAATCCTGAGCGTGTTTCGATGCCAGATATCGACATTGATTTTGATGATGAAGGACGAAGCAGAGTTATGGATTATGTAATTGATAAATATGGTGCCAATCAAGTTGCACAAATTATTACGTATGGAACGATGGCTGCAAAATCTTCGATTAGAGATACAGCCCGAGTTTTAGATTTACCGCTTTTTGAAGCTGATAGAATTGCCAAATTAATTCCTGGAATAAAGCTTAAAAATATTTTTGGTGATGACCCAAAAAGTAAAGGTAAAGTTGATGGCTTGCGTGCTGAAGAAAAACAGCTAGTTGAAGAACTAAAAAACATGTCTTATGGTAATGATTTAACTTCAGAAACCATAAATAAAGCGACTATTTTAGAAGGTTCTGTTCGTAATACTGGTATTCATGCCTGTGGTGTAATTATTACTCCTGGTGATATTACAAATTATGTCCCTGTAGCTTTGGCAAAGGATTCAGACATGTATGTAACCCAATTTGACAACTCTGTTGTAGAATCTGCAGGTTTGTTAAAAATGGATTTCTTAGGATTAAAAACACTGACTTTAATTAAAGATACTGTTAAAATTGTAAAAGCAAAACATGGTGTAGAATTAGATCCTGAGAATTTTCCTTTAGATGATGTAAAAACTTACGAACTCTTTCAAAGAGGAGAAACAGTAGGTATTTTTCAATATGAATCTCCAGGGATGCAAAAACACATGCGTTCTTTAAAACCAACCGTTTTTGCAGATTTAATTGCAATGAATGCCTTGTACAGACCTGGACCAATGGAATACATTCCGAGTTTTATCAACAGAAAACACGGAACAGAAGAAATTGAATACGATTTACCAGCAATGGAAGAGTATTTGGCAGAAACTTACGGAATTACGGTGTACCAAGAGCAAGTAATGCTACTCTCGCAAAAACTGGCAGATTTTACCAAAGGTGAAGCTGATGTTTTACGTAAAGCCATGGGTAAAAAGCAGATTGCTGTACTTGATAAAATGAAACCCAAATTCATTGAGCAAGCTGGTAAAAATGGCCATGATGAAGAAAAGCTAGAAAAAATATGGAAAGATTGGGAAGCCTTTGCAAGTTATGCCTTTAACAAATCGCATTCTACTTGTTATGCTTGGATTGCTTATCAAACTGCATATTTAAAAGCACATTATCCTGCAGAATACATGGCTTCTGTGCTTTCTAATAATATGAATGATATAAAATCGGTATCGTTTTTTATGGAAGAATGTAAACGAATGGGGTTAGCAGTTTTAGGGCCAGACATTAATGAATCTTTTTTAAAATTTTCAGTAAATCAAGAAGGTGCTGTTCGTTTTGGTATGGCTGCTGTTAAAGGTGTTGGTAACTCTGCTGTAAAAGCCATTATTAAAGAACGTGAAGAAAATGGGAATTACACCTCAATTTTTGATTTGGCAAAGCGTGTAGATTTAAGAACAGCAAATAAAAAATCTTTTGATAGTTTAATAAAAGCGGGTGCTTTTGATTCTTTTACAGATACTCACAGAGCACAATATTTTGCAACCGATGAAAAAGGACTTACTTTTTTAGAGCGCGCGTTAAAATTTGGTAGTAAATACCAAGAAAATAAAAACTCAGCACAGGTTTCTATGTTTGGTGAAACTTCTACAGTACAATTTCCTGAACCAGATATTCCAAAATGTGATACTTGGGGAACCATGGAATTATTATCGCAAGAAAAAGAGGTTATTGGTATTTATATTTCTGCACATCCTTTAGATGATTTTAAAAATGAGCTCGTTTTCTGCAATGCTACTTTACAGTATTTTAAAGGTGATATTTCTAAGTATGTAGGGATGAACTTGTCTTTTGCTGGTATTATTACAGATGTACAACACCGTGTTTCTAAAGCTGGTAAAGGTTGGGCAGCATTTACTATTGAAGATTATGGAGATAGTAATGAGTTTCGAATTTTTGGTGAAGATTACCTAAAAATGAAGCACTTTTTAGTGCCAAATTCTTTCTTATTTGTACGTTGTACCATTCAACCTGGCTGGACAAACAAAGAGGGTGTTACTGGAGAACCAAGATTAAAATTTACAGAAATGAAATTATTGCACGATATTATGGACGAGCTGTGCAAAAAATTAACCATTAAAATTCCTGTAGACGAAATTAACGAAGAAACCATTACCAATTTACAGAAAATTCTTAAAACTAATGTTGGTAAGCAATCTTTAAAATTTACTATTTGGGATGCCAAAGAAAAAATTGAAGTAAACTTGCCAAGTAGAAATACAAAAGTTAAAGTTTCTAGCGAGTTATTAGCAATGCTACAACAGCAACAAATTCATTATAAACTGAATTAAATAGGGGTTTTTTATAAACCAAAAAAATATTCAAGCCTTTTAATCACATAAAAAATAACACATTCTTTTTTTTGAAACTTCACTTTTATGGTATTCATAAAATTAGATTTAATTTTTTGCCATAAATGTATTTTGGTTTTTCTTAACACTTAAAAAACATTGTTAGCCTTATAATTCTGTAATTTTGTTTAACAAAATTAAATAATCATGAAACAAAAAAATAACGGAACTTGGGTTAGCTGGAATGAGAACCTTAAGTACAACTACACCACAAAGTATGATATTACTACTGAAGAAGAACTTCAAAAAGTTGTAGCGCAAAATGAAAAAATACGTTTTTTTGGAAGCAAACAATCTTCTGCGGATATAGCTGCAGGTACTGATGTGTTGATAGACATGACAAGTTATAACAAAATTGTTTCTTACGATTATTACGATAAAACAATTACAGTTCAGTCTGGTTTAATCTTAAGCGAGTTGTTAGAAGCTATAGAATCTGTAGGTTGGTGTATACCCTGCTTGCCAGATATTAATACCATTACTATCGGTGGTGCATTAGCCACAGGAACCCATGGAACAAGCGGTAAATTACTGTGTGAATATATGACATCTTGTAATTTGGTGTTGGCTGACGGAAGCGTAAAAACCATTACAGAAAAAGACGATTTAATAGATGCAGTTCGGGTTTCTTTAGGAATGTTAGGTGTAATGTCTACTGTAACTTTTCAATGTCAACCAGCCTATACTTTACATATCAAAGAAGGACCAGAAAAAGATAGTGAATGGTTACCGAAAATTAAGAGTAGGTTAAAAAAACACGATTTTCTTAGAATCTTGTGGCTGCCTCATACAGATACAGGATACGTGATTACTGGCGATAAAATAGATGCTGATGCAAAGGTGGTAGAAAATTTAGGGCCAAGTTATTTAAAACATCGAAGAACTGCTTCAAAAATTTTATACAAATACACACACATTTTCCCTTGGTTAACAGCCATTGCTAACAAAATATTAGCCAAAGCCTTTTTCAGTTCAAAAAAAGAACATAAAGGAACTTTGTATCAAGCCACTGTTACAAAATCTAGAGGATCTACTTTAGAGTTGGCAGAATGGACAGTAAGTTTAGACAAGTTTCCAGAAGTATTTAAAGAATTAAAAACCGTAATCAACCAATGGAATAACAAATCTTTTATTCATATTCCAATGGATGTGCGTTTTGTATATCAAGACAAATCTTGGTTAAGTTATGCCTATGGACATGATACAGTAACCATGGGTTGTGTATCTAGAAATGCAGCTACTGCAGATACTTATGAAGCGTTTAAAACTATAGAAAATATTTTCTTAAAATATGGTGGTAGACCACATTGGGGAAAACGTTTTGCAGCAAAAGATGCAGAATTGTCTCAAATTTATCCAAAATGGGAAGAATTTAAAGCAATAAGACAAAAATTAGACCCAACAAATAAGTTTTTAAATCCATATTTAACTAAATTAGTAGCCGCTAAAACATTGGTTAATGAAATTGCCTAAAGGATTTTTATTCGATTTTGACGGTGTAATCGTAAACAGTTTTGAAAGCCATTTTTCTGCTTGGAAATCGGCTTTCAAAGAACTGTTTCATGAAGAAATTGCACCTTTTCCAAAATTTCATTCAGGAAAATCGCCCATGATTATTGCTGAATATTTTTGTAGCGTTATTGGTAAAGAAGCTCAAACAGCAGAATTGTACCATTTAAAAGATAAACATTTAGACACCTATTTTACAGTACCTAAATTATTACCAGGTGTAAGAGAGTTTACAGCTTTTTTATCCGAAGAAAAAATTCCTTATGGCATAGCAAGTAATGCCACCAAACAATTTTTAAAGAATAGTGTTTATCACCTAAATCTAGATTTTAAAACGGTTTTTGGTGTACAAGATTATGAGAAACCTAAACCTCATCCAGAGGCTTATATGACTTTGGCAAAAGCTTTAGGATTTACACAAAGCGATTTTGCACATCTTTGGGTTTTCGAAGACAGCTTAACAGGCACAAAAGCTGCAAAAGCAGCAGGTATGATTCCTATTGGTATTTTAACACAATATTCAGAAGCAGAGCTTAAAGCAGCTGGTAGTCAATTGGTTTTTCCTACCTTGTTAGAAGCCTATCAATATTTAACTCAATAAAATTATTAGGGCGTTCCCTTTCAGGTCAGGCTTTCGCTACTCACTTTTTTTGCTGAAAAAGCAAAAAAGAGTTCAAACAAACCGCTCAATCCTTAACGCGTATGGCAAACTCCAAAAGGAAGTAATTTGTAGTGATTTTTTCGAGATAATTCAAGACCTGTAAAGTCTATATTTTACAAGCATATAACTTTATTGTAAAGTCAATTCTCTAAACAAACTTTCTAAATTCTTGTTTTCTGCAACCAATTCTAAGATTTTAAGCTCATTATCTTGCGCAAAATCAAAAATTTGAGAACGCATATCTTCTTGGGTTTTAAAAAATAACTTCCAAGATTTGTGGTCTAATTTATCAACGGACAATAAATAAGGAATTTGATATAATTTATCCTCATCAATTTTAGTATTAAAAACAACTTTTATAACTTGTTGATTGTTATTTTGGAGTTCTTTTAGCTTTTTATCGATTAAGATTTCACCTTTTTTGATGATGATTACCCGATCGCAAACGGCTTCTACCTCTTGCATAATATGCGTAGAAAAGAGTACTGTTTTTTCTTTGCCTAAGGCTTTAATCAACGCTCTAATTTCTACCAATTGATTTGGATCTAAACCAGTTGTGGGTTCATCTAAAATTAACACAGACGGATTGTGTAAAATAGCAGCTGCCAAACCTACTCTTTGTTGATATCCTTTAGACAATTGATTGATTTTTTTATGCGCTTCAGCACCTAAACCCACTTTTTTTATACAGGTTTCTATTTCGTTTTTATCCACCTCAAAAATTGAGGCTTGAAATTGCAAGTACTCTCGTACATACATATCAGCATATAAAGGATTATGTTCTGGCAAATACCCAATAGTTTTCTGAGCCTCTAATGGATTTTGTAATACATCAATATCATCAACCAAAACCTCGCCTGCATTTGGTTTTACATAGCCAGTTAAGATTTTCATCATAGTAGATTTCCCTGCGCCATTTGGTCCTAAAAACCCAATAATCTGACCTTTATCCGCAGAAAAAGAAACCTCATGTAATGCTTTTTGAGTGGTGTATATTTTGCTAACTGAAGTAACTTTTATCGACATTCTAAATTTAATTGATTATTATGATAACGTAGCTATTATTGTTTTAGTTTGATGTGGATGAGCGAATATATCTTATATTTTTCATTCTTTGCCAAGCTGTTTTATGGGTTTGTTTGTAGAGCCATAAAGTACCTAAATCTAATAAAAAATAGAATAGACTAATTCCACTTGGTGGGTTATAGCTTGGTAAAAAAGGAATAACACCCCAAGCAGTGGATGGCCACCACCAACATTTATAATAGGTTCCGATTATTTCTAGGCAAGCTACAGAAATATACATGGTTAAGTAGAATAAACGCTCTCTAGGTTTATTTCTTAAAATTAAAAGTGTTGTTATGGTCATTACAAAACCGAAAACATCATTCTTTACAATAAGAAATACACTTGCATAAATGAAGATGAAAATAGTCAGAAATTTCTCAATTTTTATATGGTGTTTTTTTATAGAGGCTGCTTTTGCAAAAAGTAATACAGCTAAATATACAAAAGCGTGACCAAAAGGAATATAGTGTGGTACGTTTTCTAATCTATAGGTGTACATCCCTAAGAGTACAGAAAATAAATACTCACCTACAAAACCAATGAGTACAGCAAATAGCATTTGTATTTTTAGTCTTTTATTTACTTTAAAGATGGTAATTGCAAATACACTAAACATTAAAATATTTGCATATAATTGGGCATTATTTGTAATTTTTATCATATAAAAACTATCTAAAAACAACCCCACAATAAAGAAAAGATATAACAGACCTAAACTCTTAAACGCAGCGTAAAATGATGATTTTGTAGCAATAATACTCATGTTACAAAAATATATAAAGTAAATAAAAAATGGCTCTAAAAAGAGCCATTTAAAAAAACTAAATTAAACTGTTATTTACAACTGGTAACGTAGTCTTAAACTGATAAATCTTGGTAAAATAAAACGTTCGTTAGTTGTAAAAGCAATAATACTTTGGTTTACTGAGGCCTGAGAACCTGTGGCTAATAAGTTGCTACCTATTAACTCATATTCTAATTTGGCATCTCTATTTTTTCTGTATGCTAATTTTGCATTTAAAATACTAAAGGTATTTGTACTTTCGCCATTCTGTCTTTGATCTGTGTAAGAATAATCTGCTGTTAGTGTTAAAGAATTCCAGATGTAAGCATCAAAATTAATAGATGGTGTGTGTGTTACTGTTTTTACATCTTGTGTTCTTGCAGTATTGCTTTGATCATTAAAGTTTACATTGTATCGAAGGCTAACGTTTGGTGCTTTTGTAAAATTAGTACCAATTCTTGTATTAATACCTCTAGAAATATTTTCGTTTGTATTCTCTAAAGAATTTATAAATTGGTAGCTTTTGTTATACGAAAAATTACCTCCTAATCTTGCTGTTATTTTTCTGATGGTTTTACTTAAACTTGCAAATGCAGTAAAACTTTCGTTATCTAATGGCGAATTTATAGAAGTACTACTAGAAACTACAGATCCTGGCTCAAATATGGTGTTTCTATTTACTTGATCCATTGTTTTTCTATAATTTATTCTTGCAAAAACACTACTGTTATTAAACAGGTTAAAGCTACTATAGTTTAAACTTACGTTATGAAAACTAGCATTTAAAAGCTCTGAATTACCAGCAAAAAATGAGTTGTAATTGTTAGCTACAATTCCTCTGGCAACTTGACTAACATCTGTAAAATTTACTTCTTGTTTATAGGTAAACCTTAAACTCTCGCTTCTTTTAAATTGTGCAATGGCTTCAAATTCTGGAAGCACTTTAAAAAAGGTGTCCTGAAAAAACTCTGTACCATATTGTGTATTATTAGAATTGTAAGAGTGCGCAGTAAAACCTGGAGTGATTGTAAAAATTCCAGTTTTTAAACGGTATCTTAAACCAGCATAAATATCTGTAAATTTATATTCAGTATCGTTGTTAATTTGTTCATCTTCTATACCATCAATTTCTGGATTTGGTATGTTAGTGGTACCTAATTGAAAAAACTCTGAATTAAAACGTTGGCTGCTTAAAATTGTACCAGCAACAAAGTTTAAATTACTTTTTTGATTTAAAATGTAATAGTAATCTAATTTTGCATTCAGCTGATTTGTTTTTACACGTCTGTCTTGTTCTAAATCATAAAACGTTAAACTTCTATCTAAATCTAATGATTCTGCTGCATCATCAAATCCATCTGGAGGCATATCTCCATCAGGATCATTGTCGTTGTTATTTGGGTCATTCTCTAAAGATGCAATATAAAAAGGATCTTCGTCTTGCAATAAATGTTGTACTTCTAACGCAAAAATACTTGTTTCACTAGCTGTATAAAAATAACTAAAATCTTGATTTATGGTAAAAGGTGTTGCCCTTTCTGTTTCAGTAATATCACTCAAAACTTGAGAGTTTACATTGTCTGTTCTAAACTCGTTTGTTAAACGACCTGTAATATTGTAGTTTAATTGATTGTTAAAATCTTTTTTGTAGATAGTACTAAACCTGAATAAACCTATATTACTGGTTTGGTCTGTAGTATTATCTACAACATCATCTGGAGTATCAGGGTCTACATAATCGATAGAATTGATATTTCTTTGTCCATTGCTGTTTCCAGACCATATTAAATATCCACTTAAATCTAATTTTGGATTTGGAGAATAACTAAAGTTTAAAGCCGATAATTTTGTTTCTATTCTATTGGCATTTCTAGCACTTGCATTTAAAATACCAATACCTGCATCTGGTGTACTAATATTAGTTCCATTGGATGGACTCTGACTTCTAAAGCTTCCTCCAAAATTTCTTGCTTCTCTTCTACCAATAACTACTTCTCCCATATTATTTACATCACCAATAACATTAATGGTGTATTTGGGTGTGTAATAAAATAGTTTAGGTTGAAATAGATATAACCCAGTGTCTGGAGAATCTCCTGCACCCGCTAAAATATCTCCGAACCAAAAGTTCTTTTTACCTTCTTTTAATTTGATGTTTATGGCAACTCTATCTTGGTTGTTTTGCACTCCTTTTAATTGGTTTACATCACCATAATTTCTTAAAACTTGAATTTTATCTACAGCATTAGAAGGTATGTTTTCAGTAGCTAGTTTTGTGTCTCCACTAAAAAACTCTTTACCATCTACCATAATTTTTTCAACCGCTTTTCCTTCTACTTCTATTTGGCCAGCGTCGTTAATTTCTACACCAGGTAGTTTATCGATAACGTCTTTTAACTTTCGTTCAGAACCATTTTTAAAGGAATCTGCATTATAAATAATAGTATCACCTTTAACAGTTACTGGCATTTTAGCAACAATATTAATACCATCTAACATATTGTCTTCATACATGGTGTAGTTTTTAGTAATATTGGTAGTGTTTGTTTTTACAAACTCACTAATTTCTTTAAAACCTACGTAGCTAATCTTTATGTTGTAGACTGTGTTTTTCTTTAAATCTAATTTAAAAGTACCATTAGCATCAGAAAAACCGTAAGACGCAATGGTTTTAGCAACAGTATCTAAGGCAATAATATTGGCCATTTCTAAAGGCTCTCCAATAGAGTCTTTTACCACTCCTGTGTATTTAATTTGGGCACTAGATACCCATGACACCATAAAAATGGTGATTAGTAATATTCTTTTCATTTGTTTGATTTGAATTAATGTAGTTGGGTTAAAAGCAATTTAGGCGATTTTTAAAATCTTCTTCCACCACCTCTACTTCTGTTTTGAAAACGTTCTTTAAGTTCTTCTGTTTTTACTTTTATAATTTTGTTGTACTCTTCTCTGCTTACTTTTTTACCTTTTTTAGGTTTTTTAATTTCAATAGCTTCCTCTGGATTTAGTACAATTTCTGTACAAAGCATGGTTGTTCTGCCAGCATTTAGTTCTAAAATTAAACCAGGTAATCCCCAATAACTTTCTGGGCCAGAGCTAACAGGTATTTGTGGCGAATACCAAGCAGTTACTTTTAATAATTTAATATCGTTTTTCTTTTCAGTTTTTGTAGAATCTTTGGCTTGACTTCCTCTTCTAAAAATACTACCCCAATCAATTTTGGTATCAACAGTAGTCATTGTTGCTTTGTAGCAAGTATACTGACCTATTTTTTTAGTTTCTGTACCTAATTCCCATTTAGGTTGCTCCATCTCTTCCACAATAAGAAAACGTTTGCTAAACTGCTCTATATCTTCTATCATTTCTTTTTCTTTTAAATTCTTATAAATAGAGCCTTGACCATTACTCGCTCCCCATCTAGATCGAGAAGCCCCTGGAGCATCTAATTTTACATTTTCTTTAAATGAAGATTCTGATCGAGTAAAACTTAGCGTGTAGGTTTTCTCTAAAAAGCTTTTCATTCTAGCAAGCCTTTGCTGTTTCTGTTGTTCTGTCATTCTATCTCCAAACATACTCATATCAACAGTAGTTTTAGACATATAAGTTGCTTTTCCTTGAAAATCTTTTTGAGCAAAAGATGTAATGGTTGCTAGCGCTAACACTAGGGTAAATAATGATTTCATTTTTTTAGTTTTTACAAAAGTACCTGTTATAATATTCTGTAAGACTTAAAAAAAACTTAAAAGTTTAAAGACGTTAGGAAAAGTTTAACAAATGATTTTTAGCCACCCATTTTAATATTAATTCCACCACCAATGTCCATTCCGTTTCTACTTTTAAATTTCTCCATCATTTCTTTGCTTTTTTGTTCTTGGATTTCATCAAATTTCTTTTGGTTAACTACTTTTCCTTTTTCAGGTTCTTTAATTTTAATAGTTTCAGACGGATTTAGCACAATCTCTGTACAAACTATTAGATTTTTACCATCATTTAATTCTAAAATTAAACCAGGTAAACCTTGGTAATTCTTTGGTCCATTACTAATTGGCACTTGTAACGTATACCAAGCTGTAGTAACTTTAGTTGCTTTGGTTAAAGTTTCTTTAGACTCACCGTTAATAAAACTAATTTTTTTATTTTCTACCTCTTCTGTATGGGTTGCTTTGTAACAGGTGTATTGTCCAATATTTTTTGTTTCAGTACTCATTTTCCAGTCATATTCAGGCAGGTTATCTTTCACTAAAAACGCTTTTCCCATAATTTCAGTTTGATTGGCAAAACGCTTTTCTTTAAGGTTTTTATAATAAATACTCCCTTGTCCAGAACCACCAACACTCATAAGAACAATTTTTGCTCCATTTGCTTTTGGGTTTGGTGCTGCCAATTTTACTTCTTCTCTGTAGGTAGAATTTGTTTTATCAAACTCAAGGACAAAAGTTTTTTGATTCATTTTTTGTAATCTCTTTTGGAGTTCTTCTTGCATTTCATCGGTTATTCCCTTTTGGTTTTCTCCAAATTTCACATTAGATTTTCTACTCGTTTTATAAATAGCTTTTCCTGTAAAATTTTGTGCATTTATAACAGTAGCTACTAGTAACGCCAATAGTGTTGTAATAGTTTTCATAATTTATTCGTTTTCGTATTTTTTGTAAAGTTTTATTAGTCCGTTAATTCCTTTTTTTGATTTGATTATTAAATCATCAATATTTTCAGATTTTCCTTCAACAGAAAATTTACCTGTAATTGCAACTTTTTTATTTGAAGATTTTTTTAAATCAATTCCAAAACTCAATTTTATAAGTTCCTCGTCTTTATTGTTTTCAAAGATAGCTTTTACATCATTCCAATCTATACTTTCCAATTCTTTAACAGTATCTGCAGTAAAAGTCATAGAGCTTATTTTTACATCTGTTTCTGTATTAATAGATTCATTTAAGGTGATTTTTTTATGTTGTGCTAATACAATTGTTGAACATAATAATAGAATTACTGTTGTAAGTTTTTTCATAATGAATTGTTTTATTTGATTACACTACAAAGATGCAACATCAATTTACTTTTTAAGGTTAACGAACGTTAACGAGTGTTAACCAGTTAATTTTCTTAAAATTACAACCTATATTTGTAATATGAATACCAAAAAATACCAATGGATTTTTTATTTAATAACCATCACAATTATTACTACAATTGGGGTTCAGTTTTATTGGAATCTAAAAAATTATCAAGAAAACAAGCAAAGAGTTGCTAATGAAATTCAATTAAGTTTAGACAATGCAATAGAAGAATACTTTTCTACTTTGGCAAAAAGTAATTTTTTAACCATTGTTAATAACGATACAGATGCTGATCAAACTGTAAAAATTAAAAAAAATATAGCTTTCGATTCTATAATTTCTAAAATAAAAAACAGTTCAAATTCTAAAAATAACCTGAAACCTAAATTTACTATTAATAGTATTCAAATTTCTTCGGATGAAAATTTATCTCAAGAAAAAAGAGATTCTTTGATGCTTGGTACAAGAGAATTTGTTACTAAACTTAATTGGAAAAGAGATTCTTTACTTCGTTTTCGATGGAAGAATGATTCCACTACTTCCTATACCCAATTTACAGATGATAAAAACGGAATTCATTTTGATGAAAATGGCAGTAAAACTGCAGTAAAATATTTTAAAGGAAAAAGAGCCGCAGATAGTTTAAAACTAGTCACCAATCTAAAACCCATCTTTATCTCATTTTTAGATCAATCTTTAGATTACAATACAATAGATTCTTTAATAGAAAATCAATTAAACACCAAAGGTATTCACTTAAAAACAAGTTTTCATCATTTAAAAAAAGATACCATTTTTAAGAAAACCAAAGACACTACTTTAGTGGATAAAAAGTTTTCAGCAAACTCAAAATCTACTTATGTAAAAGACAATCAATCTTATAAATTATATTACAGCAACCCAAATTATGAAGCACTAAAAAGAAGTTTTGGCGGCATTTTTCTATCGTTAATTTTGTCTTTATTAATTATTTCTTGTTTGTTTTATTTATTAAAAATCATTAATCAACAAAAAGAATTAGCAGCCATTAAAAACGATTTAATTAGCAATATTACGCACGAATTTAAAACACCAATTGCTACAGTTTCTACAGCCATTGAAGCTATAGAAAATTTTAATGTTTTAGATGATAAAGAAAAAACCCAAAGATATTTGGCAATGTCTGCTGTACAATTAAAAAAACTACATCAAATGGTAGAAAAATTGTTAGAAACTGCTACTTTAGATAGCGAACAATTAATGCTAAAAAAAGAAACTGTTGATATTGTTGAAATGACAGATAAACTAGTAAAAAAACACCAATTATTAGCCAATAACAAAGAGTTGCATTTTTCATGGAACTTACAACCTAATTATGTAAATGTTGATGTTTTTCATTTTGAAAATGTAATTTCTAATTTAATAGACAATGCCATAAAATATGGTGGAAATACTATTGAAATTAACGTCAATTCTATTTTAAATTCAACAGAAATTACCATTGCTGATGATGGAAATGGAATTGAAAAAAATCAACAAGAAAAGATTTTCGACAAATTTTACAGAGTTCCGAAAGGAAATAAACACGATGTAAAAGGCTTTGGAATTGGCTTGTATTATTGTAAAAAAATTATCGAAAAACATACAGGAAGCATTGCGCTTTCTTCTGATAAAAAACAAACCATTTTTAAAATAACCATACCCAATGTCTAAAATTAAAGTGCTTTTAGCTGAAGATGAAGCTAGTTTAGGAATGATTGTAAAAGAGAGTTTAGAAACTAGAAATTTTGTGGTTTATCATGCAGAAAATGGCGAAGAAGCTTACCAAATTTATCAAACAGAACAACCAGACATTTTAGTATTAGATGTTATGATGCCCAAAAAAGATGGGTTTACTTTAGCGCAAGAAATTAGACAAGAAAACAAGAATATTCCTATTATTTTTTTAACAGCAAAATCGCAAACTAGCGATGTTTTAGAAGGTTTTTCTATTGGTGGTAACGATTATTTAAAAAAGCCCTTTTCTATGGAAGAGCTTATTGTTAGAATTAAAGCATTACTGAATAGAATTGAATTAAAAACCAATGTAGAAACCCTTAAAATAGGCGAGTATATTTTTAATTTTACCAAACAAACGTTGGTACATTTAAATACAACAGAAACTTTAACACACAGAGAAGCGCAATTACTTTTTTATCTTTTTGAGAAAAAAAATGAAGTCTTAGACAGAACTTTTATCTTAAACAAATTATGGGGTAATGACGATTTTTTTAATGCCAGAAGTATGGATGTTTTTATCAGCAAACTTAGAAAAAAGTTAAAAGCAGATTCTAACATAAAAATTTTAAATGTTAGAGGTTTTGGATATAAATTGATTTGTTAACTATTTTAAAGCTATAATTTTTATAATTTAGCAGCACTTTTCAATTTTATATAACTTAAGAATATGCACGTTGCAATTGCAGGTAATATTGGGGCTGGTAAAACCACACTAACCAAACTTTTAGCTAAACATTACAAATGGAAACCTCATTATGAGTCTGTTGATGAAAATCCGTATTTAGATGATTTTTATGGAGAAATGGAACGTTGGTCTTTTAACTTACAGGTTTATTTTTTAAACAGTCGTTTTCGACAAATTTTAGAATTAAGAAAAACAGGTAAAAGCATTATTCAAGATAGAACCATTTATGAAGATGCACATATTTTTGCACCCAATTTACATGCAATGGGTTTAATGACCAATAGAGATTATAGCAATTACAGTTCTCTTTTTGAGTTGATGGAAAACCTAATTTCTCCACCAGATTTGTTAATTTATTTACGTGCAGATATTTCTACTTTGGTAGGTCAAATTCATAAAAGAGGTAGAGATTACGAAAACTCTATTAGTATTGATTATTTAAGCAGATTAAATGAACGTTATGAAGCTTTTATTGCTAAATACACCAAAGGAAAACTTTTAGTAATTGATGTAGATAATTTAGATTTTGTTAAAAATCAAGAAGATTTGGGGTATATTATTGATAGAATAGACGCACAAATTAACGGGCTTTTTTAAAAAGTAAGGAGATAAATGTATGAAAAGGGAGTGATTCAAAGTGAATCACTCCCTTTTTTAGTTCTATTTCTTTAAAATATAAGCCTTTAAAATATAATCAACTTTAGGGTAGTTTTCTTCTAAAAAAGCATTCCCTTCTTTAGTTATTCTGCCTTGTTTACGGCCTAATTCGTCACCATATCCATCGTAAAATTTTAAAATATTTTCTTCACCATCAATAACTTTAGCAACCACAGGAAAACCAGTTACTCCAGAATAAGCCAATTTATCTAAGCGAAAATTATCCTTTAGATTGATAAATATTTGATTAGATCTCGAATTTTTACCACCTCTAGCAAACGAAATCGTCATTTTAGCATTTTTTTCTAAAACGGGTTCGTCTTCAATGCCTCTTTTTTGCCATGCATTATGGATTAACGTATCATTATGAATACCAAATTGAGCCACAAAATTGGGCACCACTCTAAAAATAGCAACATTTACATAATAATCATTTTTAATTAGTTGATAAAATCGATCTACTCCTTTTGGAGACCATTCTCTTTTTGCTTCAATATCAAAATTCCCTTTTGTGGTTTCAAATCTTGCTTTAAAAGTTGCTGGAGCCTCTTTTTTTAACCATTTTTCATTAAACTTTTTTGATGCACAAGAAGATAGCAAAACTGCAAATACAATTAAAATTACTTTTTTCATCACTTTTCTATTGGTTCATAAACAAAAATAGCTAAAAAATCATCATAAATATTTACCATCTATTTTTAGCGTTGTATCGTTAAACCATCACTGGTCTAAAATGGATGAACCTTGATTATAATTTTTATAGAATCTCAAAAAAGCATTTAAAAAATTACTAGTTACGTTATCTAAAAGAAGTAAAATTCCAGAAATAACAAATACAAAAAAGTAAAAGTTACAATATAGAATTTGTTACAAAAAAAACCTCGAAAAATCGCGAGGCTTTTTTACGTAACAAATTCGCTTTTAAAACGTTGTATTTATACATTTAAATACAAAAACCTTGCTTAAAAATTTCTTTCTTACTTGTTCTGGAGTTGATAAAAACTTAATTAACGAATGTTCTAATGGCGAACAAAATAAATATGTTGGCATAGGTGCTACAGTATTTTTTACTGCAATTATGGCAACTATTGCAGGTTCGTATGCTTTATACACTGTTTTTGATAATTTGTATAGCGCTATTTTCTTCGGATTAATTTGGGGATTATTAATCTTTAATTTAGATCGATTTATAGTCTCTACTATTAAAAAAACAGATGCTAAATGGAAAGAATTTGCACAAGCAACACCTAGAATAATTTTGGCAATTATTATTGCCACTGTTATTTCGAAACCTTTAGAATTAAAATTGTTTGAAAAAGAAATCAATCAGGTTTTGTTAATGGAAAAAAACCAAATGACTTTGGATAACAAATCTCAAATTGCACAACAATTTACACCAGAGATTAATCAAATTAAGTCAGAAATTCAAGTGCTTCAACAAGAAATTATTAGCAAAGAAAATGAAACCAATAATTTGTACGAAATTTATATTTCTGAAGCAGAAGGTATTACTGGAACAAAAAAATTAGGTAAAGGCCCCGTTTACAAAGAAAAAAGAGCAAAACACGATGCTTCTTTATTGGCTTTACAGCAACTGAAAAAAGAAAATTTAACTAAAATTGAAGAAAAAGAAAATAAGATTGCTGTTTTAATTGATAATCAAAAGTTGGCAGAAACAAAATCGCAACCCATAATTTCTAATTTTGACGGATTAATGGCAAGAATTAAGGCTTTAGGTAAATTGCCATTCTTTACATCGTTCTTTATTTTCTTGCTGTTTTTGGCTATTGAAACCTCACCAATTATTGCAAAATTATTAGCACCAAAAGGTGAATATGATTTTAAACTCGAAGAAAAATTATCTGCTGTTAAAACTTGGGCAATTCAACAAATGCAACAAAGAGAACAAATGTTACATGCCGATATTACTATTGATAATAAAGTGTATAAAGATATAACTGCTGATGAAGAATTGTACAACTACAAACAAAAAATGGCAAGAGAATTAATGAAATTACAAGCAGATTCTTTTTACAAAAAACAACAAAAAATGCTTTAAAAAGTTGTTTTGCTACCAATAAACTTAAACTTGATATGTTTTAGATTAAGAATTTTTAATTATTTTTAATCAATGCCTTAACTGAATCAATAGTATCAATATCTTTTACAGTTTTATCTTTTCGCCAACGTTTTATTCTGGGAAAACGCAAAGCGACTCCACTTTTATGCCTTTTGCTATAGGCAATGCCTTCAAAAGCAATTTCGAAAACCAATGCAGGTGTTACAGTTCTTACTGGGCCAAATTTTTCAATAGCATTTTGATTTACCCATTTTGATATTTTAGTAATTTCTTTATCTGTTAATCCTGAATAGGCTTTAGCAACTGTCACTAATTTATCTTCATTTTTAACAGCAAACGTATAATCTGTGTATTTAGAGCTTCGTCTTCCACTTCCTTTTTGAGCGTAAATCATTACAACATCAATGGTTAACGGATCTACTTTCCATTTCCACCAATCGCCTTTTTTTCTTCCAACATGATAAACAGATGATTTGTTTTTGAGCATTAATCCTTCTGAATTAAAACTTCTTGCTGCATTTCTTAAGGCATCCAATTCATCCCAATTCTTGAAAGTAATGACTTCGGATAATTTTAAAATGTTACTGGTATTTTGTTGGAATAATTGTTCTAGTTTTAGTCTTCTATCTGCCATAGATTGATTTCTTAAATCTTCATCATTCAATTCTAAAATGTCATAGACATACAAACCTACAGGAACTTCTTCTAACAGTTTTTTAGTTACATTTTTACGATTCAATCGTTTTTGTAAATCGTTAAAAAGCAATACTGAACTATCTTTTATGGCTAAAATTTCGCCATCGATTACAAAATCGTCTTTAAACTCAGAAATAGCGGTTACAATTTCAGGAAACTGTTGCGTAACCAATTCTTCTCCTCTAGACCATATAAAAACTTCGTTTTTTCTTTTGATGATTTGCCCACGAATGCCATCCCATTTGTATTCTACTTGCCAGTCGTTTTCATCACCTAAATCTTGCAAATCTTTTTCTAAAGCATATGCCAAACAAAAAGGATAAGGTTTAGAGTTATCGTAATTGATATGCTCTCCATGTAATAAGGCATCAAAAGAGATGGAATCTGGTGTCCAATTCCCAATAATACTGTGCATTAATTGATTGGCATCAATTCCAGATAGTTTCGCTAAAGCGTTTACCAATGTTTTTTTAGAAACACCTATTCTAAAACTTCCGCCAATTAGTTTATTAAAAATTAAGCGTTCTTGAGCGTTTAAACCATTCCAGGCTGTTAACACATATTCCTTTTTTTCTTCGTCTGTTTTTTGTTTTAGGTTGATGAGTTCATCAATCCAAATATGCAATGGTTTTTCAATATTGTTTTTAGGATTAGGTAATAAGAGTGCTAAAGTTTCTCCTAAATCTCCCACAGTGCTGTAACTTTCTAAAAACAACCATTCTGGAAGTTTTGTAATTTCCATACACCACAATTTCATTAAGTTCGATTTTACAGGTCTGCTTGGTCTTTTACCTGTAAATAAAGCAATTAACCATAACTTATCTTTATCTGGTGCAGCTATAAAATAATTGACCAAAGCATCCATTTTTGCATTGGTTTTATTAGTGATTTCGATGGCGCTAATTAAATTGGAAAAGTCTTTCATAGCTTATGGAGTGGCTGTTTTCAATTTATCTTCTTTATCGATTTCATCATCACCAAATTCTGTTTTTAATTCATAAGCTTCAATACCTATTTCATTCAAGTATTTAGAAAATACTGCTGTAGATCCGTGGGTAACGTATACTTTTTCGGCTTCTGTGGCCTTTATAGCAGTTAAAAGTCCATCCCAATCAGCGTGATCACTTACAGCAAAACCAGCGTCAACACCTTTCCATCTTCGGTTACCACGAATATGCATCCAACCCGAACAAATTGCTGTGGCTGCATTTGGAATACGTTTTAATAGTTTAGAGCCTAATAGAGCAGGAGGTAAGATGACAATTTTATTTTGAACATCAACTTTCTTGAAATCTGCAGTAATTAAGGTTGATTTTGGTAATGCTATTCCTGAGTTTTCAATGGCTTCATTTAAATTATGAATTGCTGAATGTACATAAATATCGGAAACTCTTTCAAGTAGTTTCATTACTCTTTGTGCTTTTCCTAAACTATATCCTAAAAAAACACTAGTTCTATTATTTTGTTGATTTTGTAGCACCCAATTTTGGATTTCGGTTTGCAATGCCATTTCAGATTTCCATTTGTAAATTGGCAAACCAAAGGTGCTTTCTGTAATGAATTCGTGGCATTTTACAGGCTCAAAAGGCGTAGTAAGAAAATCTGGCTGCATTTTATAATCACCAGAAAAAACAACTACATAACCCTTATATTCTAACTTAATTTGTGCTGAACCAATAATATGGCCTGCAGGAAAAAAACTCACTTTTACGCCGTTTATTTGTTTAGGTTGATTATAGCCTAAACTTTCAATAGAAATATCTTGACCAATTCTGTGTTGTAAAATTGCCTTAGAATCGTTATGACATAAATAATGCGTATTTCCCCATCTTGCGTGATCTGCGTGTCCGTGAGAAATTACGGCATAATCAACAGCATACCAGGGGTCTAAATAGAATTTCCCTGGAATACAATAAATACCTTTTTTGGTAAATTTTACGAGTTTCAAATGTTAGTTTTTCCTAAAGATAAGCAATGGATTGTGTAACCACAATCCATTGTTTTTAATTTTATGTTCTTTTTAACAATTACAGTTTACCATCCAACTAATTCCGTATTTGTCTGTACATCTTCCATAATAACCCCATTCTCTTTCTTTAAATTCGTGATGTGTTATTCCTTCTTTAGAAAGATTATTAAAAACATCTTCTGCCTCTTCATTATCATTTAAATCTACGCTAATGCTAATATTGTTACCTGCGTTTAAAGGAGTGTCTGGAGAAGCATCATAAGCCATTAAATGAATTCCTTTTCCCTTTAACTCTGCATGTTGTAATTTTTTTCTGTGGGATAATGGAACATCTATTTTTTTATCATGGTATGTTTGTTTGTTTTTTACCTCGGCATTAAATAGTTCGCTGTAAAAGTTTAAAGCTTCGTTACAGTTTCCGTTAAACGTTAAATACGGTTGCACTCTCATCTCTTGTTTTTTTAAGTTCATATTAGATTCTCATCAAAATTATAAAACAAGAGTATTTATTTTTGCTGTTTTGATTTTTTTACGAACTGATTTGAAAATAGTTGAACAATAATTTGTTAAAAAATAATAACTTTATAAGTTGATGAAGCTGCTTATTGGTGATAAAATTACTTTTTTTTAGAACTGTTAAACGCTCTAATAACAGTATTGCTATTAAATAATTACACGTTCTTTTCCTTGTTCTTTTAAACTGTATAGAGGGTTGAGGTTAAGAAAAAAATATTCTGATTAACGATTACTCTTCTTTATACTCATAGTATAAAAAATCGTTGTAAGGAAAACGTTGAATGTGAATTTTCTTTACCTCTTCATAGGTTTTTTCTTTAAAATCCTCTAGATTTTGTTTGTTTAAGGCAGATATAAAAATAGCCTCAACATTTTCTTTATTCATCCAAGTTTTTTCCCAATCTTGTAAGGTATAATGTTCTTTAGTTTTTTCGGTCTCTAAATCGTCTTCATCAATGGTTTCGTATTGATAAGCATCAATTTTATTAAAAACCATTACAGTGGGTTTGTCTACACAATTGATATCATCTAAAATGGTATTTACAGAGGCTATGTGATCTTCGAAATTGGGGTGAGAAATATCAACAACGTGCAATAACAAATCAGCTTCGCGAACTTCATCTAAGGTAGATTTAAAAGATTCTACCAATTGCGTTGGTAATTTTCTGATAAACCCAACAGTATCTGTCATTAAAAACGGAATGTTTTTAATAACCACTTTACGCACAGTAGTATCTAAAGTTGCGAAAAGCTTATTTTCTGCAAAAACCTCGCTTTTGCTAATTACATTCATTAAGGTCGATTTACCAACATTGGTGTAACCCACCAAAGCTACTCTTACCATTTTACCACGGTTCTTTCTCTGAACCGCCATTTGTTTATCGATAGTTTTGAGACGTTTTTTTAATAAAGTAATTTTATCGCGAATAATACGTCTGTCTGTTTCAATTTCGGTTTCTCCAGGTCCACGCATTCCAATTCCCCCTTTTTGTTTGTCAAGGTGAGTCCAAAGACGCGTTAAACGTGGTAATAAATATTCGTGTTGCGCCAATTCTACTTGTGTTTTTGCAGAACTAGTTTGTGCTCTTTGCGCAAAAATATCTAAGATTAAATTGGTTCTGTCTAAAATTTTGCAATCTAAAATTTTCTCAATATTACGTAATTGAGCAGGGGAGAGCTCATCATCAAAAATGGCAGTACCAATATGATTTGAGTGAATATAATCTCTTACATCTTCTAGCTTACCAGCGCCTAAAAAAGTCTTTGGATTTGGTTTATCTAACTTTTGAACAAAACGTTTTACAGCAACTCCACCAGCAGTAGATGTTAAAAACTCTAACTCATCTAAATATTCTTCAGATTTTGCTTCATCTTGTTGTTGTGTAATTACACCGATTAAAACGGCTTTTTCAGAAATGGCTTCTTTTGCATCTATCATAGATTACAAAAGTACGAACTATTTTGAACTAAAAAATAGAAAAGTTGACATCAAAAAAATGAATTTTTAATGCCAACTTTATCAATCAACCAAACTAACTTTAATGAAATAGTAAACAAGCTTATGTAAATTTATTTTTCTAAAGAAAAAGAACAAAAAATAATAAACTAAAACTTGAAAAATTACTTTAATACTACCTTATGCAAATATAAAAGTAATACTATTGTAAAAGAAAGTAAAACCTGTATTTAACAAAAATTTATCATTTTGTAATGAAGAATTTAAGAGAACTGAAAAAGCCTCACAAAAGGAGGCTTTATCAAACGAATTCAAAATAAGTTTATGACAATATAAACTAGTTTTTTACAAATTTTATAGGTAGTGTGTAAGTTGCAAAGTATTTTACATTTTTAATGTTAGCCGCTTTGTAATTTAGTTTATTTTTTATAAAATTTGAAATGTTTTCTTGTTTTGTATCTACAGAAAGAACAATAATTTCTCCTTTTCTATTAATCATAAATTTAACGGCTGCTTTTTCTGTTTGCGTATCTAAAACATTTTGATAGTTGCCTAGTAGTGTTATAATTTTTGTTCTTAATTTGTTACTAACTTCGTCTCTAATTGAGCGGTTGTTGTTAGAAAATGTTGTAAATGTTGTCATTAAAGTGATTAACAATAAGATGGAAAGCTTTTTCATTTTTTTAAATTTTAATATGATTAAATAATACTGTAAATTTAATTGAAGACTAATTTTAAAAAAGAAAATAAACGTTATATAAATGTGTGCTATTGGTTAGTTTTTGGGGTGTTTTTTATTACTTAACATTATATTTATACTACCAATAAAGTGTTAATAGTTATTAAATTTATAATGATTTTATAACGAAAGATAGAATGTGTCAAAAAAATAAAATACAAATACAGTAAGTTGTTAAAAACACTACAAAAGTTAGCATTAAATTAATATTAAGCGCACTATAAAAAGTGTTTCTAACTTAATGAAAAAGTTTGTTTTTTAGCAAAGAAAAAGCCTCAATATATATTGAGGCTTTAACTAATTAATTCAAATTTTTAATGCTTTTACTTGTTGTTTTTCATAGATTATGTATTTTAGTGCGATTTATTTTTTTATATCATTAATAATATGGTGCAAATTTAAGAATTTTGTAATTATTATACGTTATAATAACGTTAATAAAACAAGATGATACAGTTATTATCTGTTTTTTTCTAATTACTTACGTTTACCAAAAAGATTATTTTATGTTTCCATTAAAAGTATCTCATCAACAGAGAAAAAATAACATTACTGTTGCTTTTTATAATGTAGAAAATTTATTTGATACCATAGATGATCCAAAAACTGATGATGATGATTTTACACCAGAGGGTAAAAAAAAGTGGACCTACAAACGTTATCGTAATAAAATAAAAAAATTAGGTTCAGTAATTTCTCAATTGGGTTTAAATGCATCTAAATATCCACCTGCAATTGTTGGTTTGGTAGAAGTAGAAAACGCAAAAGTAGTGGCAGATTTGGTAAATGCTGAGCATTTAAGAAAACACCATTATGAATTTGTACACCATAATTCACCAGATGAAAGAGGAATTGATGTGGCTTTGTTATACAATAAAATTGCATTTGAGTTTATTGAATCTGAAACCTATCCTGTTTTTCTAGAAACCGAAATCGGAGAAAGAGATTATACTAGAGATATTTTAAAAGTTAGCGGAAATTTATATGGAGAGTTAATTCATATTTTAGTAAATCATTGGTCTTCTAGAAGAGAAGGAGCCGCAGAAACTGCACATAAAAGAATTATAGCTGCAAAAACGGTACGAGCTATTATAGATGATATTCATACCAAAGAAATGAGCCCGAAAATTATTATTATGGGCGATTTTAATGATGATCCTACAAGCAAAAGCGTAGCGAAATATTTGGTTCAAGATGATTTTTATAATCCGATGAAAAGTTTATTGGATAAAGACAAAAGCGGAACGCTTACTTATAATGGAAATTGGAATTTGTTCGATCAAATTATTTTTTCTAAAAACTTTTTAGACAAAGAATCAGGTAAGTTTTACTTGAAACACGCAGAGGTTTTTAATAAAGATTGGATGAAAATTTATAGCGGCAAATTTAAAGGTAGCCCTTTTAGAACCTATATTGGTAAATGGTATCAAGGTGGTTTTTCAGATCATTTTCCTGTATACGCTTTTTTAAAAAAGAAAGCCTAATTATCATCCTGCTTTTTAAAGGCAGCTAAAATCTTCTCATCATTTAATATGTATTTTTTGTATTTGCCATCTTTGTATCTGTAGTAAATAAACAAAGGCATAAATATAAAAGACAGAAATAAAACCCCTAAACCCATTACAATTTGGGCTTTTTCGTGTTCGGTGTTTACTAGAAAAGCTCCTGTAATCATCCAAAGAATAAAAATTCCGAACATTATTTTTAACGCTAACTTCATGTTACAAAATTACAAAAGTTATATCTTTAAATACAATTTGAAATCAATTTCATAAATTAAACTTTTCAATATGACTGCCAAAGCAATAATTTTACCATTTTTAAGTATCATATGCTTATTTGGTTGCAGTATTACACCTAATAAAGAATCTAAAATGGATAGAAAGATAGTAATTGCTCACAGAGGTGCTTCTGGATATTTACCTGAACATACTTTAGCTGCAAAAGCAATGGCACATGCCATGAATGTTGATTTTATTGAACAAGATGTGGTTTTAAGTAAAGATGATGTGCCTATGGTTATTCATGATATTTACTTGGATGATGTTACAGATGTGGCATTAAAATTCAGTGAAAGAAAACGAAAAGACAATCGTTATTATGTAATTGATTTTACATTTGATGAACTACAAACATTAAAAGTTACCGAACGTTTTAATCCAAAAACAGGACAACAAGTTTATAAAAACCGTTTTCCGAAATGGAAAGCTAGTTTTAGATTACATTCTTTACAAGAAGAAATTGAATTGATTCAAGGGTTAAATGCATCTACAGGAAAAAATATTGGAATTTATCCAGAAATTAAAGCGCCAGAATTTCATCAAAAAGAAGGGAAAAAAATTTCTGAAATTGTGCTAAAAATTTTATCTGATTATGGATATTACAGTAAAAAAGACAATTGTATTTTACAGTGTTTTGATGCTAAAGAATTGCAAAGAATTAGAAAAGAATTAAAATCTGAATTATTTTTAGTGCAATTGATAGAGTTTCCTGAAGAAACAAAACAACTTGGTTTTTTTGCAACTTATGCAGACGGAATTGGCCCTTGGTACACACAAATTTTAGATAAAAAAGTTGAAGGAAAATGGCAGTTTACAGATTTGGTTGCTGAGGCGCATCAATTGGGTTTAAAAGTGCATCCTTATACCTTTAGAGCAGATGCTTTAGGGGAATTTGCATCATTTGAAAAAATGGTACACACTCTTTTAATTGATGCTAAGGTTGATGGTGTATTTACCGATTTTCCAGACTTGGTGTTAAAGTTTTTAGAAAAGCAAAACCAAGAATTTTAAATTATGGAATGATTTTGAAATATTATTGTTATTTTCTAAGATATAAGTGATTATCATTAACACAATATATATCTTTGTAAAGAAATTGTAAATATTTGCTTAATGGAGTTAACTTCTTTTTCGATACAACACACTAACAATAAATTAGAATTATTTTCTACAGCAGATAACATTTATGTTGCTGAGTGGTATATGGATTTTGGAAAATTGGGTTGTGAAATTTTTGACGCGAACCAAAAACTCATCTACAAAATAATCAAGCAGTTTCAATTCTGGAGATGGAAAATGGTGTATCACATCCAAAAAAATGAAGGTACATTACCCGATTTAATCTCTCAGAATAATAGAAAAACAATTTATGCTGTGGATGTAAATCAGATTCATTATGAGATAAAAATTCATTATAAGAAGAAATTATCTATATATAAAAATGATGTTAAAATTGCAGAAATAGACGAGTCTTATTCCGATAAAAACTCCCCAGAAAGTATAAAATTATTGTTATTGGATGCAAAAGATATAGAAATCTGTTTTTTGTTGTTTTCTTGTTTAAAAATTGGTGAAGCAGGAGGTCAAAAAAAACCAACTTTTACAAGTCAGAAGCAATTAGAGGTTAACGATGATCCTTGGATTTAGAAAATAACATCACATCTCTAACAAATCTTTTAGTTATTGTTTTTAAATATTTTGTAGTGTTTTTCATTGCATCATTAAAATCTTTGGCAGCACTCATAATATCATCCGCATACAAAATTCCAATACTATCTAATTCTTTTTTATTCATTTCTATTTTACCACAAAAAGCAGCCACGTTTATCTGTTGTTTTTTGGCAGATTCTAAAACACCTTGTATGGTTTTGCCAGACAAAGTTTGGCTGTCTAATTTACCTTCTCCAGTAATAATCCAATCTGTATTTTTAATTTTTTCATCAAAATTAGCCAGGTTTTTTACCAATTGAATTCCTGGTTCTAAAGATCCGTTTAAAAATAATTTAGAAGCAATTCCCATTCCACCAGCTGCACCAGCTCCTTTTACAGACTGAACATCGATTGTAAAAACATCGTTTAAAATTTTAGCAAAATCTTCTAACCCTTTATTTAGTAAAATAATTTCTTTTTCTGATGCTCCTTTTTGCGCTCCATACACATAAGCAGCTCCGTTTTTGCCATATAAAGGATTGGTAACATCGCAAGCAATTTTAAAATCTACATGGCTTATTCCTTGATGAATTTCTGAAGCATTTATCGATTTAATTTTCGATAAATTTGCACCAATTGGCTTTACTATATTATTATTTTCATCTAAAAATTGATACCCTAAAGCAGCAGCCATTCCTATTCCACAATCGTTAGTTGCACTACCTCCAATACCTAAAATAATTGTTTGTGCACCTTTATGTATGGCATTAGCAATCATTTCTCCAGTTCCAAAAGTGGTGGCATTTATACAATCGAATTCAGTTTTATCTAATAATTTTACACCAGAAGCCTCAGCCATTTCTATAAACGCAGTTTTAGAATTTTCTGAATATAAATACGAAGCTTTAACTGGTTTAAAAAAAGGATTGTTTACAGTAATCTCAACTACTTTTCCTTGTAAATAGAAGTTGACAACCTCAATTGTGCCATCTCCACCATCTGCAAGCGGAAGTTGAACAACCTCTATATTAGAATTTTTTGCTAGAATTTCTTTTTTTACAATTTCGCAAAAGTCTAAACCTGTAAGCGAATTTTTAAATTTATCTGGTGCTATAACAATTTTCAAAACTTAATTTTTAACTTAGAAAATTAACTAAAAACATTGCTAAAATTACAATGATGATAAAGTAACCTAATAATAATACAACTTCTTTTTTACCTCCTTTATAAAAAACAACTTCTAAACCTTCTCTAGCTTCTCTTTTTATTACCAAACTTACTGTATAAGCTACAAACATAGTTACCAAACAGCCAATTGCGTTCCACCAAAACCAAAACACATTAGGTACATACAACCATAAATACATGTTAAAAGCTACACCTGCAATTATACCAATATTGGCACCTAAAGCGTGGGTTCTTTTTGTTAAAATTGCCAAGATAAAAGCGGCTAAAATTGGGCCGTAAAAAATAGAACTTATTTTATTAATCACCTCAATTACAGTACCTTCTACACTCCCTGCAAAAAATGCAAAAAACAGACAAACTAATCCCCAGAAAACAGATAATAATCTAGAATAAGATACATATTGTTTGTCGGAAATATTAGGTTTAAATCTTTTGATAAAATCTTCTAAAGAAACTGCGGATAACGAATTTACTGTAGAACTTAATGATGACATTGCAGCAGACATTATAGCCACAATTAAAATACCAATAATACCATTTGGTAAATATTTAATGATAAAAACAGGCACCATTAAATCTGCTTTTTTGCCTTCTAAACTTCCAATATTTGTTTGATAAACGCTATCCATTAAAGATTGAAAACTTGCATCTTGCAACAATAAAGTTCCTAAAACCAAACCCATAACACAATAAGTTAGTGTAATAGGAAAACGCAATAAACCATTGGCTAACAATAATTTTTTAATGGTTGGCATGCCTTTGGCAGATAATAATCTTTGCGATTGTGTTTGGTCTGTTCCATAATAAGAAGCGTACAAAAAGAAACCTCCAATTACCATTGGCCAAAAACCAAACTCATCATTTTTATCAGCATTATTAAAACCCCATTTAGAAAAATCTACAGCAGTTAACCTTTCTTTATCTACATTAGTTAAAAAGTTTTCGAAACCACCAAGTTCGCTAATTCCGTAAATTAAACAAACTACAATACCAAAAAAGAGAATACACATTTGTATAACATCTCCCCAAATAACAGCTTTCATTCCTCCTTGAAAAGAATAAATCATGGTAATAATTCCGATGATTAATACTGAAATCCAAAAGTCGATACCCACTGTTGCTTGTAAAATTAAAGCCATTGTGTACACCATAACTCCTGTTGCAACAGATCTACTAATTTGAAAAACAAAACTGATTAACAATCTAGATGAAGCATCGAAACGCTTTTCTAAATACTCGTAAACACTTACAATACCAGAATTATATAAAGTAGGAATTATTGCAATTAACAGAAATGCCATTGCCAAAGGCACACCAAATTCGTAGGTTAACCATTGCAAACCTCCACCTTCTTTTAATCCTACAAAAGCAGGTGCAGAAATAAAACTAATGGCAGAAAGTTGAGTTGCCATGGTTGATAAACTCAATGGAAACCAACCCATAGATTGCCCTCCTAAAAAGTAATCTTTAGAATTTTTGTTCTCTTTAAAAAAGTAACCTATTCCTAAAAAACCTAATAGGTAAACTACAATAATTATGTAATCTATATAATTCATTATTCTATATTTTGTGCATTGTTAAAAGTATAATTTAATTATTTAACATATCTAACAGTAAAGCTGCACTCCACGAAAAATCTCCTCCACCATAACCAGCTTTACCATCAGTATGCATTTCTTTTCTAGAATCGAAATATTCGTAAAATCCATTTTTAGCAACTAAATCTATTGAATCTTGTTTTACTCGTTCTGAAATAGCATTGTAACCGTAATTTTTTAATCCGTAGAAAAGCATCCAATTTAGGTTAATCCAAACAGGACCTCTCCAATATTTTTTAGGATTAAAACGATCGCTATCAGGATCGAAAGAAGCACATAAATATTGATGTTCTCCACCAAATTTTTCCAACATCACTTTTACCATTTTATCTGCTCTTTGTTGCGATGGAATATTGGCAAATAATGGCGCAAAAGACGATGATGATAAATATCTTAAAGGCTTTTCGTTTCTTAAATCGTAATGAATGTAAGCTCCTAATTCGTCATCATATAATTTTTCGTTAAATGATTTTATACTTTGTGCTTGCCATTTTTTTAGTTGATCAATTTTATCAGCATTACCTCCAATTTCTTGATACAATTGAATTAAACTTTCGTTCGATTTTATCAACATTGCATTAAACAACGGATCTTGCACTAAAAACGGCGATAATTCTGCTATTTTTTCATCACTATAATGATGCTCTTTTGCAATTTCTATAATGTGTAAATAATGATCGTATTCTCTTTTTGATGGTCTTTCTGATGCATCTACGTGTGTTGTATCTCTTCTTTCAAAAGTATAGTTTGGCGGATTCATTGTTGCCCAAATATCATCCCAAATAGGAGAATTGTCTGTACCAGATTCCCAGTTATGATAAATATAAACTAAACCTTCACTTTTTGGATCTCTGTGATTGTAAAAATATTCGTGATTAAAATACACTTTATCAATTACAGTTTCTAAATACTTTAGCGTTTGCGATTTATCCTTACTAATTTTATACATTTCTTCTAGCACAAAACCAGTTACAGGTGGCTGTGTCATACCTGTAGATTTGTATTTTTTTGATGCCAAAGGATGCAAATCTGATCTATGAAAACTGGCTCCTGGAAAATAACTATCGTTTTCTGTATGAAACACAATGTGCGGAATAAATCCGTTTTCCCATTGAGCATCTAACAACGTTTCTATTTCTTTTTCTGCATTTTGCATGTTAAAGTGTGCAAAACCAATGGCAATAAAACCAGAATCCCATTTCCACTGAAAAGGATATAAATTGGCACAAGGAATACTAAAATTCCCTTTCCAGTTGTTATTTAAAATTTCTATTGCTTTTTCTTGTAAATCTTTCATTCTCTAAATTGTATTGATTTGAATTTTTTGAATTAAAACTCACTACTTAATACTACATTAAGTAGTGAGAAAACTATAAATAATAAACTACTATTAATTAAAAATTGATTGGGATTGTAATGAACTTCTTTTTATAAAATTTGCAATTTTTTTAATATATATTAAGATTAAAAATCTCACTACTTAATACCTACATCAAGTAGTGAGAAATCTGATAATTATTAAAGAAACTGGGGAACTAAAAATTGAAAGTTGCCGTTAAAAACATTCTTCTTGGTAAAATTGGTCTACCAAAGAAAAACTCTGCATCTCCTGCTTGATTTACATTTCTTGGATCTCCTTCTGTAACTCCAGAGTCGTCGAATAAATTAAATACAGAAAAACCAATTCTTAAGTTTTCATTACGTTCTTCTGCTTTATTTAATTGAAATGTATAACCTGCTCCTATTCTAAAGATATTTATAGCCTCTAACTCTACATTATTGTTATCTGCTGTAAATTTACTTCCTGTATGATTTAAGGTAAACTGACCATCGAAATTACTATTGTCATAATGCAAACCTAAGCTTGTTAAAAAGTTCGGTTGTCTTGCCAATTCATTTCCTACATTTACTTCAGATGATCCTCCATTTACCAAATCTTCATCTGTATTTTTGGTAATTTCATGATCTTGATACGTTGCTGTACCTCTAAAATCTAAATTATTCGATAATTTATAAGACCAATTTGCCTCTAAACCTAAAGTAGCTGTACTTTGTTCTGATCTTGTTAAATCTACTAAAGCTCCACTTACAAAACCTTGTGTAATTTTAATTCTGTCTTTTAAACTCACATAATAAGCTGCTAAAGAACCTGATAATTTTTCTGTACCTAATTTAGCACCAATCTCAAATTGCGTAATTTTTTCTGAATCGTAGTTGGTATTTGGTATCCCAGCAACTGGTGCAAAACCTCTTATTTGCGGAAAGAAAAATCCTCTAGAAAAGTTAGCATATAAATTTACATTATCTGTTAAATTATGTAATGCAGCTAAAGAGATTGCCCAATCAGAAGCTTCTACATCTGCTCTAACAAAACTACCATCTGCAAATTGTACATTTGCTAAATCTGATGATAGATTTGCATCATCGTACACTGTATTACTTACCACATTACCTTTGCTAAAAGTACCTTTTGTACTTTCTATTCTTATACCAGCATCAAAACGCCATTTGTCAAAAACCATTTCATCTGTTAAATAAAATGCAGTTTTAGTTTGCGATAAAAAATTGTTAGATGTCATACCAATTCTGTTGTACAAACCACCTTCAGAATACGTTACATTATTACCACTTGCATCTACAAAACTTAAATTTACCAAACGTGGATTATTGTTAAATTCTGATAAAACTCTATATTGATAATTTACATCTTCTGCTTCTGTTCTTGCTAAATAAACACCTGCAGTAATATTATGACTCCCTGCGTCTGTTTCTATTGTTTTTGTTAAAGATGCTTCACCAGAATAATCTGTCATAGGTCTTAAACGATCTACGTGTAAGTTTTCTACAACTAAATCATTTGAATTTATTGTACCTATTCCTCCTTGATATTGAGCATCATATCCTAAATTTCCTGGAGCCACATTGTTGATGTAATCTCCTAAAGTTAATGGATTGTTATAAGTTCCATTTCCACCAATATACAATGCAAAATTGTGCTTATAGTTTGCGTATTTTACTTTTGATTTAAATTTTAAATCATCAGCAAAATTATAGTTAAAATCACCCATTACATATCCACCCTGAGTAAAAACTCCATCTTCAATCGGACTTTCGTAAGCACCACCAGCAGTTAAAAAAGAAGTATTTGCTAACTGACCCGATAATAATTGAGAAACAGCTTCGCCATCATTACCAGCAATTCTATTTCTGTTACCATCTAAAGGTAAAGGCATAAAGAATTGTGCATTATCATTAATCAATTGTCCGTGAATGGTAAAAGAACCATTTTCAAACTTCTTTTTAATGTTAGCTCTAAACTGCACCCCTTTTGTTGGCATTCCTGTTTCTATTGGCCCATCATCTTTTCTTACAAAACCTGTAAAAGCGTAATAAGTATTAGAATCTTCGCCACCTAATTTACCTCCTGTATAAAAATCTGTTTTTAATCTACCTTTATCTGCCCATTCCACATTTATTAGGTTTTCATCATTAGAATCACCTGTTTTACTTGTGTAGTTAATAATACCTGCAACAGAACCAGCACCATATAAAACAGCAGCTCCACCCCTTACAAATTCAACTCCTTTAAAACCAACATCTGGTCTTGCATACACATCGTGTGCAGAAGAGTTTAATCCGAAAGTACTCATTAACGGCATTCCATCATATTGTAAAGGATTAAACACATACTGGCCACCAGAAGGTAAACCTCTTACAAAAACGTTAGATGCTGTTTCACCTCCACCACCTTCTGCAGTAATACCTGGAATACTTCTAATGATATCTGCCTGCGAATTCGCAGAAAGTTTGGTAATTTCTTTTTGTTTTACAGAACTGATAGACATTGGCGTTTCTTTTTGAGATCTAAAAGTTGCTGATGCTGTTAAAACTACTTCGTCTAATTGAGCACCACCTTCTTCTAAAACAACGTTTATAGTTAAAGATGAACCCGTTAAATTAATCGCTTTTTCAAAGGTTTTATATCCTATGTAGGATACTTGTATAGTTTGTGAACCAGTGCTTGTGGTTGTAAAATTAAAATTTCCGTCAAAATCAGAAGATCCACCAGAAGTTGTCCCTTTAATTAGAACACTTGCACTTGGTATTGGGTTACCAGAAGTGTCTTTTACAGTTCCTTTCACTACTGTTTGCCCATAAGTTGCAGAAAAGCCTACAATGCAAATTAATGTTAGTAATATTTTTTTCATTTTTTATGATTTAGTTAATTATGAAGTAAATTTATTGACAAATACATTGTTTATTTGTCATTTTATTACGAAAAAATAACGCAAACGTTTGCGGGAACGTTTGTTTTATTTACTTTTATGAAATTAATTCTAATTTTCATGAAAAAAGAAGTTACCACTCTAAAAAAAATTGCACAACTGCTTGACGTTTCTACATCTACAGTTTCTAGAGCGTTAAATAATCATCCAGATATTAGCGAAGAAACTTCTAAAAAAGTAAAAAACTTAGCAAAGAAATTAAACTATATGCCTAATATTTTTGCAAAAGGATTTAGGCAACACAGAACTAATATTATTGGTGTAATTGTACCCAATATTCTATCTTATTTTACATCAACAATTTTAAAAGAAATATTATTACAAGCTGAAATGAAAGGGTACAGGGTTATTATTTCTGAATCTAATAATGATGTAAAAAAAGAAAAAGAAATGCTGCAAACTATGCTTCAGTTTGGTGTAGATGGTATTTTAATGTCTTTGACTAAACACACTGTAGATATAGAACCCATTTTATATGCATTGCATCAAAAACCATTAATTCTGTTCGATAAAGTTTCTAGTAAAGTTCCTTGCACCCAAATTATAATTAATGGAGAAGAAGCCGCTTTTAATGCTGTAGAACACCTCATTAATATCGGAAAAAAAAGAATTGCAATTCTTAAAGAATTTGAACAATCTTACAATTCTGAAAAGCGTTTTCAAGGGTATTTAAGAGCTTTAAAAACAAACCATATTCCTGTAGATGAAAAGTTAATTTTAAGTACACATGATATTTCTTTAAAAAAAGGCAGAAGATTAACTAGCCAATTAATTACGCTAAAAGAAAAGCCAGATGCTATTTTTTCTATTACTGATGCAGCTGCAATTGGCGCACTACAAACCTTAAAAAAGTTTAACTTTAAAATTCCTGAAGAGGTAGCCGTTATTGGTTTTAGCAACTCTTTAAGTTCTACAATTGTTGAACCTGGACTCACTACTATAGATCAGCCAGGAAATAGAATTGGAGAAATGGCCGTAAAATACCTCATCAAAGAAATAGAAGAACCAAAAGAACATTTATCAAGCAAAACTATTGAGATCAATACAAATCTAATCATTAGAGAGTCTACTCTAGTATCTAATTAAGTGTATTTCATTTGTAAAAAGCTAGCTAAGAGAAAGAAAGGAAAGTATATAAAACACAAAACCCTGTAATTTTTAATTACAGGGTTTTTTGATAAAAAATTATTGCCTTTATTAAGTATAGATTAATTTTCTTTTACAGTTGTAAATCTATAATATAAATAGGTGTAAGCATCTCTAGGTATAATTGTTATCCACTTTTTGTACTTTAAGTACCACTTAAAGCGTTTTGAATTTACTCCTTTTGTTAAATAGGCAGCTATAAAAGGATGTATATGTAATTGTATCTTTTTATTGGTTGATTTGCTGCTCTCTAATTTAGAGATGTATTTCTCTAAATCAGCTTCAATTTTATCTAACAAAACAATAGGAGCTTCTACTTGTCCGTCTTTATTTGGATTTGGCTCGGTAGTTTTTATACTCAACTCAGGTCTAACCCTTTGTCTTGTAATTTGCACTAACCCAAATTTACTTGGAGGTAAAATTTTGTGTTTTGTTCTATCTAAAGCCATTTGTTCTTTCAAATGCTGATATAACTTATTTCGGTTTTCAGCCTTATGCATGTCAATAAAATCAACAACAATAATTCCTCCCATATCACGTAATTGCAATTGACGAGCAATTTCTGTAGCCGAAATTAAATTAACTTCTAATGCAGTATCTTCTTGAGAACCAGCTTTATTAGAACGGTTTCCGCTATTTACATCAATAACGTGTAAAGCTTCTGTATGCTCTATTACCAAATAGGCACCTTTGCTCATAGAAACTGTTTTTCCAAATGATGTTTTAATTTGACGTTCTATTCCGTATTTTTCAAAAATAGGAGTTTGCGATCTATGTAATTTTACAATTTTTTCCTTTTCAGGATAAATTTCTTGCAGATACTCTTTGATTTCTACTTTCAACGTTTCATCATTTGTTACAATATTAGTAAAGCTTTCATTCATTACATCTCTTAAAATAGAAGATGCTCTGTTTAACTCGCTTAAAATTTTTGTTGGTGTATTTGTGTTAGGTATTCTTTTACACATTGTTTTCCAACGTTCTAATGAGTTTTGCAAATCTTTATCAAGTTCTGCAACTTTTTTACCTTCTGCAACAGTTCTTAAAATAACACCAAACCCTTTGGGTTTAATGCTTTTTGCTAATCTTTTTAAACGTTCTTTTTCTTTTGGGTCTGCAATTTTTTGAGATACAGAAACTCTGTTAGAAAAAGGAACTAAAACCAAAAATCTACCAGCTATAGAAAGCTCAGAGCTTAATCTGGGGCCTTTTGTAGAAATAGGTTCTTTTACAATTTGTACCAACAGGTTTTGTCCTGTTTTTAGTACATCTTTAATACTACCGTCTTTGTTAATGTCTTCTTCCTTGCGGAAATTCTTTAAAGTGAACTCTTTATACTTACCTGTGCTTACTTTCTTAATGAACGAATTTAATGAGTTTACTTGCGCGCCTAAATCGTGATAATGCAAAAACCCATCTTTTGGGTAACCAACATTTACAAACGATGCGTTTAAGCCTGTTAATACTTTTCCTATTTTGGCCAAAAAAATATCGCCTACAGAAAATTTATTATCAGTTGTTTCATTATTTAATTCAATAAGTTTTCCATCTCTTAATAAGGCAAAATCAATATCAGATGAATTTGAACGAATGATCAATTCTGTTTTCATGCTGAACTGGTTTTAACACTGCGCATTGTTGCACAGATGGATTAATATTGTCAGGTATTTATAATACCATTTGAGGTATGTGTAACCTCGATGTCAATGAACTTTTAATGCTTTCGCTAAACTATAAACGAAAAAGTAAGCTTATGCTTACTTTTTCTTGTGTCTATTTGCTCTAGCTCTTTTTTTTCTTTTGTGTGTAGAGATTTTTGCTCTCTTTCTTTTTTTACCACTTGGCATAATCGTCGTGTGTTTTTAAAACCGTTTTATGGGTTTCGATTAGTATTTTGTTATTTAACAGCTACTTTATTTTTTACTCCTTCAGTAAAGGTTTTGGCTGGTTTAAAAGCAGGAATGTTGTGTGCAGGAATTTTAATAGTTGTATTTTTAGAAATATTTCTACCTGTTTTTTCTGCTCTAGTTTTAATAATAAAACTACCAAAACCTCTTAAATAAACATTGTCGCCATTTTCTAATGCATCTTTAACTTCAGTCATAAATGCTTCAACTGTTGCTAAAACATCAGTTTTTTCAATTCCTGATTTGTCTGAAATTTTTGATACGATATCTGCTTTCGTCATGTCTCTAATTTTACTATATTTTTATTAATTAAGTTTCAAAAATGCGGATGCAAATATATGATAATTAATCAATTCCAAAAACTTAAACAACTAAATTTATGTGAATTTTATGATGTAATATTGCAAATCTATTTTTAATCGATGAAATTTTCTAACACTTTAATATACTGGTACTTACAAAACAAGCGAGAATTGCCTTGGCGCAAAACCAATAACCCCTATTTTATTTGGCTGTCAGAAATTATGTTGCAACAAACCAGAGTTGCACAAGGTTTAGACTATTATAACAAGTTTACAACTGCTTTTCCAACAGTTTTTGACCTTGCAAAAGCAGATGAAAGTATGGTTTTAAAAATGTGGCAAGGGCTAGGTTATTACTCAAGAGCAAGAAATTTGCATGGTGCAGCTAAATATATTGCCAACGAATTAAATGGAGTTTTTCCAACAACCTATAATGAAATAATAAAATTAAAAGGAGTTGGAGATTATACAGCATCAGCCATTGCCTCTTTTGCGTTTAATGAACTTACAGCAGTTGTAGATGGCAACGTGTATAGAGTTTTATCGCGTTACTTTGGAATTGAAACTGCAATTAATTCATCAGTAGGAATTAAAGAATTTAAAACGCTAGCGCAATCTTTAATTAACAAAAAGCAACCTGCAATTTACAACCAAGCAATCATGGAGTTTGGCGCTATTCAGTGTAAACCCAAAAAACCATTGTGTATGTTTTGTCCGCTTTCCGATAGTTGTGTGGCACTGCAAAAAAATATCATTGAAAAACTGCCAGTAAAAGAGAAAAAAACTAAAGTAAGAAAACGTTATTTTAACTATTTAGTGATTCAAACAGAAGATGATAAAACTATTTTATATGAAAGAAAAGGAAAAGGAATTTGGCAAGGTTTGTATCAATTTCCATTAATTGAGAGTAATAAATTGATTCATAAAGATGAACTCATTTCATCCGAAGAATTTAAAAATTTATTTCCTGATGAAACCACGATTTCGTTGTTTAATAAAAAAGAGATTGTACATAAATTATCACATCAACATTTAAATACCCAATTCTGGATTGTTGAAACCAAGGAGTTGACATCCGCAGAAATAGAATGGTCGAAGATTGAAGAGTATCCAGTACCAGTTTTAATTGCTAATTTTTTAGAAGATTACCTCATTAAAAAGTGATTGATATTTTTGAGTTTTTATTATATTTACATAAATATTTAGTGATGAATGTAGAGTCAAAAAGGAATGAGTTATCTAGATGGATTAAAAATTTAGATGAACAGATGTTAGAGAGAATTGATGAGCTTAAAAAAAGTTTGTCTAATGGAATTGTGATTTATACTTCTGAGGGAAAAGGTTTAACGCAAAAAGAGTATAAAATTCATTTAGATAATATTAGGAAAAATATTGATAAAGGTGAGAAAACATACTCATCAAAAGAAATTAGAAAATTTGTTTTAGAAAGATAATGGATGTTGTTTAGTCGCGTGAAGCAATGAAATCATTAACCAATATTTATGATTACATTTTTGATGACAGTCCACAAAATGCAATTAAAGTCTTCGAAACTTTATTAGATTTGGGAGATTCACTAAGTGATGAGCGTTTTGAATATTCAAAAGAACCTATTATTAATGAAAATAAATATAGATTCATTCCAAAATGGAATTATAAAATAATTTACGAAAGAAAAATTGATAAAGTGGTAATTCTTGATGTGTTTAGTACCAAACAAAACCCTAATGAATTATCAAATAAATTTTAAGCTATGGCAGGAACAATAAACAAAGTAATTTTAATTGGTAATTTGGGTGATGATGTAAAAATGCACTATTTTGATGATCAAAATTGTGTAGGACGTTTTCCTATTGCTACCTCAGAGAGTTACACCAATAAACAAACAGGAGAAAAAATTACCAATACAGATTGGCATAACATTGTAGTAAGAAATGGTTTGGCTAAAGTTTGTGAAAAATATTTAGGCAAAGGTGATAAAGTGTATGTAGAGGGGAAATTAAAAAACCGACAGTGGGAACAAGATGGTGTAAAGCGTTACTCAACTGAAGTACAGGTTAATGAAATGACTATGCTCTCTAACAAAAGAAACGATACAAATTCAAGCCAGCCTCAGCAAAACCAGCCTCAAGCAGCACAACCAAAACCAGCTGTAGAAGAAGAAAATGATGATTTACCATTTTAAAATAAAAATAACACAACGTCTTTGTTCTTAAAAATCTATAAATTATATTTCTAGATATATTAAGCATTTAAAAACTATTTATTTTGGATCCAGATCCTGAACCTTTATTGCTATTTTTAGCTGCTATTGATTTTTTAACATCAATCAATATTTTAGCGCTACTTATCTTACTGTTTTGTTCTGCACTCATTTCTGGTACAGAAGTTGCTTTTTTTTCTTTATCACAAACAGATTTAAACGAACTTTCTAACGACGGTAAAGAAGAAAACATTATTGTAACTTTATTAAACAAACCTAGAAAATTATTGGCAACGATTTTAATTACTAATAATTTTATCAATATTTTAATTGTATTATTATTTGCTTCTTTAGCAGAAACCCTGTTTGGCGATTATGATTACGAACTTAACATATTTTTATTTACAGTTTCTATCCGATTTTTAATAGAAGTAATTTTAGTTACTTTCTTAATTTTGTTATTTGGTGAGGTTTTGCCAAAAGTATACGCGTCTAGAAATGCACTTCGGTTTTCTAAATTAATGTCTAAATTTATCAATTCAGTAAATATTTTATTAACACCTTTTAGCTCGCCATTAATCTTCGTCACAAAATTTATAGAAAAAAAATTAGGCAATAAAAATTCTAGTTTTTCGGTAGAAACTTTATCGCAAGCTTTAGAATTAACTTCAGAAGGAGCAACCACAAAAGATGAGCAAAAAATTTTAGAAGGAATTGTAAACTTTGGTAACACCGAAACTGTACAAATAATGAAGCCTAGAATAGATATTTTTGCATTGTCTGACGATGAAAGTTATGAAGTAGTGTTGCAAAAAATTCTTGAAAATGGATATTCTAGAAACCCTGTTTACAAAGAAAACATCGATAATATTATTGGTATTTTGTATGCTAAAGATTTATTAGCGCATTTAAATAAGAAAAATTTTAAATGGCAAAGTTTATTGCGAGAAGCTTTTTTTGTGCCAGAAAACAAAAAGCTAGATGATTTATTAGATGATTTTAGAGCACGTAAAAATCACTTAGCCATTGTGGTTGATGAATATGGGGGAACCAGTGGCTTGGTTACTTTAGAAGATGTTATTGAAGAAATTGTTGGCGATATTAATGATGAATTTGATGATGACGATTTACAATACTCTAAAGTAGATGCCAATACGTATATTTTTGAAGGAAAAACTACAATAAAAGATTTTTGTCGTGTTTTTGATGATGAAGACGAAGCTATTTTTGAAGAAGAAAAAGGAGAAAGTGAAACCTTAGCAGGTTTTATTCTAGAAGTTTCTGGAAAATTTCCTAAAAAGGGCGATAAAATAAACTTCAAGAATTACACGTTTACCATAGAAGCCTTAGATAAAAAACGCATAAAACAAGTAAAAGCTATCAGAAATGTGTAAAACCTTTTTTTTATTTATCCTATTTTTTTTTCTGATCACTTCTTGTAACGATAATGTGTTGCCAAAACCAAAAGCATATTTAAGTTTACAATATCCAAAGAAAACCTATAAAAAATTAAGTGTAAAAAGACCTTATACTTTTAATGTTTTAAAAAACACCACCATTATTGATGATAAAAATAACTGGTTAAAAATAAAATATCCTAATCTAAAAGCATCCATAGATATTACTTACAGACCTGTACAAAACAATTTAAAAGAACTGTTAACAGAAGCCGAAAAATTGGTGTTTAAACATGCAGTAAAAGCAGAGCAAATTATTCCGAAAGATTTTGTGAATCCTAAAAATAACGTTTTTGGCAGTTTGTATGAAATTACAGGTAATGCAGCTTCTCATTTGCAATTTCATCTTACAGATAGTACACATCATTTTATAAAAGGGGCTTTGTATTTCTATGCAAAACCTAATTACGATTCTATTTTACCAGCTGTTGCTTATATAAAAGAAGATGTTTTAAAATTAATTGAGACTACTGAGTGGAAATAAAGCCCATACTAACCTTGACAAAGGGAAGGAATTCCAATCTTGATGGTAAAGTAGTTGGTTCATTTAGTCTTGTCTCTTGATTCTTTTCTCTCTTGTCTCAAAAAAAATTAAACAATCTCCATTTTTAGCAATAAGAAAGAAGCATTCATGTTTTTACAAATTCCGTTTTTTAAAGTATAGTCAAAATGCAACTCGCTATTACTGATTTCTGCATCAAAATAGTAATTTCTGATGCTAGAAAATTCATTTTCTAAATCGCATAAACTAACATCGTGCGTAGCAATAATTCCAGTAGATTTAGATTTGGTTAATTTTTCAATAAATTGTTTAGAACCGATTGCCTTGTCTTTACTATTTGTTCCCTTTAAAATTTCGTCTAAAATGATAAAATATTTTTCTTTCTTAATTTCATCTACAATAAATTTTAATCTTTTTAGCTCTGAGTAGAAGTACGATTCATCTTCTGTTAAAGAATCTGTAGTTCTCATACTCGTTATCAATTTTATTGGCGAATATTGAAAACGTTCTGCGCAAACAGGTAAACCACAATTTGCCATAACAATAGACAAAGAAACGGTTCTTAAAAAAGTGCTTTTGCCAGCCATATTTGCTCCAGTAACAATAAAAAATTGTGCATTATCAATAGTAAAATCGTTGTCAACTCTTTTGTTTTGATCTAATAAAGGATGTCCTAAATTGGTTGCTTGTATAATTTTATCAGTGTTAGAAATTACAGGAAAAATAAAATTAGGATGATTGAATTTAAAATTCGCCAAAGAGTTTTGAGCATCAAAATAAGCAACTACTTCAAACCATTTTTCTACAGTGTGTTTGTAGTTGGTTATCCATTTTTCAACTTTACAAGCATTGTTTAATTCCCAAAGCAACAATCCGTTGCCTAAAACTGCAATAATAATGTTGTTTCTGTTATCAAAAGCATCTAATATTTTAGAAAACTCCTTAAAAATTGTAGAGGCTTTTTTGTTTTCAGATTGAATGATTTTCTGTTGATTAACTAAATTTTTTGTGGTAAAACTTTCGTTTTCAATTTCATTTAAAAGTTGATGGTATTGCTTAAATGTTTCTCTAACTTTTTCCGTTTCAGTATATAATTTGCTTGTTTTTTTAATGAACGCACCTGTGATAAAAAGTCCCACAAAAAACCAAGCTGTTAAAAACGAAAACGATAGTAATCCGAAAGAAATCAGTCCTATTAGAATTAAAGAAACTACAGAAAAAACTAACTGTATTTTAGATAAAAACTTAGGTAAAGTAGGAGAGTAGTTCAAAAACCAAGTAACAATAGCAGTAGATTTGTTTTTTACAGATACCAAACTTGCCAAAGCAGAAAAATGCTGACGCCATTTTACTTTATCTGCGAGTTCATTAATAGTTTGTTGTTTTTCGAAAATATCATCAATTTTATTTTCTGAAAAACATTCAGATAATACTTTTGTACCATCAATAGTAGTTGTTCTGTTGATGTATTGAAAAAACGAACCTTTGCCAAACAAATCGATATCATTACTGTAAAAATGGGTGGGATTTACAAATTCATTTCCTGTTGCTAAGTGATGAAATTTTCGGTGTAAAACTTCAATTTCGATGGTGTTGATGCTAATTTTTTTATCAATAATCGTTTTTTTTCTTCTAAGATTGATGTGTTGTGATACTAAAAACGAGAAAATTGCAATACCTAAAAAGGCGATAATAAATACTGTGGGATAATTACCAAATGTAAAATATATAAAAAAGCAGGTGATTAAAAATACCGCAAATCGTAAAACTGCTAGTTTGAAAATATTGTTTTTAAGCTGCAGTGATTGTTGCTCTAAATCCGTTTTTTGCTGATTGTAAAATGCTAAAGGATTATTCATAACTTGAAATTCCGCCAGTTAAATTTAATACTTTTAAATTTGGATATTGTTTTTTCATTTTTTCTGTAGCTCTGTAACTATTGAATCCTCTTTGGCAAACCATTACATAAGTTTTAGCGTAGTCAATATCAATTTTTTTAGCATCAAAACTATTAATATGAATGGTTTGATGCACTTTAAAAGGCAATTTTAAATTGTTTAACACAGCTATAATTTCTAGGTTTTTATCGCCCAATTTTTCTTTTAACTGTTGAGGTAATATTTGCCAATCCAAATTTTGATTAGCGCAAGCAGCATCAACATAAGTTTGCATTTTAAACAATTTTGCAATTTTTTCTTTTGTAAAAATAGACTTTAATTTCATTTTTAGTTGCGTGTTTTGCAACACATTGTAAATTAACAACTGGTTGGTTAATGGTTTTCCTATGCCAGCAACCAATTTTAAAACTTCATTTACTTGCGCAGTTGCAATGATACCCACAATGGCATTTAAGGTTCCTGCTTCTTCACAATTAGGAATATCTGTAGCCATTTCTGGAAAAGCATCTCTTAAATTACATGAGTAACTTCCGTCTGCTTGCTTTATATTAAATGCAGCCACATAACCATCAAATTTATATAGAGAGCCATATACCAAAGGTTTGTTTTTTAGAACACACGCGTCATTTAACAAATATTTTGTGGGTAGCGAATCTGTTCCATCAACCACAATGTCAAATTTATCTATTAATTCAAACACGTTTTCTTTGGCAATTGCTTTGTTGGTGTAATTTACCTCTGTAAAAGGTGCTCTTCGCTTTATAAATTTACGTAAAACTTCTGCTTTTGGTTTTCCAACATCGTCTAAACAATAAAAAACTTGTCTGTGTAAATTGGTAATATCAACAGTATCAAAATCAACCAAATGGAGTTTACCAATGCCACTTGCAGCCAAATACACAGCAATTGGGCTACCTAAACCACCACAACCAACCACCAAAACTGAAGCGTTTAGAAGTTTTTGCTGACCTTCTTCACCAATTTCAGATAAAGTAATTTGACGTTTAAAAAGTTGGTTTTTTGTTGGTTTCACTTTTGATATATTTGTCATTTTGAGCGAAATGCAATGTAGTCGAAAAATCTTTTCTTTTTTAAGATTTCTCTATAAAGTCGAAAGGACAAACTACATTTTTTTTAACTCATTTTTAGCCATTTCAAATTCCTCAGGTGTGTTGATATTACGTATCAAATCGTCATCAATTTCTACAATTTCTACATCAGAATTAATAAGCATTTTACGCGGACAAGAATATCCTTGTGCTAAATATTGCAATAAAATAGGATACGCTTTTGACTCATAAATAGTAATTAATGGTTCTACAAATTCTTTACTTTTTCCTTTAATAGCAGTTGCTGTTTTAGACGGATTCCTTTTTTGCAATACTAATTTTATCAAATCGTCATTCACAAAAGGAAGGTCTGTAGCCAAAACAAACCAAGCTGAATTGGGATCTTTTTGAAAGGCAGAACAAATGCCACCAAAAGGACCTAAATGCAAGAATGTATCTGGGATTTCGTTTTGAGATTTCTCGACTGCGTTCGAAATGATATAAGATTTTCCATTGTCACCTTGAGCGCAGTTGAAAGGTCTTACCGAATAAAAAGTTTCTAAATTGTTGTTTTCTAACAATTCTTTGGCTATTTCTTTCTGTGGCTTCCCATAATAATTAAGCTGGGCTTTATCAGTTCCCATTCTTGTACTTTTTCCACCCACTAAAACCAGCCCTTTTACAGGTGCAATTTTCTCTTGAATGATGTAGTTAATGTGATTTGAAATTTTATCAATTTCGTTAATCGTATAGCATTTTAAGTTTTTTATCTGCGGATATTTTTCTTCTAAAAAATCAAAATATTGGGTTTCTGGTTTTAGTTTGATGATAAATTGAATGTTACCCAATTGCTCTAATCTTTTTAAAACAGACGCTTCTTTAGCTGCGTCTAAAACTAAGATTTGTTTTGTTGCTTGATAATGATTACCATTTATAAATACAAAATCATGTTGTGCAAATTGCAATCTTTGTTGAAATTTATTGATACTTCCAGAAGTTGTAATTTGTAAATTTCCTTGATGATGAAAAGTATATTCAGAGATGGTGTTGTTATCTACATCTTTTGCATGTGAAGCATCAAAATAAGCCAATTTGTAGTTTGATAATTTACGCGAAATCGCATACACTAGATTTGAAATAATTTTACAGTTTGTTCCTAAAATCGCAATTTCGTTAGGCGCATAATGTTCATTATTTCTTCGAACTAAATTTGTATGTTTTTGATGTTTTTTCATGTACATTTAAATTCTATAAACTAACTTTTGTCATTTCAACTTTATGCAGAAATCTTAAATTAATTATTTAAAGATTTCTCACTTTTACTGCTTTTCATTTGAAATGAGACAATAGAGTTTCTTCCCTTTGGGAAGATTAAGATGGGATTTTAATATCCGATTTTCCGCCTGTTTTTTCTAAGAGTTTTACTTCTTTAATCACCATTTTTTGACTAATACTTTTGCACATATCGTAAATAGTTAAGCAAGCAATATTAGCACCTGTTAAAGCTTCCATTTCAACTCCAGTTTTTCCAGTAATGGTTACTTTACACAATACTTCTATGTGTTCATTATCAATAATATTGATGTCAATAGCTACACCATTTATCAAAAGAGGATGACACATAGGAATCAATTCAGAAGTTTTTTTAACTCCTTGAATTCCTGCAATAATTGCTGTTTGAAAAACAGGTCCTTTTTTAGTAATAAGTTCATCATTTGTAAAATTCGAAATAATAGTTTCACCCAAAAACATTGTTGCTTTTGCCAATGCTGTTCTTTTGGTAATTTTCTTATCAGAAACATTTACCATTTTAGGATGATTACTTTTGTTGATGTGTGAAAAGTTGCTCATTAATTACAAAAATAAATTGATACTACTAGGATTCACAAAATTAAGGCAATTTCTACAATACCTACTTTCTTTGAAGGATTAATTTACTTACAAGTTGTTTTGTTTGTAAACAAAAGATAAATTATTAAAATAACTACAGCAAAAGCACTTTGTAAAGTAAAACTGCCTTTAGTATCTATACATAAATGATGAACACTTTTTGGTAGCTAAAAAACAAATAAGCAACTTAAAGTTTAAATTAAATTTTATAAACTCTTTATAAACTCGTTCAATTATCAGAAAAAAAAGAAACAGTTACTGCCGTAAAACATTTTAAATTACTGCATAAAACTACTAAAAACTTTAACAAGTTGTTAAAAATCATTCGTTTTTTAACGTTTACCTTTGCTTTGTTTTTAAACTTTAGCTTATGCCTCGTTGGTTAATTCCAGTTCTTATTTTACTTGTTTTAATAGTTGTTGTAGAGATTTATATATTTCAGGCATTTAAAACAATCACCTCAAATAAATGGATACGATTTTCTTTCTTAGCAGCTAGTATTGCAGTTTATATTTACTTTTTGATTACTATACTTACGTATGATAGAAGTAGAGGGCAAACACCACAGTTTCAAATGGCACTGGGTGTTTTACTAACTTTTTCAATACCCAAGTTATTTGTGATTTTGGTACTTTTTGGAGAAGATGTATATCGATGGATTGTAAAAGCAATTTCTGCAATTTCTAGTTCAGAAACTCAACCTTTAGCAGGTAGAAGAAAGTTTATTTCGCAATTGGCTTTGGGGGTTGCTGCAATTCCTTTTGTGTCTTTTATTTATGGTATTATTCAAGGAAAGTACAATTATAAAGTAATCAAATATCAGCTTTCTTTTGATGATTTACCAGAAGCTTTTGATGGATATACGATTACTCAAATCTCAGATATTCATTCAGGGAGTTTTACGAATAAAGAAAAAATACAGTATGGAGTAGATTTAATTAACGAGCAAAAATCGGACGTGTTATTATTTACAGGTGATATTGTAAATAATAAAGCTGATGAAATGGACAATTGGATTGATGTTTTTGCACAATTACAGGCAAAAGAAGGCAAATATGCTATTTTAGGAAATCATGATTATGGTGATTATATGGATTGGAAATCGCCAGAAGATAAAGTAAAAAACTTTGAAGATGTAAAGAAAATACATCAAAAAATTGGTTTTGATTTGTTGTTAGATGAGCATCGATATTTAGAAAAAAATGGGCAAAGAATTGCCCTTTTAGGAGTAGAAAATTGGGGTAAAGGTTTTAATCAAGCTGGCGATTTAGCAAAAGCATCAGCAAACATTAAAAAAGAAGATTTTAAAATTTTAATGAGTCACGATCCAAGTCACTGGCAAGAAAAAGTAAAGAAAGATGATTTTAATTATCAATTAACCCTTAGTGGCCATACGCATGGTTTACAAATGGGAATCGAAATTCCAGGTTTTAGATTTAGTCCTTCTCAATTTGTATATAAACAATGGGCAGGTTTGTATCAAGAATATGGGCGTTACATCAATGTAAATAGAGGTTTTGGTTATCATGCTTTTCCTGGTAGAGTGGGGATTTGGCCAGAAATTACAGTTATTGAGTTGAAAAAGGCTTGATAATCAGTAGAATTGTTCAATTTTAGTATATTTGTGTAAAGCGAGTAAAAAATATTTTTCTGTTTTTTCTTTAAAATAATTTAGTATGGCAAAGTTTGGAGAATTAATTAGTGTAAATAAACCTGTTTTAATTGATTTTTATTCTGATTGGGATGAGGCAGAAAGTTCTGTAAGTACCTTAAGAGATGTTGCAGCTGCTATGGGTAACAGTGCAAAAATTATTAAAATAGATATTAAAAAGAACGAAACTTTAGCAGATGCCTTGCGTATAAAAGGAAACCCAACTTTTATGATTTACAAAGATGGAGAAATGAAATGGCGAGAAACTGGCTTTAAAAATGCTGATGCCTTAATTGAGATTATTCAAAAATATCTCTAATAAAAATAAATTTTTTTAAAAAAGAGACTGTCTGAAAATTAGGTCTGGATGTCATTTTGAGCGAAGTCGAAATATCTATGTATTTAATTATCAATAAACAAGGTTTCTTAGCCCAACTATTTGCTTCGCAAGCTACTTTCAATAAAAATTTATTTTATCGTTTTTGTATATGGTTTGTTGCGAGATTTAAGCAACTAATTTATTAAATAATTACCGACCAAGAAAGTCAGCGAGGACTTTCGTAAGTAGGCGAGAAGCCAGCAATAAATTATATAAGGTGTTGGCAATAGTTAATACTCATATTTGCCTAACCAATTAATTTCGGATTTCCATTCGGGTTTTTTATATTTTCCGTTATCATAAATTCTGAAAAACTTATTAATATTATTTTTCCTAAAAATATTTTTAATAGAATCTAATTCATTATTATTAATTGAGTTGTCCATAAAAATTATAACATTTAAAGTGTCTACTTTGAAATTTCTTTCCAATTTTTTAGCATTAATATTTCTCACTATTTCAGTATGTTTGAAAAGAGACCGTTTAAAAATTATTTCATTAATACTGTTCAAATTATTGTCAGTTCTAACCAAAATAGAATCATCTTTCTTTCCTAAATATAAATTAAATGTAAGTTCTTTATTTTCAATGTTCGATAATTTTTCAGAGGTTTTAGGCAAATTTAATTTCAATCCAATTCTATTTTCAAGAAACTCAAAATTATTTTGAATTCTCTTTAAGATTAAATTATAAACTGAATCGGTTTCGTGTTTTATCCACAAAGTGTCTTTTCTGGAATTAAGTTTAAAGTCCCAAACAGTTTCTTCAAGTTTAATTTTTTTATCAAAAACTTTCCATTTAGTTGAATAATTTCTGTCATAATGAACAACAGGATTTTCTATCAATATTGAGTCATTTGAAAATGTAATATTTATATCAAAATTCGTATCCGATGTTGAACTCCAATTTCCAATAAAATCAGATTTCCTATTTTCTTTTTTACAAGAAATTAAGATTATTAAAATTAGTAGTATTTTCCTCATAATTATTGCCAACTCATTAATATTAAAAACAACAACAATTTAATTTTCAAATAAATACGCCTATTTAAACCAGAGAAGTTATATCGAACTCGTGTTAAATTATCTGTAAATAGTGTGAAAATAAAAAAACCAGCATTTACAAAAACGTTGTAAAGTGCTGGTTTTCAAGTGACCATGACAGGATTCAAACCTGTAACCTCTTGAGCCGTAATCAAGTGCGCTATTCAGTTGCGCCACATGGCCGTAAGCGGGTGCAAATATAAGCTCATTTTTCTAAATTAGAAAATTTGACCTCTATTTTTTTAAGCATTTATTTGTGATTTGTATGCAGATAGCACTTTTTCTGCTTTTTCTATATCTTTTTGTAAAACATATAGCTCTACTGATGCTTGCTGCTCTCCATAACCCCCTAATCTTGCAGACTCAAAACGATCTTTCACCAAGTATTGAATATTTGCAGCTTCCAATTCCATTTTTAATCCATTAATAATAATAGTTGTATCCGTAAATAATTTAGTATAATCTAATTCCATAATTTTAGGTTTAATCAAGTGAATTCTTAGTTACATAAGCTCTCCAACCAATAATTGCCAATTGTATTTTTGATGCTTTAGCAACATCTAATTTTCTTTTGGAGTAAGAAGGTAAAACAATTTTATTAATTTTAGCTACTATTTTAAAAATTTGTTTTTTCATTAAAGTTTGATTATTTATCAAATTTAATGAAAAATAACAACTCAATCTTTTCAGAATGAGTTGTTTTCATTAAAACTACTTTTCCTTAACCATCATTCTTTTTGCCAAATCTGCACCAATTAAAGATTGCAATAGGTTACTATTATTTCCTTTTTCTGTACCTGAAATATAAGTAGCAGGTAAACTCAATTCTTTAATTTGCTGTGCTACACCAACAGCTGTTTTATACTCCCATTCTGCTCTTTCTTGTGGTGTTAAGCCTGCACTTACTAGTTTAGCATTTTCATAATACTGAGCATCAGCTGCAACTTTTTTACTTTTTGCCTTAAATTGTTCTACCTCGTATTGCTTTTTTTCTTTTATCAAATTAAATTCTGCAACTTTTGCTTCTGTTTCTGCTTCAATAGTTTGTTGTATTTGTATTTTTTCTAATCGAGCACGTTCTTTAGCTTTTTCAGATTCTCCTTTAGCAACTTCTTTTTTAGCTCTATAATATTCACGTTCTGCTTGTTGCTTTTCTAATTGTGTTTGGGCAACTTCATTTTTTTGCAAATCTAAACGCTCATCAAAAGAAGATTCCCAATCAATACCAGTAACTTGAGCCTGATAAATTTTTAATCCATATTGTTTTAAAGAGTTTGTATTGTCTCTAACAATATTTCCACTATTGTCTCTTTTGATTCTAAATTTTTTCTGTTTACTCGATTTATTTACACGAATTCGTCTTACAGTAGTGGTATCTCCCACAATTTCGTTAACATTTTCAGCTTCATAATATTGCTCTACTTGATACATACCGTTTTCTAACTGATCTCTAAAATATCGATCAAAATCAGAAGCTTGACCAGAAATATAATCTTGGGCATCCATTAATTTACAGGTGTTTTTAATAGCGGCATCAATGTTGGGTAACACTCTACCATAAATCAATTTAGATTCGCTTTTATTTCTATCTGCCATATTTAAAAACACATCTTCATCATTAATATTAACACCCACAATAACAGAGGTGCTTATTTCTGCTTTAATTGCATCACTAAATTCCCATTTTTGCGCTTTTCTATTGTACATACCTTGTGTACTCTCTGGCAGTTGGCTACTGTTTTCTACAATAATGTCTTTTACAGAAGTTTCATAAGAAAGGGGTATAATTCTTCCCCACCATTTTAATTTTAAACCTTGGGTAGTAATCATTTTATCTCCACCCGTTAAATATTGTACAGCATAGGCAGTACCTGCATCTGCGTAAAAGAACATTCCATTTAATACAGTTAATAAAACACCAAGAATAATAATCTGAAAACTTCTTTTTTGATGTGGTATATTAAAGGTTGTAGTTGTATTGTTTGTAAAAACCTTTTTTAAGATAAATAGTGCCATTCCAATAGCAATAAGTGTAATTCCGATAAATGTTAGCATAGTAATTGTTTTTTTAGATGAAATGAATATTTTTTTTGAAACAAGCGTTCTTTTAAGCTTAAGCACAGCAATATTTTTAACAGTTCCATTATCAGTTTGTTACTGAAACATTGTATATCAAGGTTCGAAATAAGTTGTGTTTTGATAATTTAAAAAAGAAAAAAAACGAAGCAAAGCGCTAAAGCATTCTATAGCTTAGAATAGAATTGAAATAATAATTTCAGAAATAAGTTTAATGAATTTTAACGCTGCAATAATCATGATAATTAAGTTTTTTTAGTTAGTAATAAGGTTATTTGAGTAATTGTTTTTTGAAGATACTATGTTTGTATATTGCCTACCAAATGTTTATAAACAAATCTTTTAAACTGATTTAACATTATAAACTAAAAAAATAAAATTTGTTTTAATGTGTAATATGAATTACTATAAAAACATTACACTATAAAACTAAAAACTCTTTTAAGGTGTAAAACAATTAGCAACTAAAGGGGTGTTTGTATTGATTTTTTAAGAAGCAAAGGAAATCCTATTATAGAAAGGGGTTAAAAAAGCATTTTGATTTTTTGTTTTCTTTTCGAGATGATAAAAATGTATCTTTGCAAAAAAGCAATTCAATGAATTTTTTACTAATAATTGGAGGTTTAGTTTTGTTGGTTTTGGGCGGTAACTGGTTGTTAAAATCAGCTGTTGCGTTATCCTTAAAACTAAATATTTCTAAAGTTGTAGTAGGTATGACAGTAGTGTCTTTTGCTACCTCAGCTCCAGAACTTATTGTTAGTATAAATGCTGCGTTAAATGGATCTTCTGATTTGGCATTAGGCAATGTTATAGGTTCTAATATTGCAAACCTTGGTTTAGTTTTAGGAATTACATTGTTATTTGGTAATATGACCGTTGAAAAAAACTTTTATAAATTAGATTGGCCTGTTATGCTTATTGCCTCTGCGTTACTCTTTTTGTTTTTATCTAACGATACTGTGATTGTAAGATATGAGGGTGTTCTGCTTTTCTCTTTTTTAGTTCTCTTTTTAGTTTACCTTTTGCGTACTCAAAAAAAAATCGACTTAGAGGAATTAGAAGATAGTAGTAGTTTAACTAGTATTAAAACTACATTATATTTATTACTTGGAGGTTTGGGCCTTTGGGGAGGTTCTGAATTACTCATTAAAGGAGCAACTGCATTGGCTTTAGATTTTGGTGTTACAGAACGTGTAATTGGAGTAACTATAGTTTCTATTGGTACAAGTATTCCTGAATTGGCTGCATCTATTATAGCCGTTATTAAAAAAGAAAAAGCCATTTCTTTAGGTAATTTAATTGGCTCTAACATTTTTAATATATTAGCTGTTATTGGTATTACTTCTATGATAACACCTATTTCGCTTTCTGATGAAAGGTTATTATCAAGCGATATTTATTGGATGCTGGCCATTTCAATTGTTATTTTACCAATGGTTTTACTACCCAAAAAATATATCTTAAATTGGAAACATGGCACTCTTTTACTAGCTGCTTATTGTACTTTTATTTACATCACTTTATAACTTATTTAGGCTTATTCTTTTTTTAAAGCCTTAAACTACATAAAATAGTTGAATGTTGTATTTTTGATTAGCTAAAATTTATGTGATGAAAAATCTATTTGTATTTGTTTCTTTTTTATTGATATTATCATGCAACTCTCAAGATAAAAGACCTTTGGTGGGTGAAACTGCATATCAACAAAAATTAAATGCTAGTTATAAGGATGCAACAACATCGCCTTTAAAAAAGAAAGATTTAAAAAACTTTAAAGGTTTAGATTTTTTTCCTGTGGATTCTTCTTTTATTGTTACCGCAAAATTAACTAGAACAGAAAATGCACCAACTTTTAAAATGGCTACTACCACAGACAGAGCACCTTTATACAAAGAATATGGCATTTTAAATTTTAACTTAAAAGGAAAAGATTTACAACTCACTATTTATCAAAGTCAAGATGATTTGAGAGATGAAAAATATAAAGATTATCTTTTTTTACCTTTTACAGACGATACTTCTGGCAACGAATCGTATGGAGGTGGACGCTATATGGATGTTATGACTACTGATATTAATGACAACAACACCATCACATTAAATTTTAACAATACTTATAACCCTTACTGTGCTTATAATGATAAATATTCTTGCCCATTAACACCGAGAAAAAATCATTTAGATATAGGAATTAGGGCAGGCGTAAAGGCTTTTAAGAAATAGTTTAAAAATTTAAAAAGTGTTATTTTTAATAAAACATAGTTAAGCCTAAATATCAATAATCTAAAAAAAAAGATTTCTCTACTAGTTTGAGGCGACTAGATGAAAACGATCCGATTTCAAATTACATCAAAATAAATTTGCGTAATGCAGCTATATTTTACAAAAATTAGCAGCACAATTTTGATTTGCATAACATTGCGTAAAATTGTAACATTACACAACTAAAACTTTAGAATGGAAAGTCAAAATATATCTCCAAAAGAACCTCAAGACGAAAACATAATTGAAAATAAAGAGCTAAATATTTGGGAAGCGTTAATTCCTATTTTTGCTTTAATTGGAATGTTATTTTACAATGTGTTTTTTGTTTATGGAGATGATGCTTTGAGCGGAAGTAATCAGTTTATTTTATTAATAGGTGCAGCTGTCGCTGCCATAGTTGGGTTTAAAAATAAAGTTTCTTACAAACAAATGATAGCAGAGGTTGCAGAAAATGTAAAATCTACAACTGGTGCAATTTTAATTTTATTAATGGTAGGTGCCTTAGCAGGTACTTGGTTAATAAGTGGCATTATTCCTTCTATGATTTATTATGGATTACAAATTTTAAACCCCACCATATTTTTAGCAGCTTCTGTAATTATTTGTGCCATAATTTCTATAGCAACCGGAAGTTCTTGGACTACCTCTGCAACAGTTGGTATTGCTTTAATTGGTATAGGAAATACTTTGGGAATTTCTGCTGGTATGACTGCTGGAGCAGTTTTATCGGGTGCTTATTTTGGCGATAAAATGTCTCCTCTTTCTGATACCACAAACTTGGCACCAACCATGGCAGGGGGTGAACTGTTTGATCATATAAAATACATGGCCATAACTACTATACCAACAATTTTAGTAACGCTTTTAGTTTTTATAATTATTGGCTTTTCTATAGAAACTTCGGGCACACCAGATATTTCAGACAAATTATTAGCGATACATCAAGCTTTTAATATTTCTCCTTGGTTATTTATTGTTCCAGCTTTTGTTATCTTTTTAATTGTAAAAAAAACAGAACCCTTAATTGCGTTGTTGGCAGGTACACTGCTAGCTGGTATAACTGCAATTATAGCTCAGCCAGACATTGTTATAAATGTTGCAGGAGCCAAAACGTTAACCATAAACACTGCTTATAAAGGTGTTATGAATGCAATAACTGTAGATTCTGCTGTAGAAACTACAAGTGCCGAACTAAACGATTTATTTTCTGCAGGAGGTATGAGTGGTATGTTAAATACCATTTGGTTAATTATTTGTGCAATGGTTTTTGGGGGGGTTATGGATGCTATTGGCGCATTATCTAGAATTAGTAAAGCCCTGCTAAGTTTAGCATCTACAGTTTTTGGCTTGTTTGCAAGTACAGTGGCTAGTTGTTTGGCTTTAAATATTACAGCTTCAGACCAATATTTGGCAATTGTAGTTCCAGGAAAAATGTTTAAAAAAGCCTATGAAGATAAAGGTTTAGCACCAGAAAACTTAAGTAGAACTTTAGAAGATTCCGGAACTGTAACTTCGGTTTTAATTCCTTGGAATACTTGTGGTGCATATCAATCTGGGGTTTTAGGTGTAGGTGTTGGTGAATATTTCTTTTACGCTATATTTAATTGGCTAAGTCCTTTTACAACCTTACTTTTTGCAGCTTTAAACATTAAAATAAAACAAATCATAAAAAAATAAAATGATTGTTAAAGCTGATGTTTTAGATGCAAAACAATTAACAGCAATAGCTTTACAATCGAAAGCTTTTTGGGGTTATTCTAATGAGTTAATAGAAAGCTGGGAAGAAGATTTGACTGTAACTCCAAAAATGTTTGAAGATTGGAACATTTACAAATATGCTACTGATGATGAAATTGTAGGTTTTTATATACTAAACAGAGCCAATATTAGAACCAGTTTTTTAGAGTTTTTATTTGTATCACCAAAATTTATAGGGCAGGGCATAGGAACACAATTGTTAAATCATGCAAAAAATTATTGTATTAAAGGAGGTTGTGCAATCTTAAATGTTTTATCAGATCCAAATGCAAAATCATTTTATGCAAAACATGGTTTTAAGGTGATTGCTGAAACAGAAAGTTCGATTCATGGTCGGTTTTTGCCTGAAATGGAGTTTGAAATTTTAGAAAATATGTAATGCTCATCAACTAAATTGATATTTCTTTTCGAAACTAATGACTTTTGCTTTGTGAAAAAATCTGGTTTACAGTAATACCGCTGTTACCCTCAACTCTTCAAAACAAACAAAAATAATTGATCAAAATAAAGTTCTATTCTTTTTTGTTTTTTATCAGAAATGTAAAAAGATTTAAAATAAGAGAAATTGTCAGTAAAACCCAAGGAGTGCCATGTAACAACACATCAAACCAATCTTGGGCTTGCATTCCTTTTTCTGGATGAAAAGCATTTCCGCCTAAAATCCATTGTATTTTACCCCAAATATGAGGAGGATTAAAAGGAGCTAAACCTAAGGTTAAACTCGCTATTAAAAAAAGTTTCCAATTGTCTTTTAGTTGATTCTTCATATTTACAATGTGTAACCTATTTTTTATACTTTTAAAAAAAACAATGATTCTACAAACGAATACAATAATTACTCTTTTAAGTAAATCCTAATAGGTAATTGATATTTGGTAGTTACTTTATAACGTTGCTTTATAGCAGGAAAAACAATCGGTAATTTATCCACAGAAATCTGTATAATACTGTCTAATTCTGGCAATTCTGTTTTTATTTTTTCAGATGATTTTAAGCCCTCAAAAGTTATTTTTCCATCCGCTTTAATCATCAAATCTACTAAAATAGTTTCATCAATAGTATCTTCAATAGATAATGGATGTTTTTGTAGCTCCGTACTAATTTTTTGATGAATGGTTGTTCTAAAACATTCTGATTTTTTTGTTTTATCGATAATAGAATCACATTCTGAAAAAGATGGAGAAGTATCTACAGCAGTAAAATCTACAATAGTATCTATAGCTTGTAAAGGCTGTTTTTTTGTAAACGGAAATTTATCACACGAAGTGAAAAAAATCGCCAATAAAAAAAAAGAAAAAACACGCATATAAATATCCTTATTTATGGCGTGAAATTACTAAAATTTAACGACTTCTATTTTAAAGTTTCACCCTTCATAAAATACGCTTTTTTAATGTCTTTGATTCTTCGTTTTACAAAGGCAGTGATTACATCATCTTTATCGTAAAAGGTTTCTATGTAGTTAATATAGTGTTTGTACGCTATTTTTTTATCTTTATAATAATCATCTGAAGTTTTAGCCAATTGATATAATGCTTTATAATTTCTTCTGTTTTCTTTAAAGGCTTCTTGAAATGCATTTATGGCTTGTTTGGGTTTGTTGGTAGCTAAAAACATGGTACCTAACCCCAAATATTCTTCATCTCTTTTGTCTTTTCCTTTATAGGTAGCCATCATGTAGTTGAACATTGCACTTCGATACTCTTTTTCAATCATGGCAATATGACCTAAATACGTATTGGCTTTAAAATCTTCTCTGTCTTTAAAAGATAATTTTTTAAAGTACTTTTTTGCTTTATCCAAACTATCCATTTTAAAATAAACTCTGCCTAACATAGAAATACTATAGGTATCTTTTCTATCAATGGTGTCTAAATGTAATAAATACGGAATGGCTTCTTTATAATTTTTATCTCTATATAGTTGATTGATTTTTAACTTATTTAAATCGATATGATTTTTATTTAACGCCAAGCCTTTACTGACAAATAACTGTGTAGAATCTCTATCTTTTAATGTATTGAAACTTTTAGCCAATCTTGCAATAGCATTAAAATGTGTGGTATCTTTTATATAAGTGGTGATAAAACTATTGATCATTGGGTCTCTTTTGCCTTGTAAAGCATAAGCCAAACCTAAATGATAACTATAATTGGCATTAGATTCATCTTGAGAAATTAAGTATTGAAAAGTTTTTTCAGCTTTTATGGCTTTTCTGTTGATGATATAAAGTTTCCCCAATTGATATTGTAGCACCAAGTTCAAGGAATCTTTAGCTAAAATTTCTTCATAAATGGGGATGGCTTTTTTTGATAATTTCAACGCACGATAATTCTTTGCTAATTTTAATTTTGCCTTTTCATCATCTTTAAAAGTGATGGCTTTTTCTAAAAAATACGCTGCTTTTTTATAATTATCTATAGATTCGTAAATAACTGCTTTTTTGTAGTTTGATAAAAATGAAGCTCCTTTGGCATCTAATTCTTGTAAAGCAAGTTTATACCTACCTTTGGCAAACAAACTGTCAGCAACAGAAAAAGTTGAAGTTTGCGCTTCAACTTTTACAATTGCAAATAGTAATATAAATAAAATCTTCTTTTTCATAAATCGTTTATTCTATAAATAAGGTAAAAGGTATTGCATATTTTACGGTTATATTTTTTCCTTGGTGTTCTCCAGGAGTCATTTTAGGTAATGAATTCATCACATTTAAAACTTCATTTTTAATTTCTTCATGTGGTGCTCTAGCTTTTACATCTACTACATTACCTTCTTTATCTATGTTAAAAGCAATAAATACTCTTTTTCTACCTTTTGATAAGCCCAATTTTTTAGGCAAATCCGCATCAAAATTCTTTGCGAAATGTTTTTGTATACTTTTTGAAAAACAATCTTTATCTCCATCTTCACAGCCTGGGAAAGTTGGTCCTTGATCAATAGTCATAAATGAAACTTCTTCTGTTTCTATTACTTCTTTTTCAACCTCATTTCTTAACTTTTCCATATCAATAATACTGGCTATAACTTTTCTTCCATTTTTATGACGATACAATTTAAGAGTTGTTAATCTTGCCAATCTAGAATCTGAATTATTTATTTTATTTATTTGAAATTCATACTCTTCTGCTTCTTCAAAAGTTAAATCCCCGAAAGTAATTTCGTTCCAATCAGGAGGAGTTGTGCCTATAAATATATCAAGATAGCTTGTTTTTTCAGATTTTCTAATTTTAATTTTACCGTCTGCTAACTTTGTGTATCTAATTTGTTTTTGTTTTACTGAAATTTTATTTTCAGAAATATTTGCGTTTTCATCAGCGCAAGAAGTATAAAACAACATACTTATTAAAACTGGAACTAATACCAAATACTTTAACTGATTCATTTCTTTAGATTGATTCTTTTTCATCATAATGATTCTTTTTTTAATTAAACTTTTTTTATAAAATTGATTTACAAACTCAATATTTTCTACCTGAAAAAAACTAGACAATAAGCTATTGATATAACTTTCTTTGGTTTCTGATTTGGCTACAACCGCATCAGAAATGTATTCGTGTACTAAGGTGATTCGCTTTTGATAGAAATAAATCATTGGGTTAAACCACATTGTAATTTTTAGTAACTCAAACAACAATAAATCTAAAGAATGCTTTTGTTGACTGTGCACCAACTCGTGCTGAATGACCTTTTCTTGTTGTTCTTTTGGAACTTCCTCCCCTAAAAAAATGTAGTTGAAAAACGAAAATGCTTTGGCTTGATTCGGAATAAATACCAAGATAAAATCAGATTTTCTAATGCTTTCATTTTTTTTGATAAATGAGACAATCTTCATCAATTTTATCAAAAATAAAATCAAGAAAAATGCAACACCAACCCAAAACAAGATGCTTACATAATTGATAGATTGTTCGATATTTGTTGTTTGAATCGTTTGCTGTATGACCTTATCAGGATTTAAAACAATTTCTGGTAATTGTATGACAAATTCTTGTGGAACCGCTTTTTGAAAGGTTGGTATTTTTATCAATGGTAACAAAAAAGACAACATTGGTGTACTTAATAAATACCATCTATTTTTGGTAAAAAAGGTTTCCTTACTTAAAAATAAATCATACACTACCAAAAACAATATTTGGAATAAGATGACTTGGAGGATGTAATTGATCATAGTTATTTATTTTATTTTTATACTTGTCATTTCGACCTTGTGGAGAAATCTAGTTGCACAATGATTTCTCAATTTCACTGCGTTTCATTCGAAATGAAAGCGTTAACTGTAAACTGAATACTGAAAAACTGTTACTCTTTTTTATTCACTTCTTTTAAAATAGATTCTAATTCACTAACATCCATATTGTTTTCTTTTACAAAAAAAGACACCAAACTTTTAAAGGATCCATTAAAGTAACCGTTCATTAATTTATGTAAACTTTGGTTGCTATACGTTTCTTTTTCTACAATTGGGTAATACACATAACCTCTGCCTTTTGCTTTGTGTGCCACAAATTCTTTGGTTTCTAAAATTCTAATAATGGTAGAAACTGTATTGTAAGCGGGTTTAGGTTCTGGTAATTTTTCTATGATTTCTTTTACAGAAGATTCTTCTAAATCCCATAAAACTTGCATAATCTGCTCTTCTGCTTTTGTTAATTGTTTTTGCATAATTTTCAACTAAATTTTTAGTTTTATAAAACAAATATAGCAAAAAATATTATTTAAACTAATTATTTAGTTGAAAAATGATTTTTATTTTTTTTGATTAAAAATTTTAAATCAAAAAAAAGGGTTTGAAATTCACATGAAATTCCAAACCCTTTTTTAAAAATGTTAAAAGAAATCGATTATTCCTTTTCTGCCATTTTCTTAACATAATCTGTAATAATTACAATTTGTGTAGGTCCAACTTTACCCTCAATATATTTTGCATTTTCGTGATCTAAAGAAATTCTACGTACTGCAGTTCCTTGTTTTGCAACCATACTAGAACCTTTTACTTTTAAATCTTTTATCAACACAACAGAATCGCCTGCTTGTAAAATTGCACCATTTGCATCTCTATGAATTATTTTTTCGCTTTCAGATAAATGATCTCCAGATTCTTTTGCATAGCGAATTTCATCATCTTCTAAATACATCATCCCTAACAAATCTTGTGGCCAACCTTCGTTTTTTAAACGATGTAACATTCGCCAAACTGTAACTTTTACAGGCGTAAATTCGCTCCACATAGAATCATTTAAACAACGCCAATGATTTGCGTCTACTTCTTCAGGATTTTCAATTTGAGTTACACAAGTTTCGCAAGCTAAAATACTACCATCAAAACCTCCTGTAGAAACTGGTTTCACTTCGTAAATAGTTAAATTATTTGTTGCTGCACACAATTCGCATTGGTTACCACTTCTTTTTTCTAAATCTTGTTGTAAACTCATTATTGTTTTTTAGTTGATGTTGGCAAATGTACTATTCTTTTATGCAATTTCTAATGATGTAAACTGAAAACTAGTTCCATCAAACAAACCTTTATCAGAAAGCTTTAAAGCAGGTATTACCAACAACGCCATAAACGATAAACTCATATAAGGTGCTCTTAATTTACTACCCATTTCTTTGGCCATTTTATCTAATTCTGCATAAGATTTTCCAATTTCATTTGCAGGTTTATCAGACATAATTCCAGCAACTGGTAATGAAACAATTTTTTCTTTGGATGATGTTACAGCACAAACTCCACCTCTATTTTCGATGATTAAATTTACAGCTTTGCAAATCATTTCATCAGAAACACCAATGGCTATAATGTTATGAGAATCGTGCCCAACAGAACTTGCAATGGCGCCTTCTTTTAATCCAAAATTTTTGATAAATGCTATTGATGGTTTAGCATTTTTATAACGATTCACAACCGTCATTTTTAAAACATCAGTTTTAGTGTTCGAAACTAAATTTCCATCTTCAATTAAAGATGCTGCCTCTTTTTGATTTGTAACTAATTCGCCATCTAAAGCTTCAATCACTCTAATTTTTTCAGAGGATGATGCAAACCTAAATTCTTCTACTTTCTTTTTATCCGTATTAAAATTATTCAATACTTCGAAGTCAACATCTTTTACAAATGAGTTTCCATTTTTGGCAACTAATTCACCATTAATGTAGGTTTCTAAAACGTTGAATTTCTCTAAACTATCAACCACAACAAAATCAGCAAAATCACCTTTTTGTAATACACCCACATCTAAATTATAATGTTTTACAGGGTTTACACAAGCCGCTTGCAATACTTTAAAAACATCAATTCCCTTTGCAACTGCTCTTTTACACAATTGGTTGATGTGCCCCAACAACAAATCATCTGGATGTTTATCATCTGAACAAAACATCATATTTTCGTAATTATCTGCTAACAAATCAATCAAGGCTTCAAAATTTTTGGCAGCAGAACCTTCTCTAATAATTACTTTCATTCCTTTTTCTAGTTTCTCTTTGGCTTCATCAAAAGAAAAACATTCATGATCTGTAGAAATTCCTGCAGCAATATATTTTGTAGCATCATCACCTCGTAAACCTGGTGCATGGCCATCTATGGGTTTATTGTTATTTTTTGCGTGATTTATTTTAGTTAAAACTTCTGCATCATCGAACAAAACACCAGGATAATTCATCATTTCTGCCAAATATTTAATGTCTGGGTTTTCCATCATTTTTTTGATGTCGTCTGCATTAATAACAGCTCCTGCACTTTCAAAAGAAGTGGCTGGCACACAACTTGGTGCTCCAAAATTAAATTTTAACGGTACTTTTTTTCCGTTTTCAATCATAAAATCCACACCTTTTACACCCAAAACATTGGCAATTTCATGCGGATCTGAAACAGTAGCAACTGTGCCATGTACAACTGCAATTTTAGCAAATTCTGATGGTACTAACATTGAGCTTTCTATATGAATATGCGCATCTATAAAACCGGGTAAAATATAATTTTCGTTAGTATGATTTGCTTTACGAATAGCGACAATCTTATCATTTTTTACCTCAACTTCTCCTTTAAAAATGGTTTTATTCTGAATATCGACAATGTTTCCTTGTACTATCATTTTTTTGCTTTTACACAAAACTACAAATAATAAAAAAGGATTTGCATTTGGATAAAAAAAATATGCAAATTGCTTGTAAAAAAACTGTATTGTAGATTTAGACCAAAGTATTATTTTTGAATATGGATGAAAAACTACAGTATCAAAATTTTATGAATTGGGCCAAAACCCAACAATTTTCTTTAAAAGAATTATTTCCAACTGTTCAAAAGGAAGAACTTTGTCATATAGATTTAAGCATTTCTAACTCCACTGTAAAAACGGAAGCTGAGTTCAATAATCCAACTTTTTTTGAAGCTAAATTGTTAGAAATCCAAAATCAACATCCAAATAAAATTATTGCTGGTGGTTATTTAGAAAAACGTGCTTTGTATACTTCTGATATTTATGAAGCCGAAAATTCATCAGAAAAAAGAAATATTCATTTGGGTGTCGATTTTTGGTTGCCAGAAAAAACGGCAGTTCATTCCATTTTAGAAGGCAAAATTGTTTGTGCTATTCATCAAAAAGATTTAAAAGGTTATGGTGGATTTATCATTTTAAAACATCAAATAAACCAAGTTGAATTTTATACTTTATATGGACATTTATCTAAAGAAAGCACCTTAAAACATAGCATTGGCAACATATTAAAAGTTGGTGATAAAATAGGTGATTTAGGAAATTACTCAGAAAATGGTGAGTGGGTGCCTCATTTACACTTTCAAGTAATACTCTCATTATTAGAGTATAAAAACGATTTTCCTGGTGTGGTTTTAGAAAGTGAACTTGACTATTGGAAAATGATTTGCCCAAATCCTAATTTATTATTTAAAATTTCTTCTTTGTAAAAAACAAGACACGGATTTCACAGATTTACACAGATTTTTATTCACAATAAATCATTTATCCGTGAAAATCTGTGAAATCCGTGTCAAAAAATCTAAAATAATAGTCTTACATTTAGCAAGTACAATTTTTAACTAAGATCAATGATGACTAAAAATATATTACTTCTGCTTTGCTTAGCGTTTTCGATACAAATCAATTCGCAAGAAAAACCTAAAAAATGGGATGTAAACAATCCTCATGAAACGTGGAGATACAATTCTTTTCAATTGAATACTACAGAAGGTACTTGGATGAATTTAGATGTTTCGCCAGATGGAAAAACCATAGTTTTCGATTTGTTAGGTGATATTTACAAAATGCCAATTTCTGGTGGTACAACTACTATTTTGCGTTCGGGCTTGGCATACGAAGTGCAACCAAGATTTAGCCCAAATGGAAAATACATTTCGTTTACAAGTGATGCTGAAGGTGGTAATAATATTTGGGTGATGAAAGCAAATGGTAATGATGCAAAATCAATTACCAAAGAAAAATATAGATTACTAAACAATGCAGTTTGGACACCAGATGGAAAATCTTTAGTGGCCAGAAAACACTACACTTCTCAACGTTCTGTAGGTGCAGGAGAAATGTGGCAATATCCACTTTCTGGAGCAGCAGGTTTGCAATTAACCAAAAGAAAAAACGATCAACAAGATGTAAATGATCCATCAATATCTCCTGATGGAAAATATTTGTATTATGCAGAAGACATGTATCCTGGAGGATATTTTCAATACAATAAAGATCCTAATCAACAGATTTATGTAATAAAACGTTACAATTTTGAAACTGGAGAAATTGAGCAAATTACAGGTGGTCCTGGAGGTGCAGCAAGACCTGTAATTTCTAAAAATGGTAAATTATTAGCTTTTGTAAAACGTGTAAGAACAAAGTCAGTTTTATACATTCACGAATTAGAAACAGGTAAAGAGTGGCCTATTTATGAGAATTTGAGCAAAGACCAAAGTGAAGCTTGGGCTGTATTTGGTGTATATCCTCATTTTGCTTGGATGCCAGATAGTAAAGACATTATCATTTGGGCGCAAGGTAAAATTAACAGAATAAATATTGAAACAAAACAGATTCAAAATATTCCTTTTGAGGTTGATGAAGAAATTAAATTAGCAAAAACACACAGCGTAAAAAGAAAGGTTTTTACAGAACAATTTACATCAAAAATGATTAAAGATGTGCAAACTTCTCCTGATGAAAAAACGATAGTTTTTACTGCTTTAGGACATATTTATAAAAAAGTTTTACCAGATGGAAAACCTACTAGAATTACAACTTTAACCGATTTTGAAGCAGAACCTCATTTTTCTGCTGATGGTAAATCAGTAGTATTTGTAACTTGGAATGATGAAGAATTAGGTGCAATTTATAGTGTAAATTTAGACGGAACCAACTTAACTAAAATCACCAAAGAAAAAGGAATTTACAGAACTCCTGCTTTTAATAGTGATGATTCTAAAATTGTATACAGAAAAGAATCTGGAAATGGAGATCAAGGTTTTGATTACACTAAGAAAACAGGAATTTATATTGCCAATGCTGATGGTACTAATGCTAAAAGAGTTTCTAAAAATGGAGAATTCCCAAGTTTTTCTGCAGATGATTCACGTATTTTCTTTCAAACTGGTGGTTCTTTTTTTGGTGGTTTAACCAAGAAATTAAAAAGTGTAGATTTAAATGGAAAAGAAGAAAGAAGTCATTTTTCATCAAAATTAGCCAATAGGTTAGTACCAAGTAACGATAATAAATTTATTGCTTTTATTCATTTACATAAATTGTATGTTGCTCCTTTTGTAAAGAACGGAAGTGAAATCAATCTAGATAACAATACCAATTCTTTTAACGTAGAAAGTTTGTCTAAAAACGCTGGTATTAATTTACATTGGGCAAAAAACGATTCTAAAGTATTCTGGACTTTGGGTGATGATTATGCATCAAAATCAATTGTAAACAATACAACAAATCCATTTGCAAAAACCAATTTAGCAGCAGATGAAGCAACAAGCATCAAAATAAACTTAACAGCAAAATCAGATGTTCCTGAAGGTAGAATTGCCTTTAAAAATGCCAGAATTATTACAATGAATGGTAATGAGGTTATTGAAGACGGAACAATTATCATCTATAAAAATAAAATTGAAAAGATTGGTAAAACCAATGATATTGATATTCCTGCTGATGCAAAAGTGTATAAAATGTTAGGCAAAACAATTATGCCTGGTATTGTAGATGTGCATGCACATGTTGGCGCTTTTAGAAACGGTTTAAGCACTCAAAAACACTGGCAATTTTATGCAAATTTGGCTTTCGGAGTGACTACTTCTCATGATCCTTCTGTGCATACAGCAGCCGCTTTTACCTTAGAAGAATTGCAAAAAAGTGGTCAATTAGTTGGCCCAAGAATGTTTTCAACAGGTTTTATTTTATATGGAGCAGAAGGCGATTTTAAAGCTGTTGTAAATAATTTAGACGATGCACGTTTTGCCATTGCAAGAACCAAAGCTTTTGGTGCAAAATCGATTAAAAGTTACAATCAACCCAGAAGAGAACAGCGTCAACAAATTATGCAAGCAGCTAGAGAATTGGGTGTAAATGTAGTGCCTGAAGGTGGTTCTAATTTTTTCTCTAACATGTCTATGATTTTTGATGGGCATACAGGAATTGAACATAACATTCCTGTAAATCCTGTGTATAAAGATGTAATATCACTTTGGAAAAACAGTAAAACTGGTTATACACCTACTTTAATTGTAAATTATGGAGGTATGAATGGTGAGTTCGAATGGTATCAAAAAACAAATGTTTGGGAAAACAAAACCTTACTGAAATACACACCTAGATATGTGGTAGATACACGTTCTAGACACAGAACTATGATACCTGAAGAAGAATATAAAAACGGACATGTTTTAACTTCTGAAACAGTTACAGCTTTGGCTAAAGAAGGTGTAAAAGTAAATTTAGGCGCACATGGCCAATTACAAGGTTTAGGTGCGCATTGGGAATTATGGATGCTACAACAAGGTGGTTTAAGCAATCTAGAAGCCTTAAAAGCTGCCACAATAAATGGTGCAAATTATATTGGTGTTGCTGATGAAATTGGTTCTTTAGAAAAAGGAAAATTGGCAGATTTAATTATACTTGATAAAAATCCTTTAGAAGATATTAAAAACTCTAATTCAGTGATTTACACAATGGTAAATGGGCGTTTGTATGATGTTGATACCATGAACGAAATTGGTAATTACGATAAGAAAAGAACCCAGTTTTATTTTGAAATGGATGGCTATAATCAAGGAGTTCCTTTTAACACAAAAACCAATAGTTTTACAACTCCAACTTGTAGTTGTCATGAGTAATTCAAAATTAGACTTCTAATATATCTGAATAAAAGTAAAATTTAGAATGTCTTTCTGAGTTTGTCAAAGAATAAATTATAGTCTTCGACAAGCTCAGACTGACAGACTTTAAGTTAATTTTTTTTTACTTGGATAAATAACATCATCTAAAACTAATATCATATTGATTAAGGTTTTTAATATTAAAAATTAACAAGAAGAAGCAATTAGTTTTTAGCGAATGATAATAAAGGCATTATATCTCCATTATCTGCAGTTTTCAATGCGCTTATATATTTTTTCCTTGTTTCATCTGCTTTCACCATATTCGACTTATGCCAACTAAAAATTTCTTGAGCAAAAATGGATTCCATAATAATATCAGCCATTAGTCTTGAATGCCGTCCATTTCCATTCGGAAAACAGTGAATAGATACAATTCTATGTTTAAATCTGATTGCAATTTCATCAGGTGAATAAGTTTTATTTTCTATCCAAAAATTGGTATCATCAAACAAATTTTTTAATTCAATTGCTATTGATGTCCATTTTGTTCCAATATTCTTATCAGTTCTTCTAAATTTACCTGCCCATTTCCAAACATCAGCATACATCTTTTTATGCAAATTTTTTATAAATTTTTCAGTTAATATATTTTCAGGGTTTAAATTTGTTTTAATAATCCATTCTACTGCTTTTTCTATATTTAATTGTTCAAATTCGTTGAGTTCTCTTTGTGTAGTAATCGATTTTATTTTAAGACCTTCCTTTTCTTCTTCATCTAAAGGAGTTTGTCCTTCATTGTAATTTAAATCTAATCCCATAATGATTTGCTCATTTCCCTCTTTAATTCATCTGCCAAATCATTAATCGATTCTTCAATTTTTTTTTCACTTATAGCTTGATCTTCTAATTTCATATTTTGATTTGTTCTCAAAACAATTTTACGTGCAAGCTTTTCTGCCTTTAAACTAATTAAATTTTCAATGGTACCATCCTCAGGAACAAATCCATAAATAAATTTCATATTTAAAGCTCTACCTGCATCTTTTAATTTATTTATTGTTATTTGACCTGTAGCTTCTCGTTCTTCAATTTTTTGAATTCCGCCTTTCGTCAAATTTAATTTCATCCCTAATTGTTCTCTTGTCATATTAAGAGAAGTTCTAATAGTATTAACCCAACCTTTTGAAGGAACTAAAATCTTTTCTGCTTCTTTAAAATGGATTAATTTTTCATCCAATTGTGCTATGAGTAGTTTATTTTTGTTTCTCATCTTATAAAATATTATACATATAGGTATATAATTTTCAATAAATGTATACATATAAGTATATAAAAACAAATTTATTTATACATATATGTCTAAATAAATAAAATTAAAGATACATATAAGTATATTTTATTTTAAACTAAAGTTAGTGTTCAGCAAGATTTCTTTGGATAAATAACCTCATCTAAAGCAACATCAAAGGGATTAACATCAGAAATATTCGAAATAGGTTTAAAGAAATTTAAACCTATTTTTTTTACGTCTTTTCTACAATTCGATAAAAATCGATCGTAAAAACCTTTACCATATCCAACTCTGTAGCCCAATTCATCAGAAATTAAAAGAGGTACAAAAACCAAATCTATTGCTGTTTCTAAAACTTGTTCTGCATTTTTGGGTTCAGGAATTCCGTATGTATTTACTTCTATTTCTGTGTCTTTTTCTAAGTAAAAATGAGTTAAGCTATTGTTTGTAAAATCGCTTTTAGAAACTACAATTTTTATTTTTTTATCTCTAAAATAATCAATAATTGGTTTTGTATCAATCTCTTTAAACTTTTCTAGCGAAAGAAAAATATGAATGGTTTTAATGTTAGAAATATCCAAATCATAAATTTGATTGTAGATATCTTCTTGAAACTGACGAATTTCATCCGAAGATAAATTTTTCCTTTTATGTTTGTATATTTTTCTGAGTTCAGCTTTTTTCATTTTACAAATTAGCCAATTCAGCTTTTGCTTTTTTAGTTAAACCTTGCACAACCAAATCGTAAGAATGATGTATCAACTCAAAAATTAATTCATCAGAAACATCTGCAGTGTTAATTTTTACGGTGTTCCAATGTTTTTTGTTCATATGAAAACCTGGGTAAATACCTTCATATTCAGCACGCAATTCTAAAGCCTTTTCAGGGTTACATTTTAGGTTGATTTTCTGCTCGCCTTTTTCCCAATGATTTAAGCCAACCAAAGCAAACATTTTGTTCATCACCTTAAAAACAAGCGTAACATTATCAAAAGGAAAATGTTCAGTTACGCCTTTTTTAGCCATACAAAAATCTCGTAATTGTTCTATGTGCATTTTAGTTGTTGGTTTTAAAAAAGTATCTTTATAAAACCAAATCTACAATTAATTTTAAAATGGAGAAGGATTTTTTAAAACAGACATCGCTAATTAGTTATTCTGTAAATCATTATCAAAAGAATACTTACAATGCGATTTCTGACATTATTTTATCGAATAAAACACCTTCTACAGAATGGGTAAATACTTATGGAAACAAGTATTCAGAAATTTTTAAAACTATTGTAAACCACAATAAATTAGACGATTTTTTGATCAAATTATTTATGGATGATGAGCATTCTAATAAAGTTATTTTGTTAGACGATTTGGTGTTTGTGTCTACTCGTGTTTTAATTACCAACAGCGAAACTTTAGAGTCTGAACAAATGCTTTTTGTAGTTTCTTCTAGTTATTTATGGAGTATTCAAGAAAAAGAAGGCGATTATTTTGATTGGATTCGTGAGCGTTTAGAAGCCAATAAAGGCATTGTTAGAAAAAAGAAAACAGATTATTTATTGTTTTTAATTTTAGAATCGATTGTAGATAATTATCAGGAAACGTATCAAAAAAATGCAGCTTTAAGTGCAGATAAATTAAACTCTACTCAGATAAAACCAACTCCAGAATTTACTGCTGCAGTAGAAAAAAGAAAGCAAGAATTGTTCAATTTTAAAAAAGCAACTTTAAGTTTAAGAGATACAATCATTAAACTCGAAAAAATAGAAATTGATCATTTTGATATCAAATATTTTAGCGAATTAAAAGAACAAACCAATAATTTAACTGCGAATATAGATTTTGAATTGCAAGAATTAGAAAGTAAGATAAACCTGATCTTTAGTATACAAGGTCATAGATTAAATGAGGTGATGAAAACCTTAACAATCTTTTCTGTAATCTTTATTCCGCTTACTTTTTTGGCAGGTATTTACGGAATGAATTTTGAAAACATCCCTGAATTAAAATACAAGAATGGTTATTTTATTTTGTTAGGTAGTATGGTTTTGGTAACTGCCATTGCTGTTTGGTATTTTAAACGTAAAAAGTGGTTTTAATTTTCCTTTTTAACAACGATTAGTTTTATCAGAAAAATTAATGAAATTAGGCTAAATAAAAAGGCAGCACATTTGGCAATATGAATCAATAGATAATATCCAAAGGCATAGGAATTGTTACTTGTTACTAATAAATTGAGTAGGTTTTTTATATTTTCTGAAAACTCCATATATAAATAAATACAAAGCGAAGTTATAAACACAAGCAAAAGTCTGGTATTTTTAAGAAGTGCTTTCATCAACAAAAAACCTTTTTTACAAAAGCAAAAAATTACTTTATAATTTCATACAGAACTGGTTTACTTGGTGTAGCATCATTCTCAAAAGGTGCAATCATTAAGTTTAATAAATACTCACCATCTTCTACAGAATTTGGTACATAAATAAACTCTGTAATGGTAGCATCCATTCTAATTTCTCCTGCTGTATTCCAAAACGCATTGTGCGATAAAAGTTTACCATCATCTTTTTCTTTATCTACAGAAGGTAAATCTATAAGCAAATGTTTAATCCCTTTTTCTCTTAAATAAATGGCCGCTTTTTCTGATAAATACGTAGGATTTGTATTCGAATATTCCATACTTTTTTTATCCTCTAAATTGGGCAATGTACGAATAACAATGGCATCTCTTTTTTTGTTTTTTAAAGCAGTTTTTAATTGTTTTACGCCAATTAAAAAATCGCCATTATGAAACAAAGGAGCAATAGTAACCACTTCTGCTAAAAAAATAAAATACTTTAAATTCTTATTTACAGAATGTACTTCTTTGGTAATATGCCCCACACATTCTGTATGTGTTATGTGCGAATGTGGATTAAAATGAATACTGTTAAAGTTAACCACAGCTCCATTTGCAACACTTATTTCATAACCTTCTTGGGTTTCTGCAGAAATTTTTGGCCCATCTGTATACCAAGCATTTACATTTTTTTTAGACGAATCAATAGGAATTGAAATGTCTATAGGATTAGAAATATCTACTATTATTTTTCTTGAGTTGTATTCTACTGTTGCTTTCATTTATGCTGAACTGATTTCAGTATTTTTTATTATAATTAATTACTTTCTTTTGATTTCTAGAACTGCTAAAAACAAATTGATACCTTATTTTAAAATGCTAATTTACAAATGCTTTTTTTAATGCAGCATAAATAAATCTGAAGCAATTCCATCTGATAAAAATTTACCTTTTTTTGTGGTTTTTAAAATTTGGTTTTCAATATACAATAATTCTTCGTTAATGTATTTTTTAGATTGATTTTCTAAATATGCTGCAAAATGAGCTCCAAAATCTTTACTAATTTTATCGATAGAAACTCCCCAAATAGTTCGTAAACCTGTCATAATATACTCATTATACCTGTCTGTTTTCGATAAAATCTCTCTTTCTATAGGAAGCTGATTTTGCTGAATTGCTTTTATATATTTTGCGTTATTTCTAACATTCCAACTTCGTTGATTTCCACTAAAAGAATGAGCAGAAGGACCAATACCTAAATACGGTTTGCCCAACCAATAAGCAGAATTGTTTTTACTAAAAAAACCTTCTTTACCAAAATTAGAAGTTTCATAATGTACAAAATTGGCTTTTTCTAATTCATCAATTAAAATATGAAATTGCTCTTGAGCTTTTTCGTCATCAACATTTTTAATAATTCCTTTTTGTATAAAATTTGCCAACGCAGTTTTTGGCTCAACTGTTAATGCATAACTCGAAATATGAGGAATTCCGAAACTTAAAGCAGTTGCAATATTTGTCATCCATTGCTCATTAGTACAATCTGGAATTCCGTAAATTAAATCCACAGAAATATTTTTAAAATATTGAGTTGCTAGCCTTAAACACTTTTTGGCTTCTGATGCATTGTGTGCTCTATTCATCAATTTTAAATCGTGTTCAAAAAACGATTGCACACCAATACTCAATCTGTTTATGGGTGATTTAGAAAGCTCAATTATTTTTTCTTCGGATAAATCATCCGGATTTGCTTCGAGCGTAATTTCTGGATGTTCTACAACAGTATGATTTTGATAAACAGCATTTACCAACTTTTCTATTTCTTTAGTTGATAACAAACTCGGAGTTCCACCACCAAAATAAATGGTTTCTATTGTTGATTGATTCAGCTCTTCTTTTCTAATTTCAATCTCTTTAATTAAACAAGCAATTAACTCCTCTTTCTTTTTTAATGATGTAGAAAAATGGAAATCGCAATAATAACAAGCTTGTTTGCAAAATGGGATGTGTATGTAGATTCCTGAAGCCTCTCCTAACCTCTCCAAAGGAGAGGAACTCTCTTCTTTATGGAAATTTATATTTTGATCCATTAAATTATTATTTCTTCTTCCTTAAATTTATTGTGAGAGAGTTTTTTGAGCCCCCTTTGGGGGTTTGGGGGCTATTCTGTTTTACAAAGCTAGCCCAACCCGAATAATTTTTACCACCAACAACTTTTCCTGAGTTATAATAATGGCAAACTGCAGCAGCCAAACCATCTGTAGCATCCAAATTTTTTGGTAATGATTTTAAGTTTAAAAGCGATTTTAACATTAAAGCCACTTGTTCTTTGCTTGCACTTCCATTACCTGTAATTGCCATTTTAATTTTTTTTGGCAAATATTCTGTTATAGGAATTTCTCTTGATAAACCAGCAGCCATTGCAACTCCTTGTGCTCTACCCAATTTTAACATAGATTGTACATTTTTACCAAAAAATGGGGCTTCAATGGCAATTTCATCTGGATGATAGGTATCTATAAGTTCTATTGTTCTTTCAAAAATGAGTTTTAATTTTAGGTAATGGTCGTCGTATTTTTTTAAGATCAATTCATTCATTTGAATAAATTCCATTTTTTTACCCACAACTTTTATAATTCCAAAACCCATTATTGTTGTTCCAGGGTCTATACCTAAAATAATTTTTTCTAGCGCCAAATAGTTAAAATAAAGATTTTAAAAGCGATTCTGCATTATACCATAAAAATAAAGCCAATGCTAATAATAAAATTAAAAAAAGCCCTTTTGTAGGTTTTGATTTTTTTTGTCTTCCAAATTTTCTTTTGAATTCCATTGCTTTAATTGTTGTTTTTAATTTAGATGTAAAGCTAGTAAATGTTATTGAGAGTTTTACTAATCTTAAGAGGATGTTATTTTCATAAAAAAAATAGTACAAAAATTAATCTAATTTCTTTTTGATTGCTCTTAACATTTCTCTTTTTCCTGGAGGACCTTCTAATCTTTCTACAGTAAAACCAACACTTTGCAAGGCTCTTCTTACACTGCCCTTTGCAGAGTAGGTAGTTAAAACACCTTCTATTTTTAAAGCGTGATACATTTTTTTAAAAATAGATTCCGTCCATAATTCTGGTTGATTTGTAGCTCCAAAAGCATCAAAATAAATGATATCGAATCGATTTTCATCATCTATATTTTCGAAAAACTGTTTTCTTTTAGTGAGTTTAAAAAGCTCCGAAATTTGATGTTTTACATCCCAAGAAATTTGATGCATTTGTTCAAATTCTGATTTATTTTTTAGCGCTTTTAATTCAGAAACATAATTTAGTTTAAGAATTTCATCATCTAAAACAGGATAAGCTTCTACACCAATATAATCTACTTTTAAGTTTTTCTTTTGGGATTCTAAAAAAGTAATAAATGCATTTAAACCAGTACCAAAACCAATTTCTAAAATAGATATTTCATCAAACTTGTTTTTATCAACTTCTACAAGAAAATCATTATAAAACTTCTCAAAACCTGCTTTTATAAAAACGTGATACGCTTCTTGTATAGCTCCGTGTTTGGAGTGGTATTGCTCATTCCAATCTGGTAAATGTATGGAGGTTGATCCATCTGAAGTAATAATTATTTCTCTCTTCACTATTCTTTAATCAATAGTTTTTTTATTTTAGGAATAGGGCCAATACAGGTAGTTTTATGGCAAGCAATGCAACTATTAATGGTTTTATTATGACTAAATTTTAAAGAGTCTTTTGGTGTTTCAAAAAGCATTTTATAATTCTTTAAATAAAAGTCAGAAAAACCTTTAAATGCGGCATTCCTATCTGTAGAATCTGTAAGTTTTGCAGTGTGAATTTTAGAAAATTCTTGATGATATTTTTCAGGAGATTTACCTTCTAAAATCAGTTTTTTGTTTTCTAAATTTACTTGGTACATATTAAGCATTAAAGCAGCCATTTCTGACTGCTGATATGCTTTATTTTCTTGTATAATTACTTTGTTTTCTTTTTTATCAACACAAGATAAAACGCATATAAACAGCAATAAGCAAAGTAATTTTTTCATTATTTTTTCATTAAAACACCATTAGCTTCAAAAGAAAATTCTTTTTTTGGTGCTGTAATTTTAGCAATTTCTTCATCTGTTTTCCCTGCATCTTCTGCATAATGTTTTAACTCATCTACAGAAGTTTCTTTTAAAAATGCCTTACCTTCTACTATAACTTCTCTGTCTTTAGCATCTAAAGGCATAAAAAAACCATAATCTTTAAAACGTACCATTGTTTCAGTTTCGCCAACTGGTAATTTCATCCAACATCCTTTTTTAGAACAAACTTCATTAATTTTAGATGCAAATTTTACATTTATAGTATCACCAACATTTAAAGTATTGAATTTTACCAACATTTCTTCTGATGATAAGGCTTTATCTGCCGAAATTTTATCACCAAAAGAATCGTAATTAGAAGCTATTTTAGTTACTTCTTTGTCAGTAACTTTTTCTACTTTCTCTTTTTTACAAGCTGCAAATGCTAAAAGTGTAATAGCATAAATTTTTATTATATTTTTCATATTCATAATTTTAAACGGAAACTTTACAAATGTAATAAAATTAACAAGAAAACAGCGATTTTGGTTACATATTGAATAAATAAATTATGTACATTTGTAGCGATTAAACTCATTAAAAATGACAACAAGCATAGCTATTGAACGTGTTAAAGAATCGAAGATAACTTCTGTTGATTTTAACAATTTACCTTTTGGTAGTGTATATTCTGACCATATGTTAACTTGCGATTTTGTAAACGGCAAATGGCAAGAACCAAAAATTGAACCTTTTGCACCTATTGCATTAGATCCTTCTGCTAAGATTTTTCATTATGGGCAATCTATTTTTGAAGGGATGAAAGCTTATAAAGATGCTGATGATAATGTGATGCTTTTTAGACCTTTAGACAACTGTAAGCGTTTGAACAAATCTGCTGCGCGTTTGGTAATTCCAGAAATTCCTGAGGATATTTTTATGGATGGATTAAAAACTTTGTTAGAAGTTGATCGTGATTGGATACCTACAAACGACGGAAGTTCTTTATACATCAGACCTTTTATGTTTGCTTCTGGTAATGGTTTTCATGCATCACCCGCAGACGCTTATAAATTTATAATTTGTACTGCTCCTTCTGGTGCTTATTTTGCAGGAAAAGTAAAGGTTTTAATCGAAGAAAAATATGCACGTGCTGCAAATGGTGGTGTGGGTTATGCTAAAGCTGGTGGTAATTATGCTGCACAATTTTACCCAACACAATTGGCTATAGACAAAGGTTACAATCAAGTAATTTGGACAGACGATAACTCGCATCAATTTATTGAGGAAGCTGGTGCAATGAATATTTTTGTAAGAATTAACGATACTTTAATTACCAGCCCAACAAGCGATAGAATTCTTGACGGAATTACACGTAAAAGTATTTTGCAAATTGCAGAAGACAATGGTATTGATACAGAGGTAAGAAAAATTTCTGTTGGTGAAGTTGTAGAAGCTGCTAAAAATGGTAGTTTAAAAGAAATGTTTGGAGCAGGAACTGCTGCTGTAATATCGCCAATTGCAGGTTTTGGCTATCAAGAAAATGATTTTGATTTGCCTGTCTTAGAAAATCCGTATGCTTATCAATTAAAAAAATTAATAACCGATATTCAAACCAACAAAGCTGATGACCCTTATGGGTGGCGCGTTTTTGTTTAGTAGATATCTATATAAACTTTAAAGAGCATCAATTCATTTTGATGCTTTTTTGTTGTTTTAAATTTAGTATCTTTAAAAAGTAAAGCGCTACATTATGTAAATATTGGCAAAAGATTGATAGTACAATTGGCTGGAAACAAGAAACAATTGTGTACTTTTAAAATACGCATTCGCTTTACCCAAAGTATGTGAGCCAAAAGAAAAAACGCTGATTAAAAAAAAATATAGATGAAATTGTAAAAATTGATCAAGAGTTTTAGCAATAATCGAATAATTTTAAATAATGAAATATCTTTTTTCTCTTTTTGTTTTTCTCTTTTTTATTTCTTGTGATAGAATTAATATAACAGAAGAAAATACTGCAAAAAAACCACCTCAATATATTACTGTTTTAGGAATTGCACAAGATGGTGGTTATCCTCATATTGGTTGTAAAAAACAGTGTTGTGCCAATGTTTATAGTGGAAAAGAACAGCGAAAAAGTGTTGTTGCTCTGGGTTTAGTTGATGCTCAGCATCAACAAAAGTGGTTATTTGAAGCTACACCAGATATGCATACGCAATTGGCTGATTTAGAAAACAATCATTTAAAAACAAATTCAATTATCAATGGCGTTTTTTTAACACACGCACATATTGGGCATTATACAGGTTTAATGTATTTTGGAAGAGAAGCTTATGGAAAAAAGAACATTCCTGTTTTTGCTATGCCAAAAATGAAGCAATTTTTGGTAAGTAATGGGCCTTGGAGCCAATTGATTTCTTTAGAAAATATTAAGCTAAAAAGTTTGCAAAAAGATTCTACAATAATTTTAAATAACACCTTAAAAGTTACTCCTTTTTTAGTGCCACACAGAGATGAATTTTCAGAAACTGTGGGTTATAAAATTGAAGGATCAAAAAAAACTGCACTATTTATTCCTGATATTGACAAGTGGGGAAAATGGAAAAAGGATATTATTGAAGAGGTTAAAAAAGTAGATTATGCTTTTTTAGATGCCACTTTTTTAAATCAGAATGAAGTAAAAAGAGCGATGACAGAAGTTCCTCATCCATTTATACAAGAAACCATTGCTTTATTTAAAAATGAATCTTTAGCCACAAAAAATAAGGTTGTTTTTATTCATTTTAATCATACAAATCCTGTAATTCAAAAGAGTAGTAGTACAGAAAGAGTTAAAATAGAGAAACTGGGGTTTCAATTTGCGGAGGAAGGTATGCAAATTGAGATATAAGTCAATCAGGTTTTTATTTTTACTATCAATAATAAAGTTTATCCTTAATGTAAAACAATAATTGGCTTTAAAAACAAATACTTTAAAGAGGTAGTAAAGAAAATTAGCTACTTAAATTTTACAAAATTCAATGCTAAAACAAAAATTACTTTTCTAATATTTCTTTAATATTTGGTTTAAAATAGTTGGGCCCTTTTAAAACCTTGCCATCTTCTCTATAAATCGGTTTACCATCTTCACCCAACTTACTCATGTTAGAACGTTGAATTTCTTGAAATACTTCTTCTATTTTATCTTGCATGCCATGCTCAATTATAGTACCACACAAAATATATAACATATCTCCTAAAGCATCTGCAACCTCTACCAAATCGTTATTTTTTGCAGCCTCTAAATACTCTTCGTTTTCTTCTTTCATCAACTCAAAACGCAATTGTTTTCTATCCTCAGAAATATGTACAGTGGGTGTATCTTGTATATTTAATTGAAATGCGGTATGAAAAGCATGTACTGCTGCTATTTTATCTTTCATTTTTATGATTTTGAAATCGTAAAATTCTACGATTTATTCGTAATTTTGTTGTGTTAAATATATAGAAACTTAATTATAATTTAAAGCTTCTAAAAAGGAAACCACCAAAAATATATAAAGAATGATTCAAATGATTTTTAATGCATATTTTACTACAGGCAGAATTGTTTTTATCATCTTTTTTGTATTGGCTTTTGGGTCTTTAATTGTTTGGAGTTACAGAAAAGATATTCAAAGCCATAACAGACATTACAAAAATGCGGGTAAAAAAGTATTGTTGTATGGTAGTATAATTATTGCGGTTTTTGTTGCTATTAGAATTATTTTTGGCAACTAACACTACATCTTTTCGACTTCGCTTAATTTATCATGATCTAAAACTGTAAAGCCCTTAACATCAAAACTTGATGCTGATGCATATTTTACATCTGTAATTAAATCATCAAAATCGTAAGAGTTGATTTGATATACTTTTTGTGAAAATGATTCTTCGTGATAATTGATTAAAATATACAAATGGGCGTCTAAATTTACAATTTCGTCTTTGGAGTATTTGTATAATGGACTATTTTTATCAATTTGATGTACAATTGTCCAAATAGTTGGCAGGTACATTATTTTGCTACGCTCTAGTTTTAATTGATAAAAATTTCGTTTAAACTTCTTGTTTTTTTGTTCTTCAGTTACAGATAAAGTAACTGTAATTTCAGGCTCAATCATTACAGTTTTTCGGCTGTTTATCAAACGAAACATAATGGCTTGTCCATCTTTAAAATCTCTTAAAATTAAATTTTCACTAAATCGAATGTTTGCTTTTGGCTTAGAAAAACGCCCATACAACATTCCTGTAATAAAAGAAAAACTCAACAAACCAATCATGGCTTCAAAAGCAGCAATAAAATTTGCTGTAATACCTTTTGGTGTTATTCCACCATAACCTACTGTGGTTAAGGTTTGAGCGCTGAAAAAAAATCCGTTTAAAAAATCTTGAAAAAAAGTGCCTTGAGGTTTTGTAATTTCTTCAATTCCAATAGCCACATAGAGCAAACCAAAAATGATATTTAACAAGGTATACGCCAAAATGATGAGTATAAAAAACTGCCACCAAGATATGTCTATAAAATAAGTGTACAAATCGTTTACATTACGTTTTCTATTGATGTGGTTTACATTGCTTGAGCCATCATCATTAATAACGCTTTGTGCATTTTTTTTAGAGTTATACCCAAAACCTGGATCCTTAGATTTTCTTGCCATGTTACGCTTTTCTGTATATTTTTCTTGGATAATCAGAGGTTTTTATTCCTTATTTTTTACAATTCTTCAATTATTTCTTCGTAAATCACTCGTTTAATTTTTATATTGATGTCATTGGATGCTTAAAACAATCTGTTGTATGATCGTTTACCATACCTACAGCCTGCATATAGGCATACATGATGGTTGACCCTGTAAATTTAAATCCTCTTTTTTTTAAATCTTTTGATAGTTGATCAGAAATAGGTGATGTTGCAGGTACGTCTTCTCTTTTATGAAATGTATTGATGATTGGTTTTCCATCCACATAACTCCACACAAATTTTGAAAACGATCCGTATTCTTTTTGAATATCCATAAACAATTGTGCATTGGTAATGGCGCTTCTTATTTTTAGTTTATTTCTAATAATGCCAGCATTTTCCATCAATTCATTGAACTTACTTTCTGGATATTCTGCTATTTTTTGATAATCGAAATTGTCAAAAGCCTTTCTAAAATTTTCTCTTTTATTTAAAATTGTAATCCAACTTACGCCTGCTTGGAAAGTTTCTAATACTAAAAACTCAAACAAAGTTGTATCATCATACACAGGAACTCCCCACTCAAAATCGTGGTATTCTTGATACAATTTACTATCAGTTACCCAAAAACATCTGTGCTTCATCTTGTTGATTTTAATTGCTGTTTCCTCATACTTTTCAATCTTTTCCAAGCTTTTTGATGCAAAACAATATACACCACAAAACAACCAATATCTAACAAAAAGTAAAACAAACTGATACCACTTGGCGGATTGTTACTTGGTAAAAATTCGAATACTCCAAAACCTATACTTGGCCATTTCCAAGCCCCAAAAGCTGTACCACCGATTTCTAAAATTACAACTAAAACGTACATTGAAAAGAAAAACAAGCGATCTTTTGGTCTTTTCCATAAAATTAGAAATACAAAAATGGTCATTACAAAACCGAATACATCATTTAAAAATAGGAGGTAAGTTGTTGAAACTATTATCATAATTACTATTAAAAAAGATTCAATTTCTTTATGATATTTTTTTACTATTGATGCTTTGCTAAACCTAAATATTCTCGCATATAAAACACCATGACCAAAAGGCACATATAATGGCACGTTTTCTAGTCTGTAAGTATACATACCTAATACTTTAGAGAAAAAATGCTCACCAATAAAACCTAAAATTACTGCAATAACCATTAATTCTCTTACTCGTGGATTTGCACGATACAACATGGCCACAAAAGCCAAACCCATAAGAACATTGAGCATTGTTTGCGATTTAAAAATGTGTTCATTAAAATAAACACCATCAATAAAAAGTAAAAAAACTGCTGCAATAAACAAACCAGCTTCTCTAAAAAAAATAATTAGTATTTCTTTTAGGTCTTTTTTCGGAATTTTTAAAAAGGAAAGCAACAAATGTGTTAATTTATTTTTATAGGTTTTACTGCAATCTGTCTTTCGTTAACATATTCAAAAGTGTCATCACCAAAAAAACCAGCTTCTTCTAGCATAATTCTGATGTCTTTATTCCACTCTTTAATATAAACAGTCGTATTTAATTCAATGGCATAGGCTGTATTTTTTTGTAGAGGATAATCGCCATTAAAAGGCACTCCACCTTGAGCATCCCACATCCCAATAGTAGTCCCTGCACTATGCCCATATTTTCCTAAAGGATGTGTGTAAATAGATGGACGTAAACCTTCGGATTTTCCTTTTGTTAATGCTGATAATAAAATTTCATTTCCTGTTTTACCAGATTTCATGGTACTTGTTAAAATATCTTGTACTCTGTTTCCTTTTTTAAAGGCTTCTTGTAAAAATTGAGGAACTTCTTTTTCATCATCTTTTAAAACATAAGCATGTTGCTGACAATCTGTATTTAACCCTATATAAGTAATGCCAAAATCGCAATGTAATAAATCTCCTTTTTGTATAATTTTTTTGTCTTTACTTTTTGAAAAAGATTCGATATGCGATTTTAAAGCTTCGTTATTTCTTTGCACGTCTATGGTTGGATGAAACCAGGTTTCTAAACCTAAATCTGTAACTTTTTGACGCATAAACCAAACCAAATCTTCTGTTGAAGTTTTACCAGGAATAATGGTTTTTGATGAAAATGTTTCATCAATAATATCATGAGTAATTTTTACTAGTTTTCTAAAAAGCGCGAGCTCTTTTTCGGTTCTGGTTTCTAACCAAGCAATACCTAATTTTTCTGCAGATACTAATTTAGAAACGTCTTTTTTTGGTAGGTTTTGAACGAGTTCATCATAATCTGTCTTAACCAAACCATCTGCCAAAGCAAAATGTGTAGATATATTGATTCCTATTTTCTTAGGGTTTCGTTCTTTAATAATTGCTGCCAATGCTTTCCATTGGTTGGGTTCTTTTTCTTTATTCCAAGCAGATTGTATGCTTTTACCAATATCATATCTAGCAACTGCCAAACGTTCTAAAGTGTTTTTTTCTTTATCTCTATAAAAAACAATAATGGTTCTTCTTCTTGCATTTAACCAAGTTGCAGGCAACATGGTTTTTAAAATGGGGTCTTCATTATATTCTCTAGAAATCAGTAACCATAGATCTATCTCTGCTTTGTCCATTAAATCTGGGAGCAAATTTGTAAATCTATCTTCTAGTAATTCATCTTTGATAGTGGCCCTATCTCGCTCTTTTAAAATTGAGTAGGTATTTTTATCTTTTTTTGGTGAGCTACAGGAGATGATGCCCATTAAAAACAATAGCGTAACGAATTGGAATTTCATTTTTAAAAAAAATTAAGTTTTAAAATTAGTATTAATGCTTGAAAAAGTGGTATATTTTTTGAACTATTTTTATAGTACGCGAGTTCACTCAATATAAAGTAGTATTTGCTCATTATAGATTTTTAATCGTATAAGATACAATTACATTTGAACAACACTAATAAAACAACAATTTAATACATTTACATCGTATGAAACTTTTAACACAAATAATAGCTATATTTATTTTAACGCTTTCTTTTTGGGCTTGTGGCTCATCATCTACCATAACTAAAAAAGTTACTGAAAAGGAAGAACCTGTGGTGATTGCTAACGATAGTTTAGAGTATGAGATTATTATTATAGATCCAGGTTTTACCTATTTTTTAAATGCCATTGCACAACCAGAGGGATTTTACGCTCAAAGCTATTTAGAGGCAAGAAATAGAGCTTGGGTAATTACTTGGAATCAGAGGTTTCAAAATCCTAGTCAGTTTAACGACAGAATTTATGAAAATAGAATTGATTACCAACCAAATATTGATTATGGTTATGAAGTGAATTACAAACTTTTTAATTACTTTTTATTTGCACAACGCAAATATAAAATGAGTTTGGGAGGTGGTTTTAGAACTGATAGGATTAATTAGTAATTTTCTTGTAACGAACAAAGCTATAGTCGAATTTATTTTTTTCATCAGCAATAAAATCTTCTCTTTTAACTTCTTCCCAAATATTTAAATCAATTTCAGGAAAAAACACATCTGCCTCAAACTCTTGATGAACTAATGTGATGTCTAAGACATCTACCAAATCATTTTCAATGGCATATTTGTAAATTTGCGCACCACCAATAATATAGATTTGATGATCATTTTTTGCCATATCTAAGGCATCTTCTACACTATTTGCAATTAAACACCCTTCTTGAGTATAATTACTATTTCTGGTAATGATTATAGTAGTTCTATTAGGTAAAGGTTTTCCTATAGATTCAAAAGTATTTCTACCCATTATTATATGGTGTCCTGTGGTAACTTTCTTGAATCTTTTTAAATCTGCTGGTAAATGCCAAATCAAATCGTTATTTAATCCTAAGGCATTATTTTTTGCAATTGCGGCTATAATTGTAACCATACTGTACTCATAGTTTTAAACAAAAATAACTTAAAAGTTCACAAAACTTGACGTTTTGGGTGAATTTTAAACAAAAATAAAGATTAGCGAATACGTTTTCGACCTAAAAACCCTGAAAATCAGCGAAAAACAAGTGTATTATTTTTTGTAAAACTATAATATAGCTCTGCTTTTATTTTGAAATCTCAATAATTTATATGAGGTTTTTATTAAACTGATAATTCTTTATACTTAGTGAAAGATATTGTATTAGATTACAATCTTCTTTATATTTTTACAATATAATTTAATCGAATAATTATGGCAATAAAAAAACAATTTTTAAAGAGTAAACCAGTATGTAAAGTAACTTTTACTGTACCTGCTGAAGATGCTAAAAATGTTGCAGTAGTAGGAAGCTTTAACGAATGGAATGAAGAAGCTACACCACTTAAAAAATTAAAAAACGGATCTTTTAAAGGTACTGTTAATTTAGAAACTGGTAGTTCTTATGAATTTAGGTACTTAATTGACGGCACTTATACCAACGAACTAGAAGCTGATAGCCTTGCTTGGAACGATTTTGCAGGTGCAGAAAACAGCGTATTAAGTTTATAATATTGGTTATGTTAAAGAAAAAAGAGCTTTTAAATATATATTTAAAAGCTCTTTTTTCTTTTTAATACCTATCTAAAACTAAAACCAGAATATACCTTTTGATTGGTGTAAATGTCTGTGATTTGTGGTAACTGAATGAATACTACCAAAAGTTGATTTTTTTAATAGAAATTGCAAGAAAAAAAAGGAGGGCTTTGCTACAAAAGTTTTAAGGTTTTTTAAAAATCATGTAATACTTTATATAAAGCAAAAAAGCAACTGATAATCAATTGATTAAAAGTTGCTTTAGTTGGCCTACAAGGACTCGAACCTTGAATGACGGTACCAAAAACCGGTGTGTTACCAATTACACCATAGGCCAATGCTTGTTAGCGGATGCAAATTTAATATATTCTTTTAATTTTGCAAACATTTTTTTATAATTTTTGTATTTAACAAACTTTTATGAAGATATCAACAATTAGAAAAGTCTACCTAGCCCTTGTTTATTCATAATTATTAGTAAATTCGCCCACACGTAATAATCAACTTTTATGACACCAGCAAATTTTAATAAATGGAACATCATTTTAGGATGGGGTACATTTGCTATTGCATTAGTTACTTACACTTTAACTTTAGAGCCTACTGTTAGTGCCTGGGATGTAGGAGAATATATTTCTACTGCTGTAAAACTTGAAGTTGGGCATCCACCAGGAGCACCTCTTTTTCAAATGCTTGGCGCATTTTTTGCAATGTTTACATCAGATACAGCTGAGATTGCTAAAATGGTAAATTTTATGTCTGCCTTAGCAAGTGCTTTCACCATCTTATTTATGTTTTGGACTATAAGTAACTTAGCAGAAAAATTAGCCGCAAAAACGGGTAATATTTCAAAAGGAAAACGCATTGCTATTCTTGGTAGTAGTCTAGTTGGTTCTTTAACCTACACATTTTCTGATAGTTTTTGGTTTAGCGCAGTAGAAGGTGAAGTTTATGCAATGTCGTCATTTTTAATGGCATTAATCTTTTGGTTAGGTTTAAAATGGGAAAGTGAAATAAACACACCTAGAGGCAACAAATGGTTAGTTTTAATAAGTTTTGTAGTTGGTTTATCATTTGGTGTACATATACTATCATTGCTAGTTATACCAGCTGTTGTGATGTTATATTTCTTTAAAACCTACACAGATATCAATTTAAAAACAACAGCAATAGCTACCATTTTTTCGGTTTTTGTTTTAATATTGGTCTTTAAATTTATCTTTCCATTTACCCTAAAATTCTTTAGTGCATCAGAACTATTTTTTGTAAACACTGTTGGTTTACCTTTTAATTCAGGAAGTATTATTGCGGCTATTATTTTAGTAGCTCTTTTTATCTTCGGATTAAACTACACAAGAAAAAAACAAAAAGTAACTGCCAACACGTTAATTATATCTTTATTATTTATAATGATTGGTTTTTCTTCTTGGATGATGCTGCCAATCAGAGCCAATGCTAACACAACTATCAACGAAAACAATCCGTCTAGTGCTCGTGAATTATTAGCTTACTATGAACGTGAACAATATGGAGATGCCAACGTGTTTTATGACACCTATTATTCTAATAAGTACAGTGACGAAAGAGATAGAGAAAACCCGACAAGAGATGACAAACCTAAATACGAGAAAAAAGTTGTTAAAGGTAAAGATCGTTATGTAATTGTAAATGTTTATAAAGATGTTTTACCTAACTATTCTGATAAACATAAAGGGTTTATACCCAGAATGGTAAATCCAGCATCTGAAGAAAAATACAAGGCTATAGCAGGGATTCCTGCCAACAGTAAACGTAGACCAACTTTTGCAGAGAACATTAAATTTATGATAAGCTACCAGTTTGGTTATATGTATGGACGCTATTTTATGTGGAATTTTGTTGGTAGACAAAACGACATTCAAGGTAATTTAGACATTTATAACGGAAATTGGATTAGTGGTATTAACGCTATTGATGAAGCAAGATTAGGTTCACAAAAAATGCTACCTTGGCAAGTTCTACTAAATAAAGGTAGAAATACCTACTTTTTTCTTCCGTTTATTCTAGGATTAATTGGGTTACTCTATCAAATCAAAAAAGATAAAAATAACTTTTTTACATTGTTTCTCTTCTTCGCTTTTACAGGTTTTGCTATTATTTTTTACACAAACCCAAAACCTTTTGAACCAAGAGAACGTGATTATGCTGTAGTTGGTAGTTTTTACATCTTTGCAATTTGGGTGGGCTTTGGCGTATTAGCACTTTATGAATATTTGAAAAATTTTGCATCTCGAAGAAGAGTTGCTGTTGCTGTTTCTGTAATTTCGTTATTAGCCGTACCAACATTAATGGCGTATCAAAACTGGGATGACCACGACCGCTCTAATAGATATACCACACGTTTAAATGCTCAAGCATATTTAGAAAGTTGCGATCCTAATGCCATTATGTTTACCATTGGAGATAATGATACTTTTCCTCTTTGGTACATGCAAGAAGTAGAGGGAATTAGAACTGATATAAAACTAATTAACACAAGTCTTTTTCAAACAGATTGGTACATAGACCAAATGAAAAGAAAAACTTATGATGCAGCCCCTATTCCATCACAATTAACACACGATGAATATAAATACGGAACATTAGATGTAGCGTATTATTTTCAAGAATTGTTTCCTCAATTAAAAGACTCTGTTTTAGAGTTAGAGAATTTTATGAAATGGATTCAAAGCGATAGTAAACGTACGTTTTATGATTTAGATGACGATGGAAACCCTGAAAAAATATTGCCTACCAATAAAATTAGAATTCCTGTTAATAAAGAAAATGTACTAAAATATGGTATAGTAGCACAAAAAGATGCTGATAAAATTGTGCCTTATATAGATATTACAATTGATAGAGCTATTGGTAAAAACACCATTTTAATGCTAGATATTTTAAATAATTTTGATTGGAAACAACCCATTTATTTTACTGGAGGTTCTAACGCTGATAGTGAGTACATTTGGTTAAAAGATTATTTACAATTAGATGGCGTTGCTTTTAAATTTGTGCCTATAAAAACGCCAACAAAAATTTATGATGATAATGGAAAACTGGTTCGTCAGTTGAGTTTGTTTGACATTGGTAGAATTGATCCCGAAAAAATGTACAACAACGTTAAAAAATGGGAATGGAGAAACATAAACGATGGTAAAATATACTTAGATGAACAAACCAAACGAAACGCAATTTCGCTTAGAAATAGTTTAATGCGCCTGTCTGCTGCATTTGCTAAAGAAGGAGATACTATTAAGGCAGTTGAAGTGTTAGATTTATCATTAGATAAATTGCCTATCGAAGATTTTGATCATTATAGTTTATCTATGGAATACCCAGAAATGTATTATAAACTGGGCGAAGTTGAAAAAGCAAGAGAGACTGCAGAAAATTTAATGCGCTTATTTCGAGAAAAATTGGTTTGGTTTAGCACTTTTGATGTTGACGATTTTGATATGATTTTTGAAGAATTTGACATGACTTTTAGATATTTATACAGAGGAGTTATCGATCAAGTTGCACAATATGATAATGACCCTGAATTGATAAAAGAGTTGCAAGAAGAGTATAATAAAACACTTAGTCTGTTTAGTCATATTTTTCCAGAGGAAACCGAACAAGTACAAGAATAATTAAAACAATTAGAGTTTAATATAGCTTTTTAGCATGATGTATGTAGCTTTATTTTTCTGAAAAACAGCATATTGTTATTTAGAACATTACTGAGGTAAAAATAAATTTTGTTAAAAGTGGCTTGCAAAGTAAATAGTGTAGCTAAGAAATCTCAAATTTAAACTAAGATTTTTCCATTTTAGTAGCAAGGATGTTCAACTCTTTTACTCAGTTTTTTTTGTTATCTCAGCCTTGTGGAAAAATCTTATATCGTAAAGTATTGGTTTCGTGGTTTCTTGCTTGCGCTTTATTCGGAAAGGCATTCGTTTTAAATCATAAAATAGGAGATGAGTTCATAAAAAATAGTTTTGAGGTCGAACTCAGGTTTTTTAATAAGATCTATTTTTTTTGTTGAATGAATGATTTATCAAAAGCATAATACCTTAAAATAATACGAAGCTCTTTGAGTTGTAAAAACCAAAAACGCATCAATATTAATTTGATGCGTTTTTATTTATAAACTAAAGAAGTTTTAAAATTACATAGCTACTAAGTCTCCAGTAATATCTTTTGATGGTAATTCTGATTTTCCCATTAAGTACAAATCTACTTGACGAGCAGCTTCTCTACCTTCTGAAATGGCCCAAACAATTAAAGATTGTCCTCTACGCATATCTCCAGCAGTAAAGATGTTTGGAATATTGGTTTGATATTTTCCATATTCAGCTTTATAATTAGAACGTGCATCTGTTTTAATGCCTAATTTGTCTGCTAAAGTATTTTCTGGACCTGTAAAACCTAAGGCTAATAAAGCTAAATCACATGGCCAAGTTTTTTCTGTACCTGCAATTTCTATCAACTGAGGTCTTTCTCCGGGCACCATTTTCCATTCTACATTTACGGTTTTTAGGGCAACTAATTTATTGTTATCATCTGTAACAAATTCTTTGGTGTTGATTAACCAATTACGCTCTACACCTTCTTCATGAGAAGAAGAGGTTTTTAATTGTAATGGCCAAAAAGGCCAAGGAGTAGATGGCGATCTGTGTCCTGGAGGTTTTGGCATAATCTCGAAGTTTACCACAGATTTTGCTCCATGTCTATTAGAAGTACCAATACAATCTGAACCTGTATCTCCACCACCAATTACAATCACATTTTTATCAGTTGCCTTTATTTGGTCTTTTACTTCTTTACCAAATAACACTTTTGTTTGTTGGGTTAAAAAATCCATAGCTTGTACAACACCATCAGCATCAATACCAGGAGTAGGTAAGCTACGTCTTTTTGTTGCACCACCACAAAGTACTATTGCATCAAAAGCTTTTAGATCTTCAACATCATAATTTACACCCACATTTATATTGGTTTTAAATACGATACCTTCAGCCTCTAAAATTTTTACTCTTCTATCAATAACTTCTTTTTCCATTTTAAAATTCGGAATTCCATATCGCAATAGTCCACCAACTTCATCATCTCTTTCAAATACAGTAACTGTATGTCCTGCTCTGTTTAGTTGTTGTGCAGTTGCTAAGCCTGCAGGGCCTGAACCTACTACAGCAATAGTTTTACCTGTTCTAGATTTTGGAGGTTGAGGTTTAATCCAACCTTCTTTAAAAGCACGTTCTACGATATTTTTTTCGATATTTTCTATAGATACTGGATCTTCAATAATACCTAAAACGCATGATTTTTCGCAAGGAGCAGGGCATAATCTTCCTGTAAATTCTGGGAAGTTGTTTGTAGAATGCAAAATCCATGAGGCTTTTTGCCATTCCCCTTGATGTACCATGTGGTTAAAATCAGGAATAAGATTTCCTAAAGGGCAACCACTATGGCAAAAAGGAATACCACAGTCCATACAACGTGAACCTTGTTTCGTAAGTTCCTTTTCAGTAAGTGGAACTGTAAATTCTTTATAATTTTGTACACGATCTTTAACAGATACGTACTTTTCATCTTGTCTTTCAAACTCTTTAAATCCTGTTACTTTTCCCATGACACTATGCTATTGTTAATTCTTCTACCATTGGTTCTTCTGTTCTTAAACGTTCTAAAGCACGTTTATATTCAGTTGGCATCACTTTTACAAAGTTATTTACAGCTGTATCCCAATCTGCTAATAAACTAGTGCCTTTTTTACTATCTGTATATAAAACGTGTTTTTCTATAGATGCTTTTAAATCTGCAGCATCTTCACCTTCTACTTTTTCAAATTCTATAGTTTCTGTATTGCAGAGGCCGTTTACGAATTTATTTTCAGGGTCGTATACGTAAGCGATACCACCACTCATACCTGCAGCAAAGTTTCTACCTGTTTTACCAAGAACCACTATTTTACCACCAGTCATATATTCACAACAGTGATCACCAACACCTTCAACAACAGCAGTTGCACCAGAGTTACGCACTGCAAAACGCTCTCCTGCAATTCCGTTAATGTAAGCCTGACCATTTACAGCACCAAATAAACAAACGTTACCCACAATGATATTTTCATCAGCAATAAAATCTGCTTTGGTTGGTTTTTTAACAATTAATTTAGCTCCAGATAAACCTTTTCCTAAATAATCGTTGGTGTTTCCTTCTAGCGTAAATGTTAATCCGAAAGCACCAAAAGCGCCAAAACTTTGTCCTGCAGAACCTGTAAAGTTGATGTTTAATGTATCTTCAGGTAAGCCCAAATGACCATAAATTTTAGAAATTTCGTTGCTTACAATAGCACCCACAGTTCTGTTTGTGTTTTTTATAGGATACACAAGATTCATTTTTTCTTTACGATATAAAGCTCTATGTGAATCTTTTAAAATGGTAAAGTCTAAAACACCTTCTAAATTATGATCTTGTTGTTCTGTATTTTTAACTGTTAAGCTTTTATATACGCTTGGTCTGTGTAATATGCTCGATAAATCTAAGCCTTTGGCTTTATAATGATCAATAGCTTTATTGGCATTGATTTTATGAGTTTGCCCAACCATTTCAGCTAAGGTTCTGAAACCTAATTGTGCCATAATTTTTCTTAACTCTTCTGCTACATAATAGAAAAAGTTGATGACATGCTCAGGCGTACCTTTAAAGTTTTTTCTTAACTCTTTATCTTGAGTTGCAATACCAACAGGACAGGTGTTTAAATGACATTTACGCATCATAATACAACCAGAAGCTACCAAAGGAGCTGTTGCAAAACCAAATTCTTCTGCCCCTAATAATGCAGCAATGGCTACATCACGTCCCGTTTTTAATTGACCATCACACTCAACTACAATTCTACTTCTTAAGTTATTTAACACCAGAGTTTGTTGTGCTTCAGATAAACCAAGTTCCCAAGGTAAACCAGCATGTTTTAAAGAGGTTAGAGGAGAGGCTCCTGTACCACCATCATATCCTGAGATTAAAACAACATCGGCTTTTGCTTTAGCCACACCTGCAGCAATAGTTCCTACACCAACTTCTGATACCAATTTTACATTGATTCTTGCTTCACGATTAGCATTTTTTAAATCGAAAATTAATTGTGCTAAATCTTCGATAGAATAAATGTCATGATGAGGTGGTGGCGAAATCAATCCTACAAAAGGTGTTGAATTTCTTGCATCTGCAATCCAAGGTAACACTTTATAGCCAGGTAATTGTCCTCCTTCACCCGGTTTTGCTCCTTGAGCCATTTTAATTTGGATTTCTCTTGCATTTGTTAAATAATGAGAGGTTACCCCAAATCTACCAGAAGCAACTTGCTTAATGGCAGAGTTTCTACTATCTCCATTAATATCTTTTTGAAAACGTTTTCTATCTTCACCACCTTCTCCAGAATTGGATTTTCCACCAATTCTATTCATTGCAATCGCTAAGTTTTCATGAGCTTCTCTAGATATAGATCCGTAAGACATGGCACCCGTTTTAAAGCGTTTTACAATTTCTGTCCAAGGTTCTACTTCATCTAAAGGAATAGGATCTAGATTGTCAAACTCAAATAAACCACGAATGGTCATTAAATTTTCTGCTTGTTCGTTGATGGCTTTTGAATATACATCGTAACTGGCTTGATCGCTTAAACGAACAGCTTGTTGTAATTTTGATATGGTGGTTGGATTGAATAAATGGCGTTCTCCATTTCTTCTCCATCTGTAATCACCACCAATATTTAGCCCTAAGTTTTTGTCAATTTGATTGTCAGGATATGCTTGTTTATATCTTTTATCGATCTCTTTTTCAATTTCGTATAAACCAATACCTTCTATTCTTGAAGCAGTGTAAGGGAAATATTTTTCTACAAATTGAGAATTGAAACCAACGATTTCGAAAATTTGAGAACCTCTATATGAATGTAAGGTTGAGATTCCGATTTTATTCATCACCTTTAAAATACCCTTACCAATGGCCATATTAAAATTATCGACAGCCTTTTGTTCGTCCATATCAGTAATAAAGCCTTCTTTTACTTGCATTCTGATAATTTCATTTACCATATATGGGTTGATGGCGCTTGCACCGTAACCAAATAATGTGGCAAAATGATGAGGTTCACGTGGTTCAGCAGATTCAATAATAATATCAAAATAAGAACGCTTGCGCAATCTGTTTAATTGATGATTTACATAAGAACAAGCCAGTAAAGCGGGTATAGGAGCAAACTCTTGGTTTACACCTCTATCTGAAAGTATTATAATATTTGTCTTTCTTTCTAAAGCCTTTTCTATTTGTAGAATAATATTATCCAAAGCATCTTCTAAGCCATTTACACCCTGTGATTTTGGATATAAGATTTCGATAGTTTCTGCTTTAAAACTTTCGATATCTATGGTTCTAATTTTTTCTAAATCAGCATTTGAAATTACAGGATTTTGAATTCTTAGTTTTCTACATTGTCTATCTGTAATGCTAAAAATATTTCGATCTTTCCCTAAATTTAAGCTGATATCTGTTACAATATTTTCACGAATTCCATCTAAAGGTGGATTGGTAACTTGCGCAAACAATTGCTTGAAATAGTTAGAAATTAATTGCGGTCTGTCTGATAAAACTGCTAATGGTGTATCAATTCCCATTGAACCCAAGGCCTCTTTACCCACTTGTGCCATTGGTGTAATAACTTCTTGTATGTCTTCGAAAGTATAATTAAATAAACGTTGACGAGTTTTAATATCTATAGTTTCTATTGGGCAAGTTTCGTTAGTGTAAGGAACATCTTTTAAGTGAAGGCGAGACCTGTCTAGCCATTCTTGATAAGGTCTTTCAGTAACGATTTTATTTTTGATTTCTTCATCATCAATAATTCTACCTTCATTCATGTCTACCAAAAACATTCTTCCTGGTTCTAATCTACCGTGTTTTTTAACATCAGAAGGATCAATATCTACCACACCAACCTCAGAAGACATGATTAATTTACCACTTTTTGTTAAGGTGTATCTTGAGGGTCTTAAACCATTTCTGTCTAGTAAAGCACCAATATAGTCTCCGTCTGTAAAAGGTACAGAAGCAGGTCCATCCCAAGGTTCCATAATACAAGCATTATATTCGTAAAATGCTTTACGTTCAGGAGACATTGTTGCATGTTTTTCCCAAGCTTCAGGAATCATCATCATCATAATTTCTGGCAATGAACGTCCTGTATGTGTTAATAACTCTACCACCATATCCATAGAAGCGGAGTCAGATTTGCCTGGTAAAATTATCGGGAAAAGTTTTTCGATTTGAGGGCCAAATACTTCACTTTTCATAATTTCTTCACGAACACGCATTCTACTTACGTTACCACGTAAGGTGTTAATTTCTCCATTTTGACACATGTGTCTGAACGGTTGTGCCAATTCCCAAGTAGGCATGGTGTTGGTAGAAAAACGTTGGTGTACTAAGGCTAAGCGAGTTACCAAGTCAATTTCTTGAAGGTCTAAATAATATGGTCCAATATCTTCAGGCATAATTATACCTTTATAGATAATGGTTGTAATAGATAAACTTGGAATGTAAAAATAGTTCGCTTCAGAAATTTTAGATTCTCTGATTTCGTGTTCTGCTATTTTGCGTGCAGCGTACAATTTAGCCTTAAATGTAGCTTCATCAATGTCATCAGTTTTTCCAATAAAAAGTTGTTCTATATTTGGTTCTGATGCAAGTGCTATTTCACCTAGTTGTGTAGAATCTACAGGAACTTTTCTCCATCCTAGAATAGAAAGCCCTTGATTTTGCACTTCGTTTTCAAAAATAGTTTTACAGAAGTTATATTGATTGGATACTTTCGGTAAAAAAACCATACCTACTGCATACTCTCTTTGTTTGGGTAGCGGAAATTCGCAGACTCTTGTAAAATAATCGTGAGGAATATCTATTAATAAACCTGCTCCATCTCCTGTTTTACCATCTGCACTTACACCACCTCTATGCTCTAGTTTTACGAGTATTTCTAGGGCATCGTGTATAATTTGGTTTGTCTTATCTCCATTTAAATTACATATAAAACCAGCGCCACAATTTTCATGTTCAAACTCTGGTAAGTATAGTCCTTGTTTCTCCATATTAAAATCAATTATATCTACAAAGCTATGTATTTTGTTGAATATAATTTAGTTTTTGAGTCTCTTTGATGTAATTTTTGTGATGAAATTAAAAAATTAGTAAAAATTAAATATTTATGATAATTATACCTAATTTATTTGTGATATTCATAAAAACAAGAAAAACACCTTTAAAATTTAAACTTTAAAGGTGTTTTTAGTTGTAATAGTAAACAATTAGTGTTCGTTTAATCTAAAATCAGGGTAAGCATCCATACCATGTTCGTGGGTGTCTAAACCTTCTAACTCTTCTTTTTCACTTACTCGAATTCCTATAGTTTTTTTAAGGGTGAATATGATTAAAAATGAGGTAACTAAACAAAAAGCAGCATAGCAAGCTACGCCCGTTAATTGAACTAAAAAGGTGTGCTCTGGATTGGTAGAAAATATACCAACAGCTAAAGTGCCCCATATACCACAGATTAGGTGTACAGCTATTGCACCTACAGGGTCATCTAATTTAATGGTGTCTACAAAGGCTACTGCAAATACAATTAATGCACCTGCAATTCCACCAATAATGATTGCGCTTTCTGGGGTCATAACATCTGCGCCAGCTGTAATACCTACTAATCCTCCTAAAATTCCATTTAAAAACATGGTTAAATCTAGGTTTTTGTATTTTAAGAAAGAAACTAAAGCAGCAACTACGCCTCCTGCAGCAGCAGCTAAACAGGTGGTTACTAAGGTTAAAGAGGTTAATTCTGGGTCGGCAGAAAGTACAGATCCTCCATTAAAACCAAACCAACCTAACCATAAAATTAAAACTCCTGCAGTAGCTAAGGGAATACTGTGGCCTGGAATTGCTTGAGGCTTTCCGTCTTTAAACTTGCCAATTCTAGAACCTAATAAGTATACAGCTACTAATGCTGCCCAGCCACCAACAGAATGCACTAATGTTGAACCGGCAAAATCATAAAAACCTAGTTCATCTAAAAATCCACCACCCCATTTCCAAGATCCAGCTATTGGGTATACAAAACCTACATACACAATAGTAAAAATCATAAAGGCTCCTATTTTCATTCGTTCAGCTACAGCTCCTGATACGATAGTTGCAGCAGTAGCAGCAAACATACCCTGAAATAAAAAGTCTGTCCACCAAGTGTAGCCACCATCTGCATATTCTGGGGTCATGCCATTTTCTGGCGGAGTAATTCCAAAACCAGCAAATTTAAAAAAGTCAGCAGAGCCGTCTTCGAAACCTGGGTACATGAGGTTAAAGCCTAAAATGTAATATAACAGAAGACCAACTGTAATGATAAAAATATTTTTAAAAAGTATGTTGATTGTATTTTTTTGTCTGGTTAAACCAATTTCTAAAAAAGCAAAACCAGTGTGCATAAAAAATACAAGTGCTGTACAGATCATCATCCATACGTTGTTTATTGTAAGTAATTCCATGTTGTCTTATTTTGATATTTTTTTTAAAGTTTCACCTCCTTTTTCACCAGTTCTTATTCTGTAAGCTTCTGTGATGTCTGATACAAAGATTTTGCCATCTCCAACATCTCCTGTTGCTGCAGATTTTAACAAAGCATCTATGGTAATTTGTTCAAAATCATCATTTACTACGATAGACAGGTATCTTCTTTGAATATCGCTTGTGCTATAGCTTACTCCTCTGTAAACATGGGCTTCTTTTTCGTTACCAAGTCCGGTAACATCCCAGTAAGAGAAGAAGTTTACATCTACTTCATGCAGTGCATCTTTTACAGCTCTAAATTTAGATTTTCGAATAATCGCTTCAATTTTCTTCATTGTAAAATTAAATTTGTTGTTAATAGTTGATGTTTTTCTTTTAAAGCTTGCGAAATTACTAAAAAATATTAGCTACAAAAAAAATCACGCAACTATGTTGCGTGATTTTTTTTACAATCAATTTTTATATATTCGATTTAAGATTTATTTATCTTCATCAAATTCTCTTACTCTTTTTCCTGGATAAGCAATTGACCCATGTTCTGAAATATCTAAACCTTCTATCTCAACTTCTTTAGTTACACGTAATCCCATTGTAGCTTTTAATATCGCTAAAATGATAAAAGATAAACCTACAGCCCAAACAGCATAAGCTAAAACACCAATTGCTTGAGCGCCTAATTGAGCAGCGCCACCACCATTAAATAAACCAATAGCAGTATCACCATCTACACCCCAAAGACCAATTACTAAAGTACCCCATGCACCAGCTACACCATGTACAGAAGCAGCACCAATAGCATCGTCAATTTTTAATTTCTTTTCGATGAATTCAATTGAGAATACTACAATAATACCTCCAATTAACCCTGCTAATACAGCACCACCAGCAGTCATGTTACCACAACCAGCAGTAATACTTACTAAACCAGCTAAACATCCATTTAAAGTTTGTCCTAAGTTAGGTTTCCCATACCAAATCCAAGTAGTAACTAATGCACCTAAACCACCTGCTGCTGCTGCTAGGTTTGTAATTAAAACTACAGTAGAAGCTCCAGTAGCATCATCACCACCCCAAGCTAATTGAGATCCACCATTAAAACCAAACCATCCAAACCATAAGATAAATACCCCTAAGGTTGCTAATATTTGGTTGTGACCAGGTATTGGTAGTACTTTACCATCTACGTATTTTCCGATTCTAGGACCTACCATAAAAGCAGCAACTAAAGCGGCCCATCCACCAACAGAGTGTACGATGGAAGAACCTGCAAAATCGATAAATTCGGCTGGCATAATACCATCAGTATCATTTAACCATCCACCATTCCATTCCCAACCTCCAGAGATTGGATAGATGATAGCTGTCATAATTAAAGAAAATATAATATAGGTTGTATATTTTGTTCTACCAGCTATAGCTCCAGATACAATTGTTGCAGTGGTTGCAGCAAACATTGTTTGGAAAAATAGATCAGCTCCTTCTCCTTGAAATAATCCACTCCAAAAGAACCATCCGTTAGAAGTATCTCCATACATTAAAGAATATCCAACTAACCAGAAAGTGATAGAACCTACACAGATGTCTAGCAAGTTTTTCATTGCTATATTTACAGCGTTTTTAGATCTTGTCATACCAGATTCTACTAATGTAAATCCTGCTTGCATTAAGAAAACTAAGATACCTGCAATTAGCATCCAAAGCATTCCCATATCTCCATTCACTTGCTCTAAAACTTTAGAAGCTTCAGAAGCAGGAGCGTCTTGAAATAATGTTAAAAATAAACTCATATTATATTAATTTTAGTTAGTAATAGTTTTTGCTTTTCTTTTTCTTAGAAAGAGTAAACTGCTGCTAAAAGGAAAGTACTTAAAGACTTGTCTCCTACGAAAGCAGCTTCAGAAGCAGAGTCTAATCTTAATTCTGGAATAATTGTTAAAGAACCAATAGTGTAGTTACCTGTTAAGGTTGTTGCAAATACGCTAGATTCAGCTACGCCAGTTCCAATTGCACCAAACTCACCATCAGTTTCTTGGAAAAGTTCCGCTCTTAAACCAATTTTAAAAGAATCTGAAGTAGTAATTTGTGGATATAATGCAGCGCCATAGAATCCAGGAGCGTCATCTCCAGAGAAATAAGCGGCATTAACACCTAAAAAGAAAGTATCTGATAAATCAAATCCTCCAGTAAAATCTAATTCATAAGCTCCTTGGTCGTACAAGAAGTTGATGTACTGTCCAGAAAAACCAAATTGTGCACCAAAAGCATAGCTACCATTTGGGTTAAACTCGGTAGCGTCAGTCGGGTTCATAATAGCTAACATTAACGAAGTATCTTCTCCTAAAGCAAAATCTGCTTTTAAACCTGTATGGCTAAATGGACCATAAGAAAATAAGTAAGAAGTACTGTAGTTAAAGTTTGCAGTTGGAGAGATAACCTCATATCCTAAAAATGTGTTAAAGTTACCAATAGTTAACGTAACGCTTTCACTAACATTCCAATAAGCATAAAGTTGATTTACAATTGTAGAGTTTCCACTTACTAATTGACCGTCAATCTCTTGTTGAGAACCAAATACTGCATCTGCCCCTCTTGGACCATATACCATATCTGCTACAAAACCTACTTTTTCTCCTTCATAACCAGCAATCAAGTTAATCATACCTAATGAAAAACCTGGGTTGTTTGCAAATGAACTACCTGGAGCAGTGTCAAAAGTACCACCACTAATGTTACCTCTAAAGTAAGTATCTACACTACCACTTAAGGTAAATGATTTTTTTTCTTCTTCTTGAGCATTTACTAACAAGCTGCTTGCTAATAATAAAGTAAAAATAACTTTTTTCATAATAATGTTCGTTTTAGTTTTTATTGATTTTTATTATTTGAACGCTCCAAATGTAGATATTTAATTTTTACTAACAAGGGGGTGTATTTTTAAAAACGATGTATTTTTAGGGTATACCCTCAAAAAAAAGGGGGTTAATTTGAGATAAATATATTTTTTGTTTGATTGAGGGTAAAAAATATTGGGTTCATAAAAAACAAGCTTGTAAATTTGAGATATTCATAAAAATGCACTTTTTATGAAAAAAAATGCAATTATTGTACATTTGTGCTTATGAAATATTCAGATTCTTACTTAATCTGCTTACAATTTCTCGGTTTTCGGTTTTCGGGTTGGCAAAAGCAAAAAAATGCAAAAACTTTGCATGATGTTGTAGATAAATCATTGTCTTTTGTATTAAAAAACAATAATTACAAAACCATTGGTGTGGGTAGAACAGATGCAAAAGTATCTGCAAATGTGTATTATGTACAATTGTTTACAGATGATATTTTAGAAGTAGATACATTTTTACAGCTTTTAAATGTTAACTTTCCTGCAGATTTTAGGGCAATTTCTATGCAAAAAGTACCTATAAGCTTTAATATTATTAATGCGGATAAAATAAAAGAGTATCATTATTACTTTTCTTTTGGGGATAAGAATCACCCTTTTGCGGCTTCTTTGGTGGTTAATGTAGATGAAATCTTAAATATAAATTTGATGCAAAAAGGGGCAAAGCTTTTTGAGGGCGAGCATTATTTTCATAAGTATTGTACCAAACCTTCTACCAATACAATTTTTAAAAGAACCATAGATAGTTGTAAAATTGTAGAGAACGATGTTTTAATGGCAAACTTTTTTCCTGAAAAGTCTTATATATTAAAAGTAAAAGGGAAAGGTTTCTTAAGATATCAAATAAGATTGATGATGGCAACATTGTTTGAGTTGGGAAAAGGCAATATAGACCTAGCATTTATAGAAGCTTCTTTACAAGAAGATAACGATCGAAAATTTTTAAGAAATATTGCGCCTGCTTCTGGTTTGCAATTGTATAATATTGACTTTAAAGTATAAGATAATTGTTGATGAGTTATAATGAGATTCCTCTATTTTAGTTAAAACGTCACTAATATGAGTTTTGATCGATCTTTATAAATTGATTTATCATGATTTTACATCTCAGGCTGGATAAATAGTTACTTACCATCTAGAAAAGAAATTCCGTTGGCAAGTATTTGCGTGAGCGATAGGAACGACATCCTTTTTTTTGTGTTTGTAAATAAGGAATTAGTTGGCAATAAATAGAATGATTTTTTTAAAAGCAATAAGATTAGTATAGTCGCTCAAAAAAAAGATACAGTGGATAGCGCGGTTTTTGTTTTTTTTACAAAAACACGCCCAAAAAAAATCCACCTGAAAAGAAAGATGGATTTTATACTATTATATAAGGTTTTATTTTTTTGAGGATGCATTCCTAAACTACACTTTAAGAGCTGTTTTTTTATCCTTTGATAACGCCTCTAGAAATTACAATTTTCTGAATCTCTGAAGTGCCTTCGTAAATTTGTGTGATTTTTGCATCGCGCATTAAACGTTCTACATGATATTCTTTTACAAAACCATTTCCTCCATGAATTTGTACAGCTTCTACAGTTTGCTCCATTGCCACTTTAGATGCATATAATTTTGCCATGGCAGATGCCATATCGTAATTTTTACCTTGATCTTTGGTCCAAGCAGCTTTCATTACCAGCATTCTAGCCGCTTCAATTTCGGTGTACATGTCTGCTAATTTAAATGCAATGGCTTGATGGTTGCAAATTTCTGTACCAAAAGCTTTACGTTCTTTAGAGTATTTTAAAGCCAATTCATAAGCGCCAGCAGCAATACCTAAGGCTTGTGCAGCAATACCAATTCTACCGCCAGAAAGCGTTTTCATCGCGAATTTAAAACCAAAACCATCTTCGCCAATTCTGTTTTCTTTCGGTACTTTTACATCGTTAAATTGCAACGTATGTGTGTCTGAACCACGAATACCCAATTTGTCTTCTTTTGGGCCAATATGAAAACCTTCAGTGCCTTTTTCTACAATAAAAGCGTTAATTCCTTTATGGCCTTTTTCACGATCGGTTTGTGCAATTACCAAATACACATCAGAACGTCCACCATTAGTAATCCAGTTTTTGGTTCCGTTAATGAGATAATGATCGCCTTTGTCAATTGCAGTTGTGGCTTGCGATGTTGCATCAGAACCCGCTTCTGGTTCAGACAAACAAAAAGCACCAATTTGCTTGCCAGTAGCTAATTTGGTTAAATATTTTTGTTTTTGAGCTTCGGTTCCATAAGCTTCTAAGCCGTAACATACCAATGAGTTGTTTACAGAAACCATAACAGAAGCAGATGCATCAATTTTAGACAATTCTTCCATTACCAACACATAAGAAATGGTGTCCATACCACTACCTCCGTATTTTGGATCGACCATAATCCCCATAAAACCTAAATCGCCCATTTTTTTAACCAATTCTTGAGGGAATTCTTGCTTATTGTCTCTTTCAATAACACCTGGTAATAATTCGGTTTGTGCAAAATCTCTTGCAGCATCACGTATCATTAAATGCTCTTCTGTTAAACTAAAATCCATGTATAATTTTTATTAAATTCGTAAAATATTGATGCAAATATATCGATTTCGTAACATATTATAAAAATACTTTTATTATTTTTATAATATGATTATAGACGAAATCTTTGTTATCGGGCTAATGTCGGGTACTTCTTTAGACGGAATTGATTTGGTATATGTAAAATTTGAGAATAACAACCACAAGAGTTTTAAAATTATACATTCGCAAACCATTGAATATTCTAAACAGTGGAAACAGGTGTTGCAACATGCGGTTCATAAATCGCAAGATGAATTAAAGGGTTTGGATGTGGTTTATGGTCAGTTTTTAGGACAAACTATCAATAATTTTATCTCAAATTATAAAATAGATAAAGTTGATTTTATCGCTTCTCATGGCCATACCATTTTGCATCAACCTCAAAAAAAGCTAACCTTACAAATAGGTTGTGGAAAAGAAATGGCAAAAATTACCAATACCAAAGTAGTTTGCGATTTTAGAACACAAGATGTAAAATTAGGGGGGCAAGGTGCGCCCTTGGTTCCTATTGGAGACGAGTTGTTGTTTTCTGATTACGACTATTGTTTAAATTTAGGCGGATTTTCTAATATTTCTTTCAAGCAAGGTACTCAAAGAATAGCTTTTGATATTTGTCCTGTAAATATTGTCTTAAATCATTATGTGCGCAAATTAGGTTTTCAATTTGATGATAAAGGAGAAATAGCATCTACAGGAAGGCTAAATCAACATCTTTTAGATCAATTAAATAAATTGGAATTTTATCAAAAAGAACCTCCAAAATCTTTAGGTTTAGAATGGGTACAAGCGCATATTTTTCCCTTAATTGATGCACTAGAAAACAATATTCCATCCATTTTAAGAACTTTTACAGAACATATTGCTTTTCAGATTTCTAAAATAATAGATTCAGATGCTGTTTTAATTACAGGGGGTGGGGCCTTCAATTCTTTTCTAGTATATAGAATTGAATGCCTCTCAAAAGTTAAAATAACCTTACCTAGTAAAGAATTTATAGATTTTAAAGAAGCTTTAATTTTTGCCTTTTTAGGGGTGTTAAGAGTTGGTAATCAGGTAAATTGTTTATCTAGTGTAACTGGCGCCACGCAAAATCATTCCTCTGGTGTTATTTTTTATCCTTAGGATTTTCTTAAAAAATTTGAACCCTCAACTTTTTACCCTAAATTTGTGAAGTATCAAAAGATACTAAAATTTTAAAAAAATGAATCAATTGTAACTTTTCCCCTGCTGGGGATTTTAATAGCTAATTAAAATTGTTTGAAAAGACAAAAAGTAAATTGATTTAAATTTTTAAGATGAAAAAATTATTAAAAAAATACGAAGAAAAACAACCTGAAATTGTTTTTAATTGGAAAGATAGTGAAACAGAAGCAGAAGGATGGACAGTGATTAACTCGCTAAGAGGAGGAGCTGCAGGTGGCGGAACAAGGATGAGAAAAGGCTTGGATATGAATGAAGTTTTGTCTTTAGCAAAAACAATGGAGGTAAAGTTCACGGTGTCTGGTCCAGCAATTGGAGGCGCAAAATCGGGCATTAATTTTGACCCACAAGACCCTCGTAAAAAAGGAGTTTTAGAAAGATGGTTTAAAGCAGTTTCGCCACTGTTAAAAAATTATTATGGAACAGGAGGCGATTTAAATGTAGATGAAATTCATGAAGTAATACCAATTACTGAAGAAAGTGGGGTATGGCATCCTCAGGAAGGCGTTTTTAACGGTCATTTTAAACCTACAGAGGCAGACAAAATAAATAGAATTGGTCAATTAAGACTTGGGGTGATAAAAGTCATAGAAAGTGATTTTTATTCTCCAGATATTGCGAAAAAATATACAATCGCAGACATGATTACTGGTTTTGGTGTGGCTGAAGCTGTAAAACATTATTATGATATTTATGGCGGAGATGTAAAAGGGAAACGAGCCGTTATTCAGGGGTTTGGTAATGTGGGGTCTGCTGCAGCGTTTTATTTGTCGCAAATGGGGGTTAAAGTAGTTGGAATTATAGATAGAGAGGGTGGTGTTATTCATGAAGATGGATTTTCGTTTGAAGAGATTAAAGCATTTTTTCTGAGAAAACATGGCAACACACTCATGGCAGAAAATATAATTCCTTTTGATGAAATTAATGAAAAAATTTGGAGTTTACAATGTGAGGTGTTTGCGCCCTGTGCAGCATCGAGATTGGTAACTCAAGAGCAAATAAATCAAATGATAGCATCTGGACTAGAGGTAATATCTTGTGGCGCAAATGTACCGTTTGCAGATAAAGAAATTTTCTTTGGTTCAATTATGGAAGATACAGATAAAAAAGTAAGTTTAATACCAGATTTTATTTCCAATTGCGGAATGGCAAGGGTTTTTGCCTATTTTATGGAGCAAAGAGTAGAAATGTCTGATACAGCAATTTTTGAAGATACTTCTAATGTTATAAAAAAAGCCTTGGAAAAAACATTTGCTAAAAACGGTTCTAAGTATCATATAAGTGAAACCGCTTTTGCAATAGCTTTAAAAGAATTGATATAAATATAAAACAAACAAACAACTAAAAATGGAATCAGTAATTATTATTGTATTTGTAATAGGGTATTTAGCAATCACCTTAGAACATAATTTAAAACTAGATAAATTAATCCCTGCTTTAATTATGATGGCAGTTTGCTGGGCTGCAGTAGCTTTGGGGGTAGATTCCTTTTCTAATTGGTTTGATTCTGCAAATCACGGTTTGGTAGATGGTTTTGCTTCTATGGCTCATGAAGATAAAATGCATTTGGTAGAAGAAACCCTACTACATCATTTGGGTAAAACTGCAGAAATATTGGTATTTCTACTAGGTGCAATGACTATTGTAGAAATTATTGATTATTTCGATGGTTTTTCTACCATCAAAAGTTTTGTAAAAACAAAAAACAAAAAAAGTATTCTTTGGATATTTGCCATCCTAGCCTTTATTCTATCTGCAATTATAGATAATTTAACAGCAACTATTGTATTAATTTCAATTTTACAAAAAATTGTTAAAAATAGAGATGAAAGAATTTGGTTTGCAGGTTTAATTATTATTGCTGCAAACGCAGGTGGTGCCTGGTCGCCAATTGGTGATGTAACTACTACAATGCTTTGGATAGGTAATAAAGTAACTACTCTTAAATTGGTAGAATATTTATTAATACCATCATTATTATGTATGGCAGTTCCTACCTTTATAGCTAGCTTTTTACCAGCATTTAAAGGTCAGATAGATTTTGATGAAAGTGAAGGCGGCGATCAACCCAAAAGTCCTCATAGTGCAAGAATGTTATATTTAGGACTAGGAGCAATTGTTTTTGTGCCAATCTTTAAAACGGTAACACATTTACCACCTTATGTAGGTATGATGTTGTCTTTAGCAGTGGTAGCAACATTTGCAGAAATATACAGTAATTCTAAATTCTCAATTTCAAGTGTAGAAGGCGAGCAAGCGCAAGAGCACGCTTCAGAGGCACATCATAGTCCAGTACACGCATCGTTATCTAAAATAGAGATGCCAAGTATTTTATTTTTCTTAGGAATTTTAATGGCTGTAGCGGCTTTAGAATCTTTAGGGATTTTATTTAATTTTGCATCAACCTTGCAAGAAACAGTTCCTATGATGGGTACAGAAATGCATACAGAAGGAGCAGCTGGAGTTTCAGATTTAGTAGTAATGTTATTAGGTGTAGGGTCTGCAATAATTGATAATGTGCCTTTAGTAGCCGCAAGTTTAGGTATGTTTTCTGAACCGTTAGATAATGAGTTGTGGCACTTTATAGCTTTTTCTGCAGGTACTGGAGGTAGTATGTTAATTATCGGTTCTGCAGCAGGTGTTGTGGCTATGGGAATGGAAAAAATTGATTTCTTTTGGTATTTTAAAAAAATATCGTGGTTAGCCTTAATTGGTTTTGTGGTGGGTTCAGCTACATTTATGATAACAAGAACACTCTTTTAAATTTTAAATGAATATGAACAAAATATGGAAATGTCATTTTGTAAAATACAGAATGGCATTTTTTTTGATAGTACAATATAGATTCCTTTTCACCAAAGCAATTTAAAAAAATAACAGACGTTAATATATAAACATAAAAAAGAATTGAATGATATCATTTTTTCAAGAAAATAGAAACTTGTTAGACGAGGCTATACAAGAAGAAAAAACACTTTCTATTTATAATTTAATTATAGATGGTGGTTTAGGGGGGCAAATAATCATTGCATTGCTTTTTGTGTTGTTAGCAGTGGCGCTGTATATTTATTTTGAGCGTTTTTTTGCAATAAAAGCAGCATCTAAAGTAGATAAAAACTTTATGAATCAAATAAAAGATTATGTAACTAACGGAAAGTTAGAATCTGCGAATGCGCTTTGTAAAAATACAAACACTCCAACAGCAAGATTAATTGGAAAAGGAATTTCTAGAATAGGCAAACCTCTAGATGATATCAATACAGCAATTGAAACTGCAGGAAAATTAGAAGTATATCAACTAGAAAAAAATGTATCAGTTTTAGCAACAATTGCGGGTGCTGCACCAATGATAGGTTTTTTAGGAACCGTAATTGGTATGATTGTGGCCATCCACGAAATTGCAAATGCTGGTGGTCAAATTGATATAAAAATGCTTTCTGATGGTTTATATACTGCCATGACAACTACAGTTGCAGGGTTAATTGTAGGGATTATTGCTTATATTACCTACAATCACTTAGTGGTAAGAACCAACAAAGTAGTGTATCAAATGGAAGCGAAATCAGTGGAGTTTCTGGATTTACTAAATGAGCCAGTCTAATACAAGTTCAAAATTTAAAGTATAGCGTTTAAAAGTTACAAACTATTTTTTGAGGCTCAATTTTGAATTTTAAACGTTAAACCTTGAATATCCAAATATGAATTTAAGAGGAAGAAATAAAGTAGATCCAACGTTCAATATGTCATCAATGACAGATATTGTTTTTTTACTGTTGATATTTTTTATGCTAACGTCTACCTTAGTAACAGTAAGCGCTATTGATGTGCTATTGCCAAAAGCGGGTGGTAAAACAGAAAATAGCAAATCAGTTGCAGTAACCATTACTAATAATTCTGTTTTTTATATTGATAAAACAAAAGTAAGCGCATCAAGGTTGGAAAGTGAAATTTTAAGCAGTGTTGGCACAGATAAAAAGAAAACTATTGTTATTAGAGGCGATAAAGATGTGCCTTATAAAAATGTGATGAAAGTGATTGATATTGCAAACAAAAATAAATTAAAAATGATTTTAGCAGTAAAAGGGAAATGACCTTTAGGTCAAGCTGAATTTATTTCAGCTTCTAATCCTTATAATTGCTATCCCTGCAAAAGCAGCAATCTATATTTAAGTAAATAATGCCCATATTAGATACCAAACATCAACGTAAATCTGCAGTAATAACAACCATAATATTGTTACTATTATTGTGGGTTATTTTTAATTATGGAATGACCTATTTAGATCCGCCAGAAGAATATGGTTTGGCCATTAATTTTGGTGATGCAAATGTAGGCAATGGAGAGCCTGTAAAATTCACTCAAAAAAAGGCAGTACCAGAAGTAGTTGAGAAAGAAGAGGTGGTCCAAGATGTAGTTGAACCGGTTAAAGAAACACCAAAAGAAATCATTAAAGAAGAAATCATTACAGATGATACCGCTAAAGAGGTTCCAATTGTAGAAAAAGTAAAAGAAGTAAAAAAAGAACCTATAAAAGAAGTTGTAAAAAAGGAAGTGCCTAAAGAAAAACCCAAACCAAAACCATCAAAGGCAACCACAGATGCCTTAAAGAGTCTGCTAAATGGTAATGCTGTTGATGCAGCCCCAAAAGGTGAAGGAGATGACAATCAAAAAGGGATAAAAGGAAATCAAAAAGGAGATCCTGACTCCAATAAATATTACGGAAATACAGGCAGTGGTTCTGGAGGAAATTACAATTTAGCAGGTAGAAAAGCCTTGTCAAAACCTAAAGAGCAACCAGATTGTCAAGAAGAAGGCATCGTTGTAGTTCGAATTACTGTTGATAAAAACGGAAAGGTAATCAGTGCAATTCCGGGCGTAAAAGGTTCTACAAATACAGCAGCTTGTTTATTAAAACCAGCCAAAGAAGCCGCTTTAAAAACGACTTGGAATGCCGATAAAAAAGCACCAGCTAGCCAAGTTGGTACAATCATTTATAAGTTTTCTCTCACCAAATAATGCTTATTTTTGTTTTTGAAATGTCACCTTGAGCATTACTGAAATCAAAATATATTTTGATTGAAAGTAAGAAACGAAGTTTGCGAAAGGTCTCACTACTAAATTATGACCTACAAAGAAACTTTACATTGGATGTTTGCCCAATTACCCATGTATCAAAAAGAGGGAAAAACAGCATTTAAAAAAGATTTAACCAATACATTAGCACTGGCTAAAGAACTTAATTTTCCAGAAAAGAAGTTCAAATCCATTCACGTGGGTGGTACAAATGGTAAAGGGTCAACATCACATATGTTGGCGTCTATTTTACAAGAAGCAGGGTATAAAGTAGGTTTGTACACCTCACCGCATTTAAAAAATTTTACAGAGCGTATTAGAATTAATGGTGATGAAATTTCTCAGGAAAAAGTAACTTCTTTTATTGAAGACCATCAGTGTTTTTTAGAGCAACAAAGGCTCTCTTTTTTCGAGATGACAGTGGGTTTGGCTTTTGATTATTTTGCAGACGAAAAAGTTGATATTGCTATTATCGAAGTGGGTTTAGGAGGTAGATTAGATTCAACAAATATCATTACTCCAGAAATTGCTACAATTACAAATATAGGTTTAGATCATACCCAGTTTTTAGGCGAAACCTTACCCGAAATTGCCTTTGAAAAAGCAGGAATTATCAAGCAAAATATACCAATAGTTATTGGCGAAAAACAAAAAGAAGTAGCGCATGTTTTTTTAGATAAAGCAAAAAAAATGAATGCCGATCTCTTTTTTGCTTCGGATGATAATCAAAATTATAAAACAGATTTGTTGGGCGATTATCAGCAGAAAAATGTAAAAACAGCAGTGGCTACCATTCAGAAATTAAAAGGTTTCCAAGTATCTAAAGAACATATTAAAAACGGATTGCTAAATGTGGTAAAAAACACGAACTTAAAAGGTAGATGGCAAATTTTACAAGATCAACCAAAGGTGATTTGTGATACGGCACATAATAAAGAAGGGGTGGCCATTGTTATGCGTCAATTGAAAAAAGAGCAATATAAGAAGTTGCATATTGTTTTAGGTGTGGTGTCAGATAAAAAATTAGATACAGTTTTGCCTTTATTTCCAACCTCTGCAAGCTACTATTTTTGTAAACCGGATATTCCTAGAGGTCTTTCCGAAGTTGATTTACAACTAAAGGCAGAAGATTTTCATTTATTTGGAAAAAAATATTCATCTGTAAAAAATGCGTTTCAATCTGCGTTAGGCAATGCTAATCAAGAAGATATAATTTATGTTGGCGGAAGTACTTTTGTGGTGGCAGAAATTATTTAAAAATAAATTTCATTTTTTCTTTGGTGAATTTAAAATCTGTATTATATTTGCACCCGCAACAAGCAAGGCGCGTAGCTCAGTTAGTTCAGAGCATCCCGATTACAATTGGGAGGGTCAGTGTTGAGGAGAGTGAAAATAGTTTTCCTAACCTTTGGGAAATAAAATAAAAAAGGGCGCGTAGCTCAGTTAGTTCAGGGCATCCCGATTACAATCGGGAGGGTCAGTGTTGAGGAGAGTGAAAATAATTTTCCTAACCTTTGGGAAATAAAATAAAAAAGGGCGCGTAGCTCAGTTAGTTCAGGGCATCCCGATTACAATCGGG